>CANGMZ010000025.1 GCA_947454715.1 Chitinophagaceae bacterium
AGTACTGAATGACATAGAACATTTTGTGAATGGCTTCAAGGTCGATAAATTAGAATTGAATAAATGGTCGGGCTCTGTACAAGACAATGATCACGTAACTCAAAAAGTAGATAGGGGATGGTATAAACAATTATATACCCAAGTAGGTATAGCTGTGGTATGTTGTTTGGCCTTTATTGGAGTAAGTATAATATCGCATAATTATATACTTTGCTTGGGAGGTATTTCAAGTGTCTTATGGATAAAATACGGAACACTTGCAAAGAAAATAAAAGCAGAAAGAGATAGCCTTAGAAACACATACGCACATTATGCTACATTGTTAGAGAAAATGATACAGGAGTATAATATGCCTCCTGGTCTTGATATGTATAATAAGGCATTAGGCAAACTTAATCAGCTCGTCAATAATTTTCGTCAACTGCCTGATGAGGGTGAAAAAATGAAGAAATTAATGGAGGAACGCATTTATAATGATTATTTAGCGGGTTATCTCCGACAGTTTGATATCCAGTCGCATGAAATTGCCTCTTTCGGACCTGCTAAAAAAACAATATTACTCAGTGCAGGTATCAGGAACGCCAGTGATATTTCGTTGTTACACAGTCGTAAAATTCCGGGAATTGGTCCTAAAAATATGCAGGTCCTCATTAGTTGGCAACGGCAAATGTCATCGGGGTTTGTGTATATACCTGATACCGGAAAACTATCAACAGGGTTGTTGCAGGTAGTGAGTGACCTTGAAGCATTAAAACTAAAGCTGGAACACAGTATAAGAATAGAGTACCAATCTGTTACCTATATGAAACAGAATATAACCAATCGATCCCTCGTTTTGGAGCGTCAGATTAATGACCTGATAGCGCATACTACCCAAGCAAAATCAAGTATGCTTGCGTTTGATAAGTTTAGCAGGTTTATTTAAGTATAAGAGTCACTATATTAACTTAAAGCGAAAATTAAACTGTCATCATTTTAATAACTTTTATTTTATTTGAAATGAGATCATTAAGTAAAATAAAAAATAAATATCACAATACTCTTTTTTTGATAACATTTTTACGAATGGTTTTTACCTAATTTTGCGGGTCAATGAACCTGGAAGCATTACAGGGATTATACCAGAATGATATCCGGCTAAAACAAATAGCTGCCGGAATGGCTATGCCCGGCCACAAGCTTAGAGTATATTTAGATAATCTACGCGGATCATCCATCAATTTTGTTGCAGCTGCCTTATGGCAAAATACAGACGCCAATCACGTATTCATTTTAAATGATAAGGAGGAAGCAGCTTATTTTCATAATGATATTGAACACCTTACCAAGGCGTTAGATATTTGCTTTTTTCCTGACTCTTTTAAACGTACCGGTTCGTTCAATGAGTTGAACAGTAGTCACGTTATGTTACGAACAGAGGCACTTACCAAGTTTGCAGGCAATAAGCCTCGTAAAAAGGTATTGGTAACTTATCCTGAAGCGTTGTTTGAAAAGGTGGTCAATCCATCTTCTTTGTCTACCAATATGATACATATAAAGGTGGGTGAAGATATTGAGGTGGATTCGATGATGGCTCAATTTGTGAGTCTGGGTTTTAAACGAGAAGATTTCGTTTATGAACCAGGTCAGTTTGCTATGCGAGGCGGAATATTAGATATATATTCTTTTGGCAATGAACATCCTTATCGTATAGAGCTGTTTGATAAAGAGGTGGACAGCATACGTATTTTCAATCCGGAGACTCAATTATCGGAACGTAAGTTGTTGCAGGTTTCTATATTACCCAATATCGAAACCAAGTTCGACGCAAAGGAAAAAATATCATTGCTCGATTTCCTTCCATCAAATACCATTGTATGGTCAAAAGACTTACAATTTGTATTGGGAAGAATAGAAAAGATGGTCAGCGACCTGCCCGATAAAATGGAATTAGGACAGGTAGCTATAGATCATGAAGAAGAAATGCTGAAAGAAATTTCAAAGGCGGACTTCGAATCACCGGGAGATTGGCAAGAAAAAATCAAGCTTATGCATCTTATTGAGTGGTATAATCACTCAATAGAGAAGATAACAGGCGATGCCATTGATGCCACTTTTAAGTTTGCAACTGAGGAACAACCGGTATTCAATCGTCAGTTTAATATGCTGATAGCGGATATGCAAAAACGTATAGCTCAAAAATATGAGGTATATATGTTTGCAGAAAATCCAAAGCAGTTGGAGCGACTCAGAAGTGTGTTTGATGACCTTGATGCTAAGATCAACTTTGTGCCGGTAGCTACTGCTATCAGCAAGGGGTTTATTGATCATGACAAGAAGGCAATTTGTTATACCGACCATCAGATTTTTCAGCGTTATCATAAGTACAATCTTAAACAGGCTTATTCAAAGGGTAAGGCACTCACCATGCGTGCGCTTAGAGAATTGCAGCCTGGAGATTATGTGACACACATAGATCATGGTGTAGGGAAGTATAGCGGACTACAGAAAATAGAAGTGAATGGTAATATGCAAGAGGCTATTCGCATTTTGTATAAAGACAATGATGTGCTTTATGTGAATGTGAATTCATTGCATAAGATAACGAAGTTCACAGGTAAAGAGGGGACAATACCACGTGTAAATAAGTTAGGTAGTGATGCATGGCAGAAGCTGAAGAACAAGACCAAGAAGCAGGTAAAAGACATTGCTGCTGATTTGATAAGGCTATATGCTAAGCGTAAAGCATCAGAAGGTTTTGCTTTTTCTACTGACAGCTACATGCAGACGGAGCTTGAAGCGTCGTTTTTTTATGAAGACACGCCAGATCAGGGTAAAGCTACTGCGGATGTAAAGCGGGATATGGAGTCTCCTGCACCAATGGATAGGTTGGTATGTGGAGATGTGGGTTTCGGAAAAACAGAGATAGCTGTTCGTGCTGCATTTAAAGCGGTTGCTGATAGTAAACAGGCTGCTGTGTTGGTGCCGACAACTATATTGGCATATCAGCACTACAATACTTTTAAAGAGCGTTTAAAGGATTTTCCTTGTACTGTAGATTATATCAACCGTTTCAAGTCAGCGAAAGACAAAAAAGATACTTTCAAACGATTAGAAGAAGGTAAAATAGATATTTTAATAGGTACTCATGGCATATTGGGCAAGGATGTAAAATTCAAAGATCTCGGTATACTTATTATAGATGAGGAGCAGAAATTTGGGGTCGGTGCAAAAGAAAAGCTAAGAGAGTTGAAGGCTAATGTGGACACATTGACGCTAACAGCTACACCAATTCCCCGCACATTACAGTTCTCATTGATGAATGCCCGCGACCTGAGCATTATCAATACGCCGCCACCTAACAGACAACCTGTGCATACAGAGGTGATGGTATTTGATGAATATGCCATTCGCGATGCATTGTATTATGAAACAGAACGTGGTGGTCAGGTTTACTTTGTACACAATAGAGTACAGAGTTTACCGGAGATGGTAACTCTGTTGCGTGGTTTGTGTCCCGATTTGAATATCGGTATGGCACACGGACAGATGGAGGGACACCATCTTGAAGAAGCACTTATGAATTTTATTGAGCATAAGTATGATGTGCTTTGTTGTACGAATATTGTGGAAAGTGGGGTAGATATATCTAATGCCAATACCATGATTGTGAATAATGCTCATCAGTTTGGGTTAAGTGATCTTCACCAGTTAAGGGGTAGAGTAGGGCGTAGTAATAAAAAAGCTTTCTGTTATTTGCTCGCACCACCTATGAGTTTGTTACCAAATGATAGTCGTAAACGCTTGCAGACATTAGAGCAGTTTAATGAATTGGGTAGTGGCTTTCAAATATCTATGAGAGATTTGGATATACGTGGTGCAGGTAATCTTTTAGGTGGTGAGCAAAGTGGGTTTATTACCGATATTGGCTTCGAGATGTATCAAAAGATATTGGCTGAAGCAATGCGGGAGTTGAAAACATCAGACTTTAAAGATGTATTTAAAGAAGAGCTCAATCGTAAGAAAGATTATGTAAGTGACTGCACAATAGATACTGATCTTGAGATACTTATACCAGATACTTATATTGAAAATATAACTGAACGCTTGTCCATATATACTCAGCTCGATGATATTGACAATGAAGAGGAGTTGGAGAAATTTGGTAAAGATATGCAGGACAGGTTCGGACCGATTCCTGCTCAGGTGAATGATTTGTTTACAACTATTCGTTGTCGCAGAGTAGCTTGTGAGTTAGGTTTTGAGAAGCTGATTTTGAAGAACGAACAGATGCGTTTGTACTTTGTGAGCAATCCGGAGTCTCCTTATTTTGAATCAGATACCTTCAATCATATACTCGATTATATACAAACCAAAACAAGAAATGCCCGTTTGAAACAAGTAGGCAAGAACTTTATGTTGGTAGTAGATAGAGTAAAGAAAATGAAAGATGTACTTTGGTTTTTGGAGGGTATGGTAAAGAAAGAAGAAGTTAAATAATAGCCACATAATATTGTCTGATAGTTAAGGATCTCTGTCATGGGATCCTTAACTATTTCATTAATAAGTAGTTAAGAAATTGAAGTCTTTTGTGGGATTAAAGACTTATTATAATTATTTGTAAAAAATACCTGTTTTCATTAGGTAATTAGGGGTAGTTAATGCATATTTGTGTACTAATCCGTTTATATGTCTTACCTGATAGCTGATAGCGGCTCCACGAAAACTGACTGGTGTTTACTTAGGAAAAATAAGAAGCCTGTGCATTTTCACACACAAGGCATCAATCCTTTTTTACAAACACCCGAATCTATTGCAGCAATGCTGCAGGAAGAGTTACCTGCTGCCAGCTTAGATGCGGAGCCTAGTGCCATATACTATTATGGCGCAGGTGCTGCAAGCAAGCCCAAACAGGTATTGATGCAGGGAATATTAAAAAAACATTTCGGAGTTAAAAAAGTTGAAGTGCACAGCGATATGATGGCTGCAGCACATGCACTTTGTGGCGCAGATAAAGGTATAGTTTGCGTTTTAGGTACAGGTAGTTCCTCTTGCTATTACGATGGTGAAAAGATTAAGGAACGTCAACCATCTCTGGGTTATATTGCCGGCGATGAAGGTAGTGGTAATCACATGGGTAAGCGCGTCTTGCAGTATTACACTTACGGTACTTTTGACACTCAGTTGATGATGGATTTCGAAATGCGTTTCGGGTCAGATATTCCGGAGATAGTCAATAGATTATACCATCAACCTTATCCTAATAGATATTTGGCTTCCTTTGTCGCATTACTTAAGGAGAACAGAGGTCATTACATGGTAGAAAATATTATTGAAGATTGTTTGAATGACTTCTTCCAAACCACAATACTAAAGTATCGTCAAAGTTGGAAAAAGCCATTATACTTCTCCGGATCTATCGCTTTTTTGTTTTCAGATGTTATTGAAAATCTTTGTTCTCAATATGAATTAGAGCCGGGAACAATTGTTCAGAGCCCTATGGAAGGTTTGATAACTTATTATAAAAATAAGCTGAAGCAATCTTAATTTATATTTTACTGTTTTTCTGAGACGGTACAGAAATACACAATAAGTACATGAACAAGCTTTGGGCTTTTATGTTAAAACATTCAAGTAAATAGTATATTTTACTATTATTATATAATAACGAAGTTTTGTTATAACCCCGTCTGTTATAAGATAATATTTCTGAAATTTAATATGGAATGTCGTGAGCAGTAGGTGTAACTTGCAGTTTTACCATTTTTAATTTCTTCTTTATTTTAAATTTTAATGTCAGATTTGGATCGAAGAAATCCTTTACAAGTGTAGGGCGTGGAGTATTAAGCAAATATTCTCTTGGAAGTCCGTTTAATTGTACTGGGAATTCTAAGAGAGGATTACTCACATTTTTAATAACAACAGGTATTTCTTTTATGCCTAATGCTCTGCATGCATACACCCTGTGAAATCCATTATGAAGTACAATTCTGGTTGGTGTACGTATAACATTTATGGGGGCAACGCCATATCCTATGAAAGAAATGATAGCTGCAATTGGTAAACCTCCACCCGCATATTCCATGTCTTCCGGAATAAGTTCTTTTAAATATGAGCCAAGGAACCGTATGTCTGAATTAGGAGATGTGAAAATGTGGCTACCCGAATTTTCCATATATTGTACAGACTCTTGTTTTCGATCTGGCGACAAACATGTTTTGATAAGGTGTTTCATGTCTGTTTTGCCACGCATTTCTTCAATCAGTTTTTCACAAAAATCAAGATTGACTGTTTTTTGGGCTGCGACTAATTTGTCTATTTCTACAATACCAAATTCTGTGCGGTGGGGAGGAAATGTTTTCGCAAAAAGTAAATCGTCTCGGTAGGCATCCAGCATTTTATTATATCGGGTTGGTACTTTTTTAACTTGAATTGTATCTGCAATGTTGTTTTCATTGTTTGCCATTTGTTGCACATAAGGTTGAATATTTTGCCATAGTTTCATCACTTCATCATATCGGCTATATTCAGATTCGTGACAGTATTGCTTAATAAACCCTGCGATTTCAGTGTTTGAGGCGAATGCAAAAACATTTAGTGCGTTTTCAAAATGGGCTTCGTTCATATTGTTATAATTTATTTAACTTGTATTTGGTGAAAGAGTATGGCTATTTCCTTAAGTTTTCTAGTAAACAATTGGTGTATAACAGGGCTGACAAAGCCAGCCCTGTTAGTTCATTTAACTTACTGTCATAGTACCTGAGTGAGTAATATAACATCCCCCCAGACCTTCTGCCGGGCCAATAAACTGACCCAGGAATGCTCCTGAATTACTCATAACAGTAAGTGAGCAACCTCCAAGGGCTTCGTCATCAGCAATAATTGTTACTTGGCAATTACTTGGCATTTGACTTGGGTTATATGCGAATGCACCTGCGACTTCACATTCGAAGCCACCTAATGCAGCTCCCCATCCTGAAGCGGTGATGTCAACATGTAGAACCGGGTTAGAAACAGTATACAAGTTTGCGCTGGCTTCAAATACCGGTCCTACACCTCCAACCCAAAGCTCACCTGCTGCTGGCCATGCAGATGCACTAAAGCTGTCAGTAAATAAATGTTGGTTTGCCTTTACAATTTTATTGTCTGCTGGTAGCTTTTTAAGCTCGTCAATTTTTTGACGCATTACTTTCTTTGCTTTTGCCAATAGTTCTTGGTTTACCGGCTTGTTGCTTCTTTCTTTTTTAGTTCGTTCCATAAGTTTGGATTTTGATTGGTGAACAGCAAATCTATCTCAACCAATAGGTCACTATTTCCCAAGTGAGCACGAACTACTGCAAAAAGATATATGAATTGCCATTTTTTGCAAACGAGTCAAAAAAGGAGACCTTTCGTGTTATATTATTTAGTTCATGTTATTAAAATGCAGCGTAAGGCTCAGTCTGATGAATTTGAAATTGCTTTTTATTATAATTATTTAAGTGTAGATACATCTAAAATGATTAATTTTACATACTCAAATACAAACTCTAATAACAGATATACAATGATAAAGCATGCAACTACAAATGGTCCTGTTCTTGAACTGATTCGTAACAGATGGAGTCCACGTTCATTTTCAAATAAACAGGTTTCACATGTGGATATGGAAACGATATTAGAGGCCGGCAGTTGGGCACCTAGTGCGAATAATGAGCAGCCATGGGAGTACTATTACGCATTTAATGGAACACCTGCTTTCGAAACGTTGGTTGGAGGTTTGGCTCAATTTAATCAGACTTGGGCAAAAAATGCTTCAGTACTTGTAGCAGCAGTTGCCCGCAAGACATTTGAAGCTAACAATGCTGATAACAAATGGGCACACCACGATGTTGGTATGGCTAATGCGAATATGATTTTGCAGGCGTCGTCAATGGGTATTTATGCACACAGCATGGGTGGTTTCGATGCGCATATCATCAATTTAGCACTTGGTATTAAGGAAGGTAAGGAAGTTGTTTGTATGATCGCATTCGGTTATCGCGATGAAGCTGATAAACTGATAGAACCACTAAAAGAAAGAGAGTTAGCGCCACGTCAAAGAAAGCCATTGAGTGTATTTACTACAAAATTATGAGTGTGCTAAATATACTGGTATATTGTCCTGATAATGATACGTTAGCTAATATGTTGCGAATCATTGCTATAGAATCTGCATGGGATGCTAAAGGCACGACAAGTGATGAAGAAGCAATAGAATTGTTTCAGTATCGTGGTTATGATTTGGTCATATTGTCGGGTCTTACAGATGTAAAAATCGAGGCTAAGTTAAAAGCAATGTTCACCAGGCTAAATAAGCAGATTAATATTTTAATCTATGCTGGTGGTGATGATTGGTTTCTGACTGCACAAATCAATACAATAATGGGGATGAGCAATGAAAATATGCTTGTAAAGGATAACCCGTTCGGTTAAGATTGCGCTTTAAGGCTTATATTTATGCCGGAGCATGAACCCAAAGAAAATAGAAACTAAAGTAATTATTATAGGAGCCGGTCCTGCGGGATCGGCTACCTCTATTTTCCTGTCTAAGTATCAAATTCCACATATTGTTCTTGAAAAGGACCTCTTCCCGCGCGATAAAATTTGTGGCGATGCCTGTAGTGGTAGAACTGCATTAGTAATAGAACGGGCAAATCCGGAATGGCTAAAGGAGTTATTGGCAGGTGGGGAGCAACACTTACCATCATGGGGAATGAAGATTGTAGCACCGAATGGCAAGGCACTTGCAATCCCGTTTACAAACGACCGTAGCAAGGAGAATGAAAGGATATGTTTTACCTCTCCGCGTTTGGTTTTTGATAATTTTCTATTTGAAAAGACGACATCAGCTTATTGTACCGTTTTTCAAGAAGCTATAATACGTTCTGTTGAAAGATCAGGCAATAAAGTAATTGTAAGAGCAACTGTCGATAATACTGATTACGAATACTCAGCTCCCATGATTGTGGGGGCGGATGGAGATAAAAGCATTGTGCGCAAGCAATTCTTATCGGCTAATGAGTTAAGTAAATCTTATGCTGTTGGCTTAAGGGGGTATTATCATGGAGTCGCGGGTACAGCACCGGATAATAATCTCGAGCTATTCTTTCTTCCAGAACTCATGCCCAGTTATTTATGGATATTCCCACTACCCAATGGTCGAGCCAATGTAGGTGTAGGTATTGCATCTGCGCAGCTTAGGGAGCAAAAGATTAACCTTAGGGAGCAAATGCTGAATGCCATAAAAAATAACCCTCAGTTAGCACCACGTTTTGTTAATGCACAACTTGAAGATAAAATAAAAGGGTGGGGACTACCTTTGGCGTTACAGCCTGAACAAATGTCGGGTCATAATTTTATACTTACCGGAGATGCTGCCGGGCTCATAGACCCATTCACGGGAGAAGGTATAGGTAATGCGTTGTATAGTGGTATGCTTGCTGCAGATGCTATAAAAACAGCAATAGACAGTAATGATTATTCAGCAACATACTTTGCTGCAAAATATGACCAGGTCTTTTATGAACGGTTAGGATTTGAACTCAAGGTAAGCGCAAAAATGCGGGGTATGTGTAAATATCCAAGACTCCTCAATATGTTAGTGAATAAGGCACATAAGAGTAAGACATTTAGCAAGGCAATGACCTCATTGTTTACAGATGTTGAGGCCCGTAGGCAGTTCAGCAAACCTTCATTTTACTTGAAGGTTTTACTGAACAGATAATTGGGGTACATTCTAATATTAAAATTAAACTACTTCTCCTTCCAGATCGTAATCGTAAGCCTTTGTAATACGTACATTCACAAAATCACCTATAGGTAATGCTTTTTTGCTATCTATTACTACCTCGTTATCTACCTCAACACTATCAAACTCTGTACGAGCCAAATAACGGCCGGCTTCTTTCTTATCAATGATTACTTTAAATACTTTACCTACTTTTTCTTGATTCTTCTCTAACGAAATTTCCTGCTGCACTTCCATTATTTCCTGTGCACGTTCTTCTTTTTCTTCAGCAGGAATGTTGTCTGTTAATCCGTATGCAGAGGTGTTTTCTTCATGTGAATAGGTAAAGATACCAACACGGTCCAGACGTTCCTCTTCGAGGAAGTTCTTCAAATCCTCTACATCATCGCGTGTTTCTCCCGGGAAACCGGTAATCAATGTAGTACGAATGCAGATACCCGGAACACGATCGCGAACATTAGCCAAAAGTTCGGTGATATCTTTACGAGTTATCTGACGCTTCATAGCAGTGAGCATGTTGTCAGATATGTGCTGCAATGGCATATCGAGATAATTGCAAATATTATCTCTTTCGCGCATTACATCAAGAATATCGAGCGGGAATTTATGCGGGTATGCATAATGTAATCTGATCCATGTAAGACCCGGTACATCACTCAGGTGTTTCAATAACTCAGATAATGCCCGTTTTTTATAAATATCAAGACCATAATAAGTAAGCTCCTGAGCAATAAGCATGATTTCTTTCACGCCCATGCTGACCAATTTCTTAGCTTCGGCTACTACTTCTTCTATTGTTTTTGATACATGCTGACCACGCATCAATGGTATTGCACAGAATGAGCAAGTGCGGTTGCAGCCTTCAGATATTTTCAGGTAAGCATAATGCTTGGGTGTGGCCAGCAATCTTTCACCTATCAATTCAGCTTTATAATCTGCATTGAATTGTTTCATCATCAATGGCAATTCCATTGTACCAAACCATGCATCAACCTCAGGTATTTCATTCATCAGGTCGTTACGATAGCGTTCGCTAAGGCAACCTGTTACATATACTTTATCGAGTTTACCACTGCGTTTCAGGTCTACCTGTTCCAGAATGGTATTTACGCTTTCTTCTTTTGCTTTATCAATAAAGCCACAGGTATTTACTACCACAATATTGTGGTCTAGTTTACGGTTTTCATGCACAACGCTTATACCATTGGCATTCAGTTGACCGCTAAACACCTCGCTGTCCACCATATTCTTGGAGCAACCCAGTGTTATAATATTTACCTTATCCTGTTTTAGTTTTTTAGTTTTCAAGCTGCTATTTTTTACAACTAACGTAGTATTACTACTATTTATACATTATTTCTGCCTCATAAATATACGAACCGGTACACCACTGAAACTAAAATGGCTACGGATCTTATTTTCAAGGAAATTTTTATATGGTTCTTTTATTGAATCCGGGTGATTGCAATAGAAAGCAAATGAAGGAACGTGAGTAGGTACCTGCTGCACGAACTTGATTTTCACAGAATACCCGCGAGTCATTGGTGGTGGGAAATTCTCAATTTCTTTCAGCATTACTTCGTTCAATACAGAAGTTGTGACACGTCTTGTACGGTTTTCAAATACTTCCAATGCTTTTTCCATTCCCTGGAAAATACGTAGTTTCTCAGATGCAGATATAAATATAACCGGGAAGTCGGTAAAAGGAGCCATGCGCTCTTTCAACATTTTCTCGTAATCACGTGCCGTATTAGTTTCTTTAGGAACAACATCCCATTTATTCACTAAAACGACAATACCCTTACCTTTTCTTGTTGCCAAACTGAAGATACTTACATCTTGAGCAGTAACGCCTACACTTGCATCAATCAGCATCATACAAACATCAGCCTCATCCATTGCACGAATGGCACGAATAACGGAGTAAAACTCCAGATCTTCATGAACATTCTTCTTTTTACGGATACCCGCAGTATCAATCAGCATGAATTCTTTGCCAAACAGCTTGTAATGCGTATGAATTGTATCGCGGGTAGTACCGGCAATATCAGAAACTATTGTACGTTCTTGGTTAATCAATGCATTCAAAAGGGTAGACTTACCCGCATTTGGCTGACCTATGATCGCAAACTTGGCAACAGGGTTACCTTCTTTATCCAAAACTTCCTGATCTGCATCGTCTTCTTTGATGTAGGTCACCAATTCATCGAGCAATTCACCACCTCCGCTACCGGAGATAGAAGATATCATAAAGGTTTTATCAAAGCCTAAAGAATAGAATTCGGTAGCGTAAAGAGCTCTCTCTGCATTGTCTACTTTATTTACTACCAGCAAAACAGGCTTGGTAGAGCGGCGCATCAGGTCTGCCATATCTTGGTCTTGACCGGTGATGCCCGTAGTGGTATCTACTACAAATAGTATTAAATCAGCTTCATCTACTGCTATATGTACCTGCTTGCGTATTTCACGCTCAAACACATCTTCTGATCTTGAAACGAATCCGCCAGTGTCAATTACGTTAAAGGTTTTCCCGTTCCAGTCGGCAATACCGTACTGGCGGTCGCGGGTAACACCACTCACATCATCAACTATAGCCTTGCGCTGTTCCAACAAGCGATTGAATAAAGTTGACTTGCCCACATTGGGTCTTCCCACTATTGCAACTGTAAAACCAGACATTTATATTAATTTTAATTTAGGGGTGCAAAGGTAAGGTTTAAAAATGGCATTAAATATCGCATTAAGGTTTTATTGTGAATATCTGACACTTGTTAATAGCTATTCCTTCAATTGTATCAAATATTCACCCAAAAAGGGCAGATTATACGATCATTTTTGATAAAGATGTGCGTATATGTGGTTGTTTTAATTGATATTGGTAAATAACTTATCAATAAACAGACAATGCGCATCAGGTATCTTTGAATAGGCATATTCAATAATCAGCCCTGATATTTTTATCTGCTCACCATTTTTGAAGACAATCTCGGTAATGTTTAATCTGGACCAAATTTGCTTAGAGCTCTTAGTGCGGTATATGTTTATATGATCAATGTCCTGTTTGTTATATGTCTTATTTACATTGTTAGTGCCAAATGTAAATTCATCTTTTCCTTTAGAAAGTTCAAGAAATTGATCTTTTGCATAGTTGAGGTGGTTAAAATAGATCATCCACCCCTTTATGACCATAAATGCTAGTGCACTACTTGTTACAGCAGACAGCACCATTGCAAATATCATAGCTGGTTTTTTGCCTTCTTGAAAACCTGCTGATAGGACTAATGCAGTTAAGAATGTAGCTGCAACAGGTAAAATACTAAACAGAGCCAATGATGCCGTAAAGCTGCCGGTTTTAACTCTATAAATAAATTGAGCGGTGATAAAATGTCGCTCTGCATGGTAAACATGATTGGTTTCAAAAGTTGTCTCGTCGAGTGTGTTTTCGCAGAACTGAGTAATAACAGCTGTGCAATCTTCCAAATGTTCTACGTGTGTTTTTAAAGATTTCCCATCACTATTAAGTAGATATATGCTGAATTTATCGTGATAGTAATGGCTGATTTTGAGTATAGCATTATCTCCCCGCTCTATACTTACTGATGGGGCAGTGAGACTTACCGCCACCAAATGACATTGCTGCAACCAGGGGTAATTGTTGACCAAGTTTATTATCTCGCTGACACTACGCTCTCTGATATCGGTAAACTCACCGGTTTCATAGTTTTTGTATTGCACTTTAGACAGGAGCATGATCATGTAGTTGTTTTGTGCGAAGATAATTTGAATGGGTAAGTAGTAGTGTATTAAATGAATATTATTGCATTGAATTCATTTCGGGTAATGTCATAAAAATGATACAAGACGACCAAAGTCGTCTTGTATCATTTTTATTTGAATATTTTGTATAAGATTAAGTGTTAACTTTTTACCCATTCTATACGTTCCAGCAATTGCTGGTAAGAAGTTTCTGAAGAGATACCGTAGCCAGTTACCAACACGCCTTTTACTCCTTCTCTTGATATGAGTGCATAAACCGATGCTTCTTCATCGGGGTCGGAGTCACCTTCGTATCGATACAGGTCTACAATATGTAGCTCTTCGGGCATGTAAAGACCGCCATTGTGTGCAATACCATCGCCTTGAAGCCTGAAATCCGTATTAAATCCCTGTTTCCTGAACTCGGCAAGCGCTTCTGCTACTGTGCCGTAATGAACTTTTCTTTCCATGTTGCAGTGTTTAGTGATATACTAAAGTTACAAATTTCTTTTCAAGCTCCTTACTGCTTATTTTGAAAAACCCAAGTCCTTTACAAGTGCATCAGGTAGTGTTGGTAACATATTTCTTGGCAGTAAGAATGAAGTCAGTTCTGCCATTTCTTTAAAAATGTAATGACTATCGGCTGCACCACGCAGATACTCTGCACCTGTGCTACCTCCTGTGCCGGCGCGCTTACCTATAGTACGTTGCACCATGTGTATATGTCTGTGACGCCACATGCTCAATTCCTGATCTATAGCTAATAGTGTGCTGAGTAGTTCATAAGGCAATTGAAGTAGCGGATGATCTCGGTACAACATAATAAACAGTGCGTTTCGGCTGGCATTTGCACTAAACGATCTGCCTTCTGGATATTCTGCTTCGTTAGTAAACAACATATCAAAAGTTTTCATGTTCTGCATTTCTCCTTCACTCAGGCTGTTTTTGTATGCATCGCGGTAGTTATTCCAGAATGAGCCGGTATTGTTATCCCAGTATTCCGGATTATTTACAAATGGCATACGTTCCAGCCATTGATTGAGCAGGGTAAGTAGTGATACTTCACTTTCTGCGTCTTTAACACGCTGCACATCTTCAGGTGTTAATTGTGATAAATAATATGCTTTACCATGACGGTTGTCGTATTTAAGACCAAGTGTAGCTTCAATCATTTTGAATTGAATACTCTGAAAACCGGATGCCGGACGAAGCAAATCGCGGAAATCGAGGAAGTCGAGTGGGGTCATTGTTTCAATGATACCCATTTGGGTAACTGTTAATTCCAGAATGCTGATCACCCTTTTCAGGCGATGTACACTATTATATATATCCGGTGTGTTATCGTGAATATTTGGCTGCATAAATACTTCGCGAACTACACGCAGTTCATGAAGCACTTGTTTGAACCATAACTCATAAGCCTGGTGAATGATGATAAACAACATTTCATCATCTGCCTTTATTCCCTCTTTTGCACTTTCAGGATCTTGGGCGGTCAATATTTTGTCTAATTGCAGGTATTCACTATAGTAAACCGGCTTACGGTGTTTCATTTCCATGGGCGAAAATTACGATAAAAACGCGGATAGGGAAATGATTTTGGGAATGAATTTGTGTAGGCTTAATCTAGTCGAATTGAATTAATGGACTACTATTAATAGGTTGTAATTTGTTAATATAATAATCAATTTCAGCTTAACTTTATTATTAGGAGTAGTATATAAAGTGCAGACTAATATTGATAAGCTGAAAATGGTAGTAGTATTGGTCTTTATTTGTGTAAGTGGCTTTACAATGAATTAGGGTTTAAGTTAACAATTGAAATTTATGTTGATTATTCCGATGATAAGAATTGTTATTTGGTTATTAATTATATTCATTTTTGTAGTCCCTAATTTTAGTGATATGTAAATATTTTTTTTAATTTTATTGTATAATTCGACATTTTATAGCTTTTAATAACTTTATAAATAGCTAATGGACTTATCTCGCCCGGCACTTGTTTTACTCTTGACTGAAAATGTTTCCTACATTACTATTATCAGGTATTATCACTATAAATCTTCTATGAGTAAACATTATGCTAAACGGTTTAGATTATATAATTTATATCAATTGTATGATCGACTTTTTATAAATTCTATTCCTTCAAAAAAAAGACGCGATTTTTGTCTTTTGCACAATAAATTGACTATTACATTTGCTTTATTTATTATTGCTACATTTTTGTTATTTGTATACTCCAATATAATGCATGGGAGTTTAATTTAAGGTAACTATTGCTATTGTCTGGTTAAGTATAATTTTGTTTCTGTTTGTTACTTCCAATCTAAATATCCCCCATTTTATCCTCCTACATAAATTATGACTTTCCATTAGCTTATTGTACTTTTGGAAGGTTTAAAAGTAATTTTTATAATTTATGTATATCAAGAACACACTTCTTGCCGGTGCTGCTGTTGTAGCTATGGCGTCTTGTCAGCAAGCAGGCACTAAGTCTGAGGCTAAAGAGAACAAGTTTATTGATCTCGCTAACATGGATACAACTATCCATCCCGGAGACAATTTCTTCATGTATGCTAATGGTGCATGGTTAAAGGCTAATCCTATTCCGGGTGATCAGACTCGCTGGGGTAGCTTTAATATTCTTGCAGAGAACAACCTGAAAGCATTACATTCTATCCTTGATTCTGCAGCTGCTGTTAAAGATGCAAAAACGGGCAGTGCAGTACAGAAAGTTGGTGATTTCTATCGTACAGGTATGGATAGTGCATCAATTGAAAAAGCCGGTATTACACCGCTTAAAGATTTGTTAGCACGTATTGACAATATTAAAGATGCAAACGGCCTTTTGGCAGAGATTGCATTGGAACATACTGAAGGTTTAGGTCCGGTATTTGGTTTCGGTATCTCTCCCGATGATAAGAATGTAAGTAAGGAAATTTGCCAATTTGGTACAGGTGGTTTGGGTATGCCAGGTCGTGAGTACTATTTTGACAAAGATGAGCGTACTGCGGGTATTCGTGAAGCATATCGCCAATATATTCCTCAGATGCTTACTCTGATGGGTACTGATGCCGCCGCAGCGAAGAAAGATGCAGAAGAAGTGTATAAGCTGGAATTAGCTTTGGCAGGTGCGTCGCTTACTCGTGTTGAAATGCGTGATCCTATAAAGTTGTACAACAAATTCAATTTAGATGGTATCGGTAAGTTGACTCCGGGGCTTGACTGGAAAACGTTGCTTGCCGGTTTAAAGGTTAACGGACAAGATTCTTTGATCGTTTCTGTACCAAAGTTCTATACTGAGTTTGCTAAGCAAATGAAAGCAACACCAATAGAGTCATGGAAAAAATACCTGAAATTCCACTTGGTGAATAGCATGGCTCCTTATCTGAGCAGTGGTTTCAATCAGGCTCGTTTTGATTTCTATGGTACAAAAATGCGTGGCCAGAAAATACAAAGCCCACGTTGGAAGCGCGTATTGAATGAAGTTGACGGTTCTATTGGCGATCTTTTGGGTCAATTGTATGTTGAAAAGTATTTCAAACCGGAAGCTAAAAAGCGTATGATGGAATTGCTGGACAACTTGCAGGCATCTTACGGTGAGCGTATCCAGAAATTGGATTGGATGAGCGCAGAAACTAAGAAATTGGCAACTGCTAAGTTGAATGCTATTGTTAAGAAAATTGGCTATCCTGACAAATGGAAGGATTACAGCGCAGTTACTATCGTGAACAATGATTACGTAAAAAATATCCTTGTTACTTCTCAATGGGAATATAACTATGAGCTGAACAAATTGGGTAAGCCAGTTGACAGATCTGAGTGGGGTATGACTCCTCCAACAGTGAATGCATATTACAATCCTTCATTTAATGAGATCGTTTTCCCTGCAGGTATCCTTCAGTTCCCATTCTTTGATGCTGATGCTGACGATGCTGTTAACTATGGTGGTATTGGTGCGGTTATAGGTCATGAGATCACACACGGTTTTGATGATCAGGGTCGTTTGTATGATGCTACCGGTAATCTTACTAATTGGTGGACATCTGCTGACTCTGCTAACTTTGTAAATAAAGCTAATGTTGTAGTTATTCAGTTTAACAAGGTGATTGTTATCGATACTACTCATGCTAATGGTAGCCTTACAGAAGGTGAAAACTTGGCTGATCTTGGTGGTATAAACATTGCTTATGAAGCATTTAAGAAAACTAAGCAAGGAAAGAGCGAAGAAAAAATCAATGGTTTTACACCTGATCAGCGTTTCTTCTTGAGTTGGGCACAGGTTTGGAGAGCTAATACTACTCCTGAAGAATTAGCTAACCGCTTGAAAACAGATCCACACTCTCCAAGCGAATTGCGTTGCAACTTGCCTGTAAGTAATGTGGCTGCATGGTATAAAGCATTTAATATTAAGCCAACTGATAAATTGTATCGCCCTGAAAATGAGCGTGCAAGAGTTTGGTAATGAATATTACAAATTACATACTGAAAGCCGTGGATTATCTCCACGGCTTTTTTGTGTTTCTAGGTGTAGCTGTTAAATATGCCCTAATACTATCATGGGTGTTGCACAATACGGTTAGTATTCACTAAATTTAATAAACCAATAATTCAAGTTGATGTTCAGCCCTAACAGGTATATATTGTGTATTTTTTTACTTTTTGCAGTGCTTGTCACTCATGCGCAGGAGCGACAATACTTCGGGAGGATAGTGAACAGAGACAATAAGGGCTTACCAAATTCTTTTGTAAAAGTTGATAAGGCAAATCAGTCGTTCTATTGTGATGATAATGGCGTTTTTCAATTTAAAATCAATGCTAAGGAAACCGATACCTTCATATTCTATGCTCAGGGCTATGATAAAGTAAAAGTGGTTGCAGACGAACTGCCGGAAGACTCCATTATTGTAGAGTTAAAGAAAAGCACCAGAAACCTGCAAGATGTCAGTATCATAGCTAAAAGCGGTAATGCCAGAATAAGAGAAGGCGTGGCAGGTAGTACAAAATGGCTACATAATGGCGGGTGTTACCTGACATTTAAAGACGAAATAGCCATGTTTTTACCTGTAGATTCTAACAGAAAAGCATTGCTTAATGAAGTAAATGTGTATATAACTAAAGATGGTATCACTACTAATAAGTTCTTGATTCACTTATATTTACCTGATTCTACCGGTGCTCCAGGTGAAGAAGTAACAGATAGCAATTTGGTTGTTAGTGCCAGAAAAGGCAATGAATGGGTGAGCGCTGACCTGAGTGATCATAAGATACAGGTAAAAGGTGGTTTGTTTGTTTCTGTGGAATGGATAATCGGTTATGGAAATGATGGGTTACCCTGGCCAATGAATGAAGTAAGTAACTACTATGCCGGTAATGATTCCTTGAGGACATTCTATAACGGGCAAGTATTGGGTCTAACCTGGGTAAATGGTGACATGCCTAAAGTATATCGCAGATATGCTCGCAGCACTTATGAAAAAACAGCTCCAGATAAATGGTTTCTTACATCGCCTTTAGTGGGTGGATGCAAGCGCAATGAGTGTATCGCCCCAATGATGTATTTTACATACAGCTATATTGAACGTTAGTAACTTGCGCAACATTCTAAAAAATAAAGCCACCCAAACAGGTGGCTTTATCGCATAATGTCAAATAAGCATGTATTTTACTTTTTATATGCCGATCCACTATCTGCATTTACAAAGAAGCAAAATACCTCGGCAGGGCCATGAACCCCAACAACAAGTGTTTTCTCTATATCCGCAGTACGACTTGGTCCTGTATTCAGGTTTATCATTGATGGTAAGTCGTTCTTATACTTTTTCTTCATCATGGTAAATGCTTCATCAATATCACCGGCAAGTTGATCGGCATAAGCAAAAACAATATGAACCGGATAAAAAACAGGAGCTGTTCGTCCCAGATGTTGATTACTGCTGATAAGTATTGATCCTGTTCGAGCTACCAACATTTCACAGCCGGTAATACACGCATCTGCACTTTCCATATATGGATCTGCAGAACCTGCTAACCCAGGTACCTTATTTTCAAACATTCTAAGTAACCTTTCATCTGCACAAAGCATATTCTTCCAATCACGGCTTTCGTGCAGAATGTTGATATTATCCATCAATTCTTGCTCATTATCGCAAAAAATGAATTTACCGCCCAACTTTATAAACGCATCCGCAAAGATTTCTTCCTGTCCATCAGTTGATGTAGGATAGATTGCCTGATTGTCCTTGTCAGTTTCCGGGAACGGCATAGGAAGTTTTGCCTCGCTGAGTCCTTTACGGATACGGCTGAGTATATTTTCTCTTGCCTTTGATGTTACAAATGTCTGCACGCTACAAAAATAAAGCCTTTAGTGGATAATAATGGAGGAAATATTACATTTTCCATCTTAGCGATAAGTTCACAACCCTGCCATCAATTGGTGCCCACAATGGCTTGAATGACGGATTAGTAATAGAGCCGGTATATAACGATTCATTATTACTCATTCTGTAATCTAACAGGTTCTCACAATTCAAAACAATATAAAAGTGTTTCCCCATTTTATATTGCGCCATTAATGCCAAAAAGGTATATGATGGTGTTTCTGTTCCATTATATCTATATTGTTTTCCTACAAATGAACCTTCCAGACCGAATCGCCAATCTTCTTCTATCTCTTTTACCAACACAAATGCCATTCTGGTTTGTGGTGTCAATGGTATTTTGCCATTGGCAAGAAGTCCGTTTTTGGTATCGGTATAGGTAAAGCCACCATATAACTCCCATTTTTTCAGGGTCATCTTTATGTACGTGTCAAAACCTTGTGTAAGTAATGGCTTGGTAAAGTTGACCAATTCTACACGCTGAGGACTTGTGTTCATAAAGTAAATTGGGTTATTGACCTGAGTCAGGAAAAACGCCTGATTAATAAATAAGGTGTGTTCCTTATCCCAGTCTTTCTTGTAATTTCCCTCTATATTATATCCATAAGACATTTCAGATTTTACATTATTCCCTGCCGGTGCAATAGTGAGCGGGTCATATTCCACATCTTGTGGTGAAAGTGGGTTAGGTGTTTTGTATCCCATCCCGAATCCTGCGCGGCTGCCAATATGTTCACTAAATCTGTGAAAAATAGCTAAGCGTGGCAATAAAAATGCGCCATATTTATCGTGGTTATCTAAGCGAAGCCCACCTTCTACTGTTGTTTTTTCTTTAATGTGTAGCGAGTATTGGGCGAATGCACCAATAGTGTTATTAGAAAATTTTTGCAACAATGCACTGTCTGCATTATGAGTCATATACTTATCACCAACAATATTAACCCCTGCTACTAAATCGCCATGACCAAGTGGTTTATAGACAGAAATTTCGTTATAGTAGCTCAGCTGACCACCATTCAAAGCAAAGGTATTACTTAAAGTTTTTTTATCGAAGTTACTTACTAATCCTTTGATAGTCAATTTACTATTTCCATTCATAAAATGGTCAATAGCATATTCACCTGTGTGTCTTTGGCTTTTGTTTTGTTCAAAATACTGGTGCAGGTTGTTGCTTTTATTATCTAAAACCTGCATGTCTCCTCCTTTTCGATCATCGAATGTGCCGGAATAGCCAACACTGATAATTGTTTTGTCTGAAGGAAAGAAGAAAACTTTTGGGTGTATCAGAAAACTGTTAGTTGTAGGAACATCACTTAGTCCATCGTTGTTAACATCTTTAGCTTGTTGGCTAGTGTAACCGGCAAAAAGAGTATATCCTACTTTTTTATATCTCTTTGCTAAATAGGTGTTTATGTTCAACTCAGTAAGAGATGTATAGTTTGCTACAATATCCGCTTCTTGTTCAAATGTTGGCTTTTTTGATATAAGATTGATTAAACCGCCGATAGCTCCACCGCCATAGAGTGTAGAAGCAGAACCTTTTATCAATTCTATTTGTCGCAGGTCGAGTGGGGGAATGGTTAAAATACCAAGTCCTCCGGAAAAGCCATCATAAAGAGGCATACCATCTCTCAATAACTGTGTATAGCGACCTTGTAAGCCTTGTATTCGTATATTGCTATTGCCTGTAACGGCAGATGATTGTTGTATTTGTACACCACTCACATCACCAAGAATACTGGCTATATTTCCGGGACGTATACCCACCTCTTCACCTACTTCTTCCTTTCCTAATACCTCTACTTTTAGCGGGCTGCTCTCAATTGACTGATTATTTCTAGTAGATGCTACTAATGTCACCTCTTCCAGGTTATTTTCCGCAGGCAACATAAGGATTGTAATTTTTTTATTGTCAATTAATTGATAATCAATTAATTTATTGCTATAACCTACATTAGTTATTAAGATTGAATATTTATTTTCAGCTAATACAATTGTTACGTTTCCTCCGGTGTCTGTTACTCCAGACATAGTTCCGTTAACTCTAACATTTGCGCCTGGTAGGCTTTCCTTAGTTATAGAATCTATTATTTTTAATTGTAATGTTTTTTGTGCCAGCAGATTATTTGTGCAGCAAATAAAGCAGCAAAATATGATGAGTTGTTTCATTAGTTATGTTTTGATAATAATCAATAAGTTCTGAACGACCTTGATGGTCGTTCAGAACGAAAATTAAATGAAAATAATAGATATTAATCTTTTACTTCTTTTAGGAATTTGCCGGTCATATCAAACAAAAGGTCTTTGCCATTTACCTCTGCCTCATAAACTTTAGAGCCATCAGCTTTAACAATTATAGCTGTTTCTTTTATTTTGCCCTTAGCTTCAGCATATTTTTTGGCAATAGCTGGTAGCTTATCTGCAGGTATTGCGGTTTCTGTCTCTTCGACAGTTGCATCTTGGTTATAAACAACAGACATTTTATCAGCACCGTTCACGAACGACACTTCAAATTTACCATGTTCCTTTTGCCATTTTACTTTTTCTGCCTTTGTGTAAGAATTTGCAAACGCTGATTTTACTTTTGCCGGAACTGCTGTTGAATTTTGTGCCATAGCACTAACCGAGCATAGCATAGCTACGCTTATGATAAATAATTTCATTTGATTTGTTTTTTAGTTTTTAGAAAAATAATTAGGAATCACATATATATAATAAATGTGATGTACATAATCGGGCTAACAAACTAAACTCGCAGGAGGGCGAAAAACTTTAGAAAGGAATTCTTGTTGAGAAAATGTAGTCTCAATAATTGGGTGTTTCTCTTTGGAATTGAATATTTTATCTACAAATACCGAAACTTTTTGTTTCGTATAAAATGTAATTAATGTTTGGTTGGGGATATGATGATAAACAGTCTGGTGTGGTTTGTCATGCTCCTGAGCATCATCATCATCGTGAATGTTCAGAAGGTGTTCGAAAACAAAATCTGTTATGTTGATATCAGGATCTTCTTCGGCACAATGGTGATACATTTGCGGTAAATCACGAACAAACGACAAATCCCCCATAGGGAATATAACATTTCCTATGCAGTAGTATATGAGGAAGAATATTGCTACTGATCTTTTCACCGATACAAATATATGTATAAGTTAATTAGTTGAACGTTATTGTGAGATAATTAGCAAATTCTTCATAGTGTTGAATTCAACATTAAATTGACTTGTTAAAATAAATTCTATTTTTGAAACAGATATTTTTTATTTTTACCCGAAGGAAAAACATAAACATGTCGTCTAAAAGATATTATGGATTGGTCAGATAAAAATAAATGGATTGAAGAAGTGATGACTAGTGTTGACGGCATTCAGCCGGTAACTGTTCGTTCAGACATCTATGAGGAAGTAGTCAACCGCATAAAAGTCAATAATGCTCATAGAAACAATATCAGGTCATTATTGCCACGTATTGCAGCTGCAGCAGCTTTGTTACTCGTTATCAACGCATTATCTGTTTACCATGCTACAATCAAAAATAAGGTGGCAGCACATACAAATGTGTATCAAAATATAAATGAACAAATAACTAATTTATCAGAAGGTAGTTTTTAATATATGGAGGATAATCAAACATCCGGTTTGTGGAAATGGTTAGTAGGTTTATTGGTAGTCTGCAACTTTGCTTTAATTGCTATTATTTGGTTCAGACCGCAGCCACAGTTTCCTTATCAGGGGGGGGGCATGGGTATGATGCCAAAACAGCATCTTGGGCCACATAATTTAGATACAAAGCTTGATCTAACAAAAGACCAAGAGGTTAAGTTTCAACAATTGTCTTCGGTACAGCGTATTAAAATAGACAGTATCAAGCAGTTAGCTAAAAAAACACGTGAACAATTTTTTGCTTCAATCAGTGCCACTGAACAAAATCAGGCTCAATTAGAGCAAATGAGTACTGAATTGGGTAATTATCATAAATCAATAGAACAACTCACTTATAGCTATTTCAGAGAGGTCCGAAGCATACTCAATGACAAGCAAAAAGCAGTATTTGATGGTTTAATTATAGATATACTTACAAAAATGCCTGAACAGCCACACATGAAGGATGATGGTGGTTCAGGCCGTCCTGATGGCCCTCCCGGTGATCATAACTGCCCACCTGATGAGCACAATGGCCCTAAAGGTGCTGGTTCTGATGATAGAAACGGACCACCTCAGTAAATAATTTATAAGGTGTTTTATTGTTTAATTGACACGAGGAATACTAAGTTTAGCAATTGTTTTTGCTAATAGCTATTCTTTGTCATTTGTTTTTTTGCGCAGAACTCTACTCATAATTAGTGATATCACAACAAGTACGCTTATATAAAAATATACCAATCCTTTCTGTATTCCAGTATCTGCTTTTGTACTTAACGGAAATAAATACAATAGTAATGCCGTTGAAATTATAAGTGTGACTACAAAAATTACAATTCGAATTTTGCTCATTTTCCGTGTAGTTTATTGACAAATATACTATTACATAATTGGTAATTCATATTGATGCAATATTTTTTGCTGTATGAAGTATGTTAAATAAATATTTTTATTTTATTTATAATGTGTTTTTTGAACTTGTCAATATTACAATATCCCCCTTTCTTTACCTTATGATTAATGGAGGATAGGAATTATATTTGTGCAGATTTAAAAAATAAATAATGAAAAAAACATTTTTACTTTTTGCAACTGTTATAAGTATGTTTGGTGCCCGTGCCGATGAAGGTATGTGGATACCGATGCTTATCGGTAAAAATTATGATGAGATGCAACGTCTTGGGTTAAAACTCACTAAAGAAGACCTGTATAGTATCAATCACAGCAGTATGAAAGATGCCATATTGCAATTTGGTGGTGGTTGCACCGCTGAAATGATATCATCAAATGGTTTGTTATTGACTAATCACCACTGTGGTTATGATGCTATTGCCACATTAAGTACAGTTGACCGTAATTTATTGGATAATGGTTTCTGGGCACATAATATGCAAGAAGAATTGCCTGCTCAAGGTGTAACCGCTTTATTCCTTCAAAGAATGGAAGATGTTACAGAAGAAGTTAATAAATCAGTAAACGGCACAACGGGCGAAGCTTATAATAAAGCTTTTGATGCAGTTCGTAAAGTGATAGAGGAGCGTGAAAGCAAAAAAGGTAAATATGTTGCCAATGTAAAGTCTTATTTCAATGGTAATCAGTATTTCCTTTTGGTATATAAAATGTATACCGATGTGAGACTGGTTGGTACACCACCAAAGAGCTTAGGTAAGTTTGGCGGGGATACTGATAACTGGATGTGGCCACGTCATACTTCAGATTTTTCTATGTTCCGTGTTTATGCAGATAGCAACAACCAGCCAAAACCTTATGCGGCTACAAATCAGCCTTATCACCCTAAAAAATTCTTGCCTGTATCTATAAAAGGACAGAAAGAAGGTGATTATGCTATGATTTTCGGTTATCCTGGTCGTACTAATCGTTATGAAGTAAGCTATGGTGTTGATTTGGCTATCAATACAGTTAATCCATCTATCGTTGCTATCCGTGATATGCGTTTGGCTATCATTAAGAAGCACATGGATATGAACAAAGGCACTTATTTGCAATTGACAAGTTTGTATAGTCGTATTGCTAACTATTGGAAATACTACATCGGTCAGACTGAGCAGTTGAAAAGACTGAATGTGGTAGATAAGAAAAAGAAGAGTGAAGATAAGTTTACTACTTGGGCTAGTGCAAATTCAGGTATGGATGCCAGTCTGATGAATAAATTCAAAGTTGCGTTCGAAGAGTATAAGCCTTATGCAAAACATGCAACATATTATGGTGAGTGTTTCCGTGCGAGTGCTTTAGCTCGTATGGCTGCATCTATGAAGCCATTGTATGATTATTATGAAAGAATTGGAACTGCAACACCTAATGAAGACAGTTTAAAGAAATATACTACTGCGGCTACTGCTGCTCGTAGAATGTTAGTTAAGGAATATGAATTAGGTACTGATAAGGAACTTTTTGCTGAAATGACCAAGATGTTCTACGAAAATGTAGATAAAGATCAGATGCCTGATATTTATTCAAAGGTTATTTTCAACAAAGAATGTGTAGGTAAAAAATGCGATAAGTCAGGTAAAAAAGGTGAATTAGTATGCTATACAGGGACTACTTATGCACAATACGCTGATTATGTATTTTCACATACATTCCTGACAGATAGTATTGCATTCAATGCTTTTTGTTCAAAACCAACTTTTGCAGCTTTGAAAAATGATGCTGCAGTTTTGTATTCAGTAAGCTTTGTAAGCAATTACACAAAGAACTATCAGTCTAAGGTGGAAGCTTTTAGTTACAAAAGAGCAGAATTAGCTAAGGAATATGTTCGTGAAATGATGATTCAGAAGAAGGACAAGATGTTCTATCCTGATGCTAACTCTACTATGCGTGTGACTTATGGTAGTGTATTGAGCTATGAACCACAAGATGGCGTTCACTACAATTACTTTACTACTCTTGACGGACTTATGGCAAAATACAAGCCGGGTAATGAAGAGTTCGACGTACCTGCAGATTTGATCAACTTGTATAAAGCAAAGGATTATGGTATGTATGCCGATGCTGATGGTTCATTACATACATGCTTTATTACCAACAATGATATTACCGGTGGTAATTCAGGTAGCCCATGTATCAATGGTAATGGTGAATTGATTGGTGCTGCTTTCGATGGTAACTGGGAGGCAATGAGCGGAGATATCGCTTTCGACAAAAAGTATAAGAGAACAATAGTTTGTGATATTCGTTACATTTTGTTCTTAGTTGATAAGATGGGTCACGCTGATAACCTGATTAAAGAAATGGATATTCGTAAATAGTTGAATTTATTTGTGTATGAACTGCCGCATCATCAGATGCGGCAGTTTTTTATGTACCTATGTTCAGAAAAGTTTTGGGTGCATTTATTGAGTAATTTTGATGGCAAGTTCATCGCTATTTTATGACTTACCGCACATACGTTTCTGATCCGTTTTCCCGGATGGTGTCTTTTGCACTAATATCTTTTTTAGGGATGGTTTTGGTGTTTTCCCTTATTGGCTTAGTTGGTATTTGGTTGATAGTACCTGCTTATTTGTCACTGATGATTGTCTTGTCTTATTTTCTAATGAAATTTCTGTCTACAGGAATAGTTGAGACAGAGCTACAGCACGACAGGATTTTTATCAGATGGATAAAGCCATTCAAATTTAAAAGACCTAAAGATGAGGAGATTTTGTTACGCGAAATAGAAGATCATAGCTATGTAGCCAGCAGAATTAGTAAAACATATATATTGCTACTACGAGATGGAACAGAAATAACGTATTCTCAGTTCAATTGGTATAATGGGAGTAATAACGATATGGAACGAATGGGGCGGGATATATGGGATGCGTTAGAATTATACGCCAGTAAGCTATCTGATTCCGATATACCGCTAGGTTATGAGAAGAGAACGCAGCATATAGCAATTGACCCTAATGCTCAAAAAAAGGAAATAATGCAGTTGTTGGGTGGGGTAGTTGCGGTCATAGCCATATACCTATTTCTTGGGTTTCCTATATTAAAGCTGATTTTCCCTGCTGAGTCAACTTTGTGGGCATTTAAGATGTTGGCCGCATTTACAGGTATACTTTTACTTTTTGCCAAAGCATTCGGTGTCATTTACGAAAAATGGCAAAAGGCCAAAGGAAAAGAAGATGAACCTGAAAACGAGAGTAGTTATTAAGCTACATCAACTGCTCTGTTCAGAAAATCTATGAACGGTTTCATTGTTGCGAAAATTTCAGATACAGATTTTGTTAACTGTTTGTTTGTCAGTTCTTTATCACTGATATTGTAACCAACAGTAAAGCTCTTTAGTTTCAAAAAATTTATTGCAGGGTTATCTTCAGTATATCCGGCAGGTGCTTTTTTTGCAGACGCTCCATTTATGACAGGAAATGTCTTTTTAAACTTTTTGTCATTTATGATACTCGTAAATTCATCAAAATTGTAATCAATCTCTTGTCTGACTGCTTTTAATTGTGCTGATTCGGGCATCCATATACCTCCACCGGCAAATGTTTTACCGCCCGGTTCTATATGCAGGTAATAGCCACCAGCAGGTGATTTTTTGCCTCCTTTACTAAAATATGCACCAAAGTGTGCTTTATAAGGTGTTTTATCTTTACCAAAACGCACATCTCTGAATATTCTGAAAATACAATCTTTTGCTTTTTGTTCTGCAAATGCCGGCTCGTATGTTGCCAAGTCTTTTAAAACATTGGTTACCAAAACTTCAAAATCTTCTTTTGCAGCAACATATTTATCACGATGTTCGTCGAACCAAGGCTTATTGTTATTCAGCGCCAGTTCAGTCAAAAAAGAGATAGTACCCGATGTAAGCATGATATAATAAAATTATGAGTAAACTATGGATGTTTAAACGCAGGGTTGTTTATAAATGCGGTATCCGTAAGCGTATTTAAGAATGCTATAATGTCTGTCATGTCCTGTGCCGTCATTCTGCCTTTTACGGCTGTAGATAATACAGGGTCAAGATGCGCACCATAGTGGAAACCTGTGTTATAATGGTCGAGACATTGTTGTAGTGTGGTGAAGCGACCATCGTGCATATACGGGGCAGTTAATGCAATATTTCTTAGTGATGGCGTTTTGAATTTACCACTATCAGATGCCAATAATGTTATCTTGTATCGTCCCGGATCTGTATATATACTATCTAAACCGTTGTTTTTGAACTCGAAATCAGAGAACGTGCTACCTAGAACATGGCAATGGGTGCAATCCCCTTTTGATGCATCTTCAAATAATTGCTTGCCATTGAGTTCTTGTGCTGTAAGTGTTGCCACTCCTCTTACATATTGATCATATTTTGAGTTCCCTGAGATCATCGTTCTTTCGAACTGAGCAATTGCCATCATAAGCATAGAAGTATTTATTGTATCTCCTCCAAATGCTTTTTTGAATAGACCGGGATATACGCTATCAGTATTCAATTTATGAATTGCGTTAGCCAAACTTTCATGCATTTCAACCGGGTTTTGGATAGGGCCAATAACCTGACTTTCTAAATCAGCGGCACCACCATCCCAGAAAAACTTTTTCTGAAAACCCAGATTTACAAGATTCATTGCGTTTCTGGTTCCCTTAATTCCGTCTATACCTGTACTGAATTGTTTGTTGCTATCAGTAAATGAGTAGGATTGGTTATGGCAACTTGCACAACTCATTGTTCTATTTGCTGAAAGAATAGGGTCGTAGAATAATTTTCTGCCAAGTGCAACTCCTTCAACTGTAAGTGGATTGTTCGCTGGAATATCCATTTTCGGTAGTCCGGAAGGGATAATCAGTAAATATGGTGTGCCGCCAGTAAAGGCATCAGGGTTAATATCTTTTTTGCAGGCATCTATCACCACAGTTGACAGCAAAAGTGCTGCTGCGGTGATAATTATGCTTAATTTATTGGTTTTCATTAATTTATTGTACTTTATCGAAAGTAAATGATGATGAAAAATTTGTTCTCAGATTGCCCAACCATATTCTATCGCTTAATTCGGTAGACTGATGAAAATTGTTTCCGGTGAAGTTGATTGTATTCGGCGCATTATATAATGAGTTCAGGTCAAACTTTATATATAAGGTTTTTTTATTGCTGTTTATGTCAAATTGTGTGATAGGGATATCAACTGTTGATAATGCCGCATCAGTTCCAAAATGATATAGTAAGATTTTACTTGTACCGGTATCATTAATATATGACCCTTCGTGTTTAAAGAAAATGTAACCTGTGTTCCAAGACCATACCATTCCACTTATTGGGTTTAAGTCGCCTTGATTTAACACGGTATGGTTATGCAGTGAATCTACACCGAGGTAAAAACGTATAGCTTTATAGCTGCCATTGGCAACAGAATCAAGTGTAAATGAGCAGGTTGAAGTATCTGATGCATCAATTAATTTATAATTGCCAAAATTGCGTTCAGATCCGTCGTTTCTGATAAGTGTGAAATTACTAACGAAATATTTAAGTAAATCAACACTGTATTTATTACCGGCAGCATTAGTAAAAGACATTGTTCCGAAGGTTATTGGTTGTCCCCCAGCTTCATTACTCACTTTTACTGTAAGCGAACCATAGTTTTTTATTTCAGGGGTAATGCCATTTATTTTGTCTTTTGTTCGGCACGAAGAAAAGAGAATTGCGCCTGTTATAAGTGTTATGCCTGCAAATTTGTTAATAGACGAATAGATATTCATAAGTTTATATTACTCATGTAAAGATACTCTTTTTGGTGCTACAAAAATTGGGGTAACTATTGATTTTGCCTATTGATTTTTTTAAATGAAAAAAGGTAGTAAGCATTGCTTACTACCTTAATATTTGTCAAATTATTTATATTATAAATTGCCTCTTTTTGCCTGTTCTCTTTCAATTGATTCAAACAATGCTTTGAAATTACCGGCTCCAAAACTTTGTGCACCTTTTCTTTGAATGATTTCAAAGAAAAGAGTTGGGCGGTCTTCAACCGGTTTTGTGAATAATTGAAGTAAGTAACCTTCTTCATCGCAATCAACCAATATACCTAATTCCTGAAGTGGTGCTATGTCCTCATCAATCTTGCCAACACGACTTGTAAGGTCTTCGTAATAAGCTGCCGGTGGTGCATCAAGGAATTCAACGCCACGAGATTTTAAATCTCTTACAGTAGCAACTATATCATTTGTAGCAATTGCAATGTGCTGAACACCTTCTCCTTCATAGAAATCGAGGTATTCTTCAATCTGTGATTTTTTCTTTCCTTCTGCCGGTTCGTTTATCGGGAATTTAACATATCCGTTACCATTACTCATTACCTTGCTCATCAGCGCTGAGTATTCAGTATTGATCTGCTTATCATCAAAAGAAAGAATGTTTACGAAGCCCATTACATCTTCGTACCATTGTATAGTTGGGTTCATGCGATTCCAACCAACATTACCCACACAATGGTCTACATATAATAAGCCAGCATCTTTAGGTGCATAGCTGCTTTTCCATTCTTTATACCCCGGCATAAAAATACCATTGTAGTTTTTACGCTCAATGAAAAGGTGAACAGTTTCGCCATAAGTATATATACCGCTCATGCGTACTTCACCATTTTCGTCGGTAATAGTAGTAGGTTCCATATATACCTTACCACCTCTTGATGTAGTTTCTTCAAAGGCCTTGTAAGCATCATCTACCCATAATGCCAGAATTTTAACACCGTCACCGTGTTTTGCAATATGCTGCGTGATTGGGCTTGAAGAATTAAGTGGAGTGGTAAGTACCAAACGAATCTTACCTTGTTGTAATACATAAGAGGCTCTGTCACGAACACCTGTTTCCGGACCGGCATAAGCCAATGACTGGAAACCAAAAGCAGTTTTATAATAGTGTGCTGCTTGTTTAGCGTTACCTACATAAAACTCTATATGATCTGTACCATTGATAGGCAAAAAATCTTTTGCCTCTTTCATTTTCTGACTAACTGTTTGTGCTTGCATTTGAATATTTTTTAGAGAATGTGTTACAAATAAAATTTATAAATAATGTTTCATTGGTTTATAAATAGCCTGCTCCACATGGCCATGGCCGATGTTCTCAATAATTCCCTTAATAAAGCCGTATCTGTTTTGTTCATTGAGTAATAAGTGGTAATTATACTATTATTCCAACCAACTTGATATATATCTATCGTCTTCAATGCCAACAGCATCAACGGCCATCTTCAACGGATGGAAGGTATCAACCATCACAGCAAGTTCTTTAGTCTCTTTTGCTCCTATGCTTTTCTCTACTGTGCCAGGGTGTGGTCCGTGAGGAATTCCTGAAGGGTGTAAAGTAATCATACCTCTTTCTACATGTTTTCGGCTCATGAAGTCGCCATCAACATAATACAGCACTTCATCACTATCAATATTGCTATGATTGTATGGTGCAGGAATAGCCTGAGGATGATAATCATATAAACGAGGTACAAATGAGCAGATAACAAAATTATGTGCATCAAATGTTTGGTGTACCGGAGGTGGTTGATGCACACGACCGGTAATTGGTTCAAAATCGTGTATGCTGAATATATAAGGATATTCACACCCATCCCATCCTACAACATCGAATGGGTGACTGCCATACCAAATAGGGTAGAGCAAGCCTTTTTTCTTAACCTGAATCAAGAATTCACCTTTTTCATCAAATGTTTCCAGATTAGAAGGTTTGCGAATATCACGTTCGCACATTGGGGCATGTTCCAGTAATTGACCGTACTTACTCAGATATCTTTTTGGGAAAGTTATTGGGCTAAAAGATTCAACAATAAATAAGCGATTATCTTCTGTATCGAAATTTATCTGATAAATGGTACCACGTGGTATAACAATATAGTCACCATAACCGAAAGTAAGTTGACCATATTGAGTTTTGAGTGTACCGGTACCTTCATGTACAAATATTACTTCGTCTGTATCTGCATTTTTGTAAAACACATTACCGTTTAGTCCTTTTTTAGGACCCGCAAGTGTTATATGTACATCGTTATTGAACAAAACGACCTTTCTGCTTTTCAGATAGTCGTCCTCAGGTGTTATTTTAAATCCTAAAAAGCTCCGGTGTTTTAATATATTGTCAGTAGCCGCTTTGGGTGATACGTCTACAGGTTCTTCAGTTTTTATAATATTAGTAGGCGCATGCAGATGGTAAAGCAATGAATAATTTGAAGAAAATCCTTCTGTGCTGAACAATTGTTCAGCATATAGGCCACCATCCGGTTTACGAAATTGTGTATGTCGTTTACGAGGAATAGACCCTAAAGAATAATAATGTGGCATCTTCTGATTGTTTGTTCAAAAATAGTGTTTTTATTATTGTTTTTTGATGTAGACTATGATTTAGGAATTGATTTTTGTCGAATTATTGTATTTGACTTTGTGTGTATTGTTCATTTAAATACCGTTTATCAACTTTTTCGACCGTTCGTGAACTTTATTTGATTACGCATAATAGTAGTAGTATTTTTGTAACGAATTTTTAGGTGTCATAAATAAAGTGTTATTATATTTTTATTGAAATTATCGCTTGTATTTGGTTATTCTTTTCTTTTGAGAATCTCAGATACTTATAGTTTTTTTTAGTATAAATAGTTTGTTCATACACCGAATTTTATGCTCTTCTCACATGAAACATTATGTTGCAATTAAGATCTAGGGTTGTCTTACTGATTGTATTTCTGTTTGCATTGCTGCCTTGCAGTGCGAACGCTCAATACATTTGGCAAAACGCTGGTAGTGGTCTTTGGTCAACGTCGGGAAACTGGTCACCTGCAGCAATACCACCAAGTACGGTTGTAGCAGAATTTGATGCCAGTCCTGCAAGTGGAAGTTCCATTACATTAGGAGGTGTTACATCTATTGGTGCGATATATTTAAGTGCGACAAGAAATGCACCATTAATCATTACCGCGACAGCGGCAAGCACACTTACATTTACCGGAGCAACTGTAAACGGAACTTCAAATGTTGTTATTGCAAATTTAGCATCAACCCCTGATACCTCAACTTTAACGATACAACCCGGTACGGGATCTATTCCTCTTGCTATACCAACAGGCAAGTTCATTATGACTGGTCCTTCTGCCACAACCCTAACATCTGGTAATACACTGAATTTTTTGGTGCCGATGAGTGGTGTTGTAAATCCTTCAACTTTTTTAGGTGGAGGCACATGGGATGGTACTTCAGGAATGAATGGTGGCGTATTGAGGTTGGGTGTAGCAAATCCTAATTTGTCAGGTAATTTTGTAGTTGGTTCTCCTACATCTACATATAATAGTGGTGTTCTTCAATTAGATATTAATACGGCTATTCCTGCGGCAGCAGCGGTAACAATAAATCAGTATAGTCAGTCGTTTCTCAATTATGCAACAGCAAGCGGTACTTACACTGGTGCTCAGTTAACGCTTAACGGCATTGGTAACAGATCCTCAAGTTATGGTAGAGGGGCATTAAGAAACTCAGCGACTATATGTACATGGTCTAGTCCGATAGTACTTGCGTCAAATTCTGTAATATATACGGGTGGTGCGCTAACATTAAGCGGTAATATATCCGGTAGCGGTCAATTAATAAAAGAAGGTGCTGCTGTATTAACTATAAAAGGAGCCTCCAACACATTTACAGGAGGAGTAAAGATTTCAGAGGGTAGTATTTCAGTTGGGTCTAATTTA
>CANGMZ010000026.1 GCA_947454715.1 Chitinophagaceae bacterium
CAATGAGTGGACCTTATAAGCCAGTTGCCTTGTTTGTCGTAAGATTTATATTCGTGCTTTATGTGCGCATGAACACTGCCGTCACTCTCATAAGAGATAAGTTCGATTTCGTTCCCTTTCTTATCGAATTTTCGAGAGGTGTTAATGACAACATGGGGTTTTGCATTGTTTGTTTTTTCGCTGATACAGTTGCCCTGCTCATCATAATTATAGATTGTTGTTTGCGCAAAGCTGTCGTAATCAATGTGCCGGCATTTAACCTTTTGTTTGTCTTTGTTGTAAGTGTAGGTCTCTTCATATTGCCACGAAAAGGCTGATTTATCTTGATTTGCAGCTATAGAATTATCAGTGCTCATTGTTTTTTTGATGAGCAGTTTTTTGCTGTTGAAAGTGTAAGTGTATATGTTATAGATGGCACTTGTATCAGCGGGTTTGACTGTGCAAATCATTTTATACCCCATTGAGTCATACCAATAAGTACTCGTAGAGATGAGTTCATCGCCTATTACTTTTTCTTCGATTAAATGGTCTGTAGTGTCGTAGCGGTATGTATATTTTACTGTTAGCACACCTTTATCATCCATCTGGGTTTTCTCGGTAATGAAACCTTGATTATTGAAGGTATAAGTGTAGGTCCAGCGCAGCACTTTTCCTTTTTTAGTTCCTGTTGTATCCAGATAATAATCTCTTTCTGTAAGTGTTTTTACTTTTTCCTTCAGATTCATTTTTGTCCAATCATTATCCGCCTTCTTCTCTTTGCAAGAGAAAAGAAGCACACAGATGATAGCAAGCATAAACGAATACTTCATAAACCCAAAGGCAAAATTTATTATATTGCAGTAAATATAATAAACTATGAGAGTTCTATCATTATGTGTATTGTTGTTTTTTGCAATCCCGGTTGTTGCCCAGAATAAACAAACACCGCAGCCTCCTGATTATAAAAAAATTGCACAGACGATAAAAGATGAGTCCTCACCTTGGTTCTATCCTAAATTATATAAACGTTATCAGGATGATGATACTACACTGAGTTTAAAAGATTATCACTTCCTATATTATGGCTATTTTTTCAATAAAAACTATAGTGCTATGGGGCATATATCTGTCTACATGGATAGTTTAAAGGAAGTAGGTAATAAAAAGATTTGGCTAACAGAAGACAAACAAAACTATCTTAAATACAATCTGGAAATATTGAAAGATAATCCGTTTCAGCCAAGTGTTCTGATGCGTGTATATGGCGCATACAGGCAACTACATGATGCAGCGCATGCTGATGTTTATCTTAAAAAATATAGAAAACTATCTGACGCCATACTAGCCACAGGTGACGGTTTAACCTGTGAGACTGCTTATCACGTACTGAATGTATCTGATGAATATTCTGTTCTCATGTATTTAGGGTACAAATTCGGAGATGGGCAAAGTCTTACCCCTGATGAATGTGACTACCTGAAAATTCAGAAGAATGATGATAATCTAAAGGGAGTCTATTTTGATGTGAAGCAACTATTCAAGGGGTATAGTGATATGCTTAACGCAGGTGATAAAAAAAGCAAGTGAGCTATCTCTTGAAGTTACTGCAACTCGTCATATTTTTTTGCCGCATTTGCTCCGCCAATAAGAAAGTAAAGTATTACGCTGCCCATTACAACATCGCTCAACAGCATAAAGTGATACTGGCTAACAGTGCCATTAAATAGAACTGGACTCAATAAAAGTATTTTATTGGCAATGGTATATATGGTTATTAGTGAGTAGCTTATTGTTGCTAAAAGTAGAGACAGATATGTTTTCTGTATACTGATAAGGAAGAAGATGAAATAAGCTACAGCCACACTGCCTGCCATTGTAAGTTTATAAGATCCTCGTTCATATATTTCCAGACCTCTGGAAAGCGTTATAATGTTTAATAGGGCGATGATCAAAATCATCGCCCTACCTCTTTTTATTTTTTTCTGATATTTTTTTGCCTGTTGTTCGTGGATATGGTGCTCAATATCGCCCAATAGGTTTTGTTCTTCCATATTATGCAGTTATATGCATCAGTGCTTTGATGTCGGCCATTATACTATGTGCAACATTGTTTGCACTAGCTTCATCTTTACTTTCAGAATATACACGGATTATAGGCTCAGTGTTAGATGTGCGCAAATGCACCCAGTCTTTATCAAAGTCTATACGCAGGCCATCTTCCGTATTGATAGGCTGTGCAGCATATTTTTTCTTGATTTCTTCAAATATCGCCTTTACATTAGTGTCTTCAGGAAGGTCAATTTTATTTTTAGAGATAAAGTAGTTAGGGTAGGTGTTACGGAGTGTGCGAACAGACAATCCTGTTTTTGCCAGGTGAGTAAGGAACAATGCTATGCCAATGAGCGCATCACGACCGTAATGCAATTCAGGGACAATCACTCCGCCGTTTCCTTCACCACCTATTACTGCGTTCACTTCCTTCATTTTCTTCACTACATTCACTTCGCCAACTGCACTTGGAAAATATTGACCGCCATGCTTCTCTGTAACATCGCGTAGCGCGCGTGTAGAGGATAGATTAGAAACGGTATTACCCTTTTTATTACCCAGCATATAATCCGCTATAGCCACCAAGGTATATTCTTCACCGAATAATGAGCCGTCTTCACATACGAAACATAATCTGTCAACATCGGGGTCAACAGCAATGCCAAGCGTTGCTTTCTTTTCTTTTACAGTATTGCAAAGATCAACAAGGTGCTCGGGAAGTGGCTCCGGATTGTGTGCAAAATGGCCTGTAACTTCTTCATTAATAACGGTAATGTCATTTACGCCTAAGGCACGTAAAAGTGGTGGTACAGATAACGACCCTGTAGAGTTAACCGAATCTAACACTGCGCTGTAGTTCATAGCCTTTATAGCAGCTACATCAACCATAGGGTGAGCCAATATGATGTCTATATGTTTTTGTATGTAACTATCATCATTTCTTTGTGTGCCAATATGGTCTATTTCTGCATAGTTGGGCTCTGTTTTTTCCGCATAGTCCAGTATCCATTGACCTTCAGCTGCATTAAGAAATTCACCTTCATGGTTGAGCAGTTTAAGTGCATTCCATTGTTTAGGATTATGACTCGCAGTGAGAATGATTCCGCCACCGGCGTTTTCCATTTTTACTGCCATTTCAACAGTTGGTGTAGTGCTTAATCCTAGGTCTACTACATCGCAACCAATACCTTGTAATGTTGCTACGACCAGATCTCGAACCATACCACCAGAAATGCGACCATCGCGACCAATGATAATTTTTTTATTTGTTCCCTGACTTGCAACCCATGCACCATAGGCTGTAGTGAATTTAACTACATCGATAGGGGTTAAGCTCTTACCTGGTGTGCCTCCTATTGTGCCCCTGATTCCTGAGATTGATTTGATTAATGCCATATAAAAAAAGTGGTTTGTTTTATTGATTAATTATAAAAATTGCCAATGCGTGAGTGGTAATATCATTTTTATGTGACGAAGATAAGCGTTTAGTTAAAGAGAAGAAATAGTGTAATCGTATGTTTTAATTATCTTTTGGTTTGTGTTTATGAGCAGTTTCCTATTTTTGATTGGTCATGAATTTACAGAAAGGTTCGATAATTGGTATTACCTGTCCATCGGGTTATGTTTCAGCAGAAAGAGTAAAGTATGCCATCGCCGTATTGGAACGGTGGGGATTTGTAGTGAAAGTCGGTAAAACTGTAGGGTCTGAGTTTAATTATTTTTCAGGAACAGATGAAGAGCGAATGGCTGATATGCAAGCCATGCTTGATGACGCGGAAGTAGATGCCATTTTGATGGGGCGAGGGGGGTACGGTATGAGCAGAATTATAGATGGATTGGATTTTACTAAATTTTTAGAAAAACCTAAGTGGGTGTGTGGGTTCAGCGATATTACAGTATTGCATAATCACATACAGGCAAATTTTAGAGTGCCAACATTGCACAGCCCAATGTGTGGTGCGTTTAAGCCGGAAACCGAGCATGAGGACTATTTGTTGTCTTTAAAGCGTGCGTTGATTGGTATGCCACAACAATATATTACACTACCATCTGATTTCAATAGATACGGTAGTGCCGAAGGAATTCTTACAGGGGGTAATTTGTCTTTGTTGGTACATCTTACCGGGTCCACTTCTGAAGTCAATACAAAGGGCAAAATATTATTCATTGAGGATTTAGGAGAACATTTGTATCAGTTAGATAGAATGTTGTTGCACTTGAAGCGGGCAGATAAGCTTAGTGAGCTTGCCGGACTTGTAGTGGGTAGTTTTACAGATATTGAAGATACTGAACGTCCGTTTGGGCAAACGGTGGAGGAAATAATTATGGATAAGGTAAAAGAGTACGATTATCCGGTTTGTTTTAATTTAGCTTGTGGTCATCAGGATATAAATTATACGCTTACTTTAGGTGCAAAGCATAGTTTAGTCGTAGATGCTGCCGGGGGTAAACTGATAACCGGATAATACTAATCTTCATGCCAGGCGCTCATGCCGCCTGTTAGAGAGAAAATATTGTAATATCCATAACCCTCTAGTCGTTGAATGATTATAGTGCTACGTATTCCCTTTTCACAGTAGAATACTACATCTTTGTGTTTGGGGATTTCTTTTATATGTGCAATAACTTCTCCCATTGGTATGTGTATGCCACCGATATTAAATCTCTCTCGTTCCCATTTTTCACGAACGTCAATAAGCATAAAGTCTTTTTTTGATTTTATCCATTGATTTAGTTGTTGTGGTGAAATCTGTTGCATTTTTTGTGCTTTAAGGTATTTCTGTGCTTTTGTAAATAAAAATATCCACCAATAGGTGGATATTTTATAAGTATTAGTCTGTTTATCAGAGATTAATAACGTGTGTCCTGAGGTGTAACATTACAATCGCACTCATCAGCATCTTGATGGAAATGTTTTAAAGGACCATCAACCAGGAAGGTTTCCTCTGAATTGTCGATGTATACGATTTTGCTTATCGCCCAGTGAAAACGATTTTGCACGCAAATAAATATATTAGCAATGGCCTGATTGTCAATCTGATCTCCTTCTATTACAGCTTCTTTGGTAACCACTTTTTTATAAAGAGGAGAGTAGTACTGATAATATATGCTCTTTATTTTCTTATCGACATTGTTTTTTATTTTCACTTTATACATCTCCTTAGAGCAAGACTCGCAATAGAAACATTCCTTTTTGATAGAGCACAAATAGAATATTTTCTTATGTTGAAAGTAGTTGTTATCTCCGGCGAACAAAGTAGAGGAGCAAAAAAGAAATATTGGTACAAAAAGTAAAAGAGTAAGACGCCCTACCATATTTTGTTTATTTTTTTAGTGTTTGCCGGGATAAAACAGAGCCCGAAAGTGCTGCAAATATATAACTTGACGGATATAAAAATAAGGGTTTTGACAGAATTATACTAACAAGTCGCATTTAAAAATAAAATTTGTCTGTTTAAGAGGCCTAAAAATATAATATTGTAAATATTTTCCTATTTTTATACCTTAATTTAAGACTGCCTCGGAAGAGGGGGAGACTCTATGTATATATATAACTGCAAATGTTATGTTTATGTATGCTCTGAAAATGACTGTCTAAATGAACTAAATGGACTTGGAAAAACTTAATTATATCTTATGATTAAAAACTATTACCCACGTGTGAAGAGTGTATTTGGTGTGTGTGCGTTGGCTCTATCTTCTTCTCTTATGTTTGGTAGTAAAACCGCCGTTGCGCAGCCTGTTATCAGTTCGGTAACGCCTGCTTCTGCAATACCCGGTGCAACTGTAACCATTACGGGGTCAGGTTTTAGTACAACAGCGGCAAATAACGTTGTATATTTTGGTGGGGTTAAGGTGTCACCGGCTGCTGCTACTGCAACCAGCTTCAATGTTACGCTTCCTGCAGGTGCGCTTTTTGCACCTGTGACTGTTGTAAATACAGGTGGTACTACTTATAAGACAGGGATAACAAACAAGCAGTTTTTACCTGAGTTTTTCAATACCTGCTTTGTTTCAGGCGCATTTAACTTCAAGCCAAGCGTCAATTTTCCATTATTATCAGGTGCTGGTGCATATTTGGCTGTGCTCGGAGACATGGATGGTGATGGAAAACTTGATTTGGTTGTAGCAAATAATAACCAAGCCGCTGCAAATTCTATATATATATATAGGAACACAAATGCTGCCGGCTCTATTAGTGCTGGCTCTTTTGCTGCACCAGTATTTGTTACAACGTCCGGTAATCCATCTAATATCAAATTAGCAGATCTTGATGCTGATGGCAGGTTAGATATTATTGTTGGTTACATCGGTGGTGGCGGTATGCTTGGTATCATGAGAAATATCAGCTCAGGTGTTGGTAATATTGCATTTACAAATAGGAATTATATTCCTGGTGGAAAGGTTAGTGAGATTGCTATTGCGGATTACGATGGAGATGGAAGACCTGATATTGCTGCTACAGTAACCGGTAACACAACAGGTGCTGATTCGGTTAAAATATTTAAGAATGCGATCACTGCTCCTCCTATACCAACAGCTACTGCCAATTTTGTAGGTGCTTCTTTCGGAACACCTCAGGGATATGCATTACCTGCTTATGCTGATCCGGTAAGTATTTGTGCCGGAGATTTTGACGGTGATGGTAAGATGGATCTTGCAGTTGCAAACAGAGCATTGTCCGGTGTTATCAATGGTTCGGTATCAATATTCAGGAATCAATCTACCGGGGCTACAGATTTTACATTCGGTACACATTTTGAAATGAGTCTTGCAACAGGTATGTATGGTCAGCAAGTCATTACAGCTGATTTAGATGCTGATGGGAAGTCTGATATCATTGTTACAGGTACTGATTATTCTACTGCGGGTTACTTATCAGTTTTCCGTAATCAGGCAACTTCCGGGTCTCTTTCTTCCGGATCATTTGTGTCACGTGCTGATATTACTCCTGTAGGCGTTTCTCCTGTAGGATTAGCAGCCGGTGACCTTGATGGTGATGGTAAGGTGGATATTGCTATGACAGAATTGATTTCGAGTACTGTTAATTTATATAGAAACACTTCGGTTTCCGGTACAATAACATTAACCTCATTAGCTTCTTATGCTACAGGTGTAAGCCCTATTGGTGTGAGTATTGGCGATGTTGATGGTGATACTAAGCCAGATGTTGTTGTGGCAAACAGAGGCACTTCTCCTGCCTTTACAAACTCAAGTTTATCAATTTTCCGTAACTATCCATTGCCGGTAGTAGGACCAATAACGGGTCCGGCATTGGTATGTGTTCCTAATACTGATACTTTTAGGAATTCAGTTGCGGGTGGTACTTGGTCTGTTACTAACACAGCATTGGCAACTATTAATGCAGCAAACGGTGCTGTATTTCCTGTTGCCGCAGGTACAGATACGGCTGTATATACTGTAATTTGTAATAACGATACCAGCATTGTTATGCAAGCATTTACAGTAAATGTGTTCCCTACTGTAGCAAATATTTCAGGTACGGGTACAGCTCTGTGTTCAGGTTATACATTGTCACTTACAGATGCTACTTCAGGCGGTACATGGAGCAGTTCTAATACTGCTGCTGCTACTGTGAGTGGCGGTGCTGTATATGGAGTTGCGGCAGGAACTGCAACAATATCTTATGCAGTAACGAATTCTTGCGGAACAACTACAAAAACGTATGGTCCGATTACAGTAAGTACGTCTCCTCAGCCGATTACGGGCACACTTAGTGTGTGCGTTGGTTCTAATGTAACATTATCATCTACCACTACCGGTGGTACTTGGGTAAGTACTACAACTGCCAATGCCACAATCACCAATGGTGGAGTAGTACATGGTGTTGCCGCAGGAACTTCTGTTATTTCGTACACTATTTCCGGTGGTTGTTATGATACTGCTATTGTTACAGTTACAGCGGGTCCGGTAATAGCTGCGATTTCAGGTGCAACTTCTGTATGTGAGGGTAGCAATATCACGCTTTCTGATGCAACAACAGGTGGTACATGGCGTTCCTCTTCTTTAACAAATGCAACGGTTTTATCACCTGGTGTTATTCATGGTGTGGCTGCAGGTGCATCAACTATATACTATAAAGTAACGAATAGTTGTGGTACAGACTCTGTAAGTTATCCTATTACTGTCAATGCAATGCCGGGTGCCATTACCGGAATATTCAGCGTTTGTGCAGGTAATACTGTTTCGTTGTTTAACACTATATCCGGTGGTACATGGGCAAGTAACAGCACCGGTACCGCAACCGTTACCACATCTGGTGGTGTAGGTGGTGTAGTAGGTGGCACTGTTATGATTTCTTACACACTTGCTGGTGGTTGTTATGACACAGCAATAATGACTGTGAATGATATTCCTTCAATGCCTACCGGTGGTTCATCTGTATGTATTGGTTCGACAATTACCTTGTCTGATGTTACAAGTGGTGGTACATGGAGTCAAACCGGTGGTTTGGTAAGTGTAGGTGCAACTTCAGGCGCTGTTACCGGTGTTACTGCGGGTACTACAGCTATTACTTACACTAAAACGTCTACGGGTTGTTTCAATGTATTAACACCATTTACAGTTAATACCCCGCCTGCAGCTATTACAGGGCCTACAACTGCTTGCGTTGGTGTGCCAACAACATTGTCTTCTACACCTACCGGTGGAACATGGACAATGACCCCATCTACTTTAGGTAGTATAGATCCTGTTACAGGAGTAGTTACTGGTAGTGCATCAGGTGCTGCTACTGTTACTTACACAATAGGTTCTACCGGTTGCTTCGTAACAAGGGCTATGACGGTATCGCCGTCACCAGGGGTTATCAGTGGTGCAACAAGCGTATGTCTGGGTCAATTCCTTACTCTTACAGACACACCTCCGGGTGGCGTATGGAGCAGTAGTAACCCAATCGCAGCTCCTGTTAATGCTATCGGTATTGTTTCCGGTGCTACATTAGGTACTACGACTGTTACATATACTATTGGTGGTTGTAGCGCAACACACAGTGTTACTGTGACTTCTCCTCCCGGAGCGATCACTGGTTCTGTGCCAATGTGCCCTCATAACTCAGTATTGTTGTCTGATACAAGTGCCGGTGGTACTTGGAGTAGTGCTTCGAGTGCTATTGCTATTGTTAACCCTGCTACCGGTTTGGTAACCGGCGTTAGCGGTGGTACTGTAAATATCACTTATTCACTTTCCGGTGCCGGATGTTATGTAACTGTTCCGGTATTAGTACATGCAGGTCCTGCGCCTATTACCGGTGCTACTACAGTTTGTGTAGGTCTGACAGCAAATGTGTTTAATGATTCTACAGGTGGAATATGGTCAAGCTCTGACACGACAATAGTAAAAGCTGGCGCAGCAACCGGTTTATTAACTGGTATGACGCCCGGAACTATTACTATAACTTATACTACGCCTGCTTATGGTTGTTCTGAAACATGGGGTGTTACTTCTTATCCTATCGTAGCCCCTAATGTTGTTATTTCGGTATCTCCTAACGATACAGTTTGTGCGGGAACTCCTGTAACATACACTGCTGTTGTAACAAATGGTGGTCCAACGCCTGTTTATCAATGGACTGTTAACCATGTTCCGGTTAGCTCTTCTGCTTCTTTTACTTATATACCGCTTAATAATGACACAATTAAATGTGTTGTTGTCAGCAATGCAGTATGTGTAACCCCAACAAATGATACTGACCTTGTAAGAATGGAAGTTATCACACGCAGAACGCCGATTATGAATCTGACTACAGGTATGGGGGACACAGTTTGTTTAGGTATGCCAATAACATTAAACCCTAACACATTGTGGGGTGGAACTGCACCTACTTACAGTTGGAAAATAAATGGAGTAAATGTAGGCCCTGGTGCTACATTTACTTATGTACCTGCAAATGGCGATATTGCTACAGTCATAGTTCATGGCAACTATGTTTGTCCTAACGTAGATACTGCTACAGATACATTAAGACTCACAGTAAGTCCTTATCTTACTCCATCTGTCAGCTTGATCGGCTCTGATACTGCCTGCGGAGGATATCCTGTAGTTTATTACGCAGCTCCTGTAAATGGTGGAACTGCTCCAACCTATCAGTGGATAAAGAATGGTGTAAACTTTTCAACAGGTCCTATGTTAGCGTATATGGCAAATACAGGTGATGTTATCAGTGTGGTTATGACAACGAATTTCCCTTGTGTAACTACAAATACAGTAACAAGTACACCACATACAGTAACAGTTGTACCGGTATTAATACCAAACGTGACTGTTAGTGTAAGCCCTGGTTATATATTGGCTCCTGGTATGACGGCAACCTTTACAGGTGTGGCAACTAATATGGGAAGTAACCCAAGCTATAAATGGAAGAAGAATGGCATCATTATTCCGGGTGCTACTTCATTAGTATATTCTACTAATATTTTGGCAACCGGTGATTCATTTACTATAATAGCTACCAACAATGACTTCTGTAATGGGGTTTCTGTATTTGCTTCTCAGGAAGTTGCAATAGGTGCTAATGTGGGTGTTGGTCAGGTGAATGCGCCTAACAGTGACATTCATATTGCGCCAAATCCAACAAAGGGAACATTTACGATTAATGGTAATTTGGGAATAACAACTAATGAAGAGCTACAGGTAGAAATCACCAATATGCTTGGTCAGGTTGTTTATGTAAGCAAGTTTAATGCTAATACGGGTAGTATTGAGCAGGTAATTGCACTTAGCGATAATCTGTCGAATGGTATGTATATTCTTAATATTCACTCTGAGCATCTTGCAAAAACAATCCATTTCGAATTAGCGAGGTAATCATCAAGTTTTAAAATATTCCGGCTTTAATACTCAGACTTGTAAAAGTTAGTGGTGTTAAAGCCGGTTTTTTTATGTAATACTTTGATTTGAAAACTCGTGAGTAGTTTATAAATAGCTGATTATAAATTTGCATTTATATACTTTGTGTCAATGCCTAAATAGTCAAAAATTATATTTTCGATATATTTTCGTAACTTTAACGATTGAAAAACAGCATATATGGTTTTATTGATACCTCCCTATTTTTATAAACTGCTTAGGAACATTACATTACTTCTGGTGATATGGTGTTTCTGTGGCGTAACTTTTGCACAATCTCCTGTAATAACTTCAGTAGTGCCTGCAATTGCAAAAGTGGGAGACACAATAATAATTACCGGGAATAATTTTGATGCGATAGCAAATAATAATAATGTTTTTTTTGGTGCTACCAGGGGAACCGTATTGACAGCAAGTGTTTCACAGCTCTCAGTGATTGTAGATACAGGTGCAACTTATGGTCCGGTATCTGTTTTGAATACTACAACTAGTCACATTGGGTATCAAAATGGCATGTTTATGCCTACGTTTGAGAGTTCGTATTTTATGTTAGATACGATTAATTTGAAGCCTAGAGTTGCGTTAGTAACTGGTGTGCCTGGAAGTTTACCATATATAACCGTAATAAGCGATTTTGATGGTGATGGTAAACCAGATCTTGTAGTTAATAATAGAGCCACATCCCCAACACCTGGTAGTATTGTAATATATAGAAATGTAAGCGTTCCCGGGAGAATTGATGGGTCATCATTTTCTTTACCACCGCTTACTATAACAGTAGGTAATCAAGTAACAAATGTAAATGTCGCTGACTTTAATGGAGATGGAAAGCCAGATATTGTTGCAACGGAATTGGGTGTTGGGAAAATTGCCATATTTGAAAATACATCAGTATCTGGTGGGATTTCATTTGCATCTGCTGTTGAGATTTCTACCATCCCTATGGGAATTGCCCCTTATGTGTTAGGGATTGCTGATTTTGATAAGGATGGAAAACCTGATATAGCAGTAACTTGTAGGGACTCTAATAATGTTGTTGTTTTTCACAACGACTGTACATTAGCAACGATAGCTTTTTCGTTCGCCGGGGCATTTAGTACGGGTACTTATCCGATTGGTATTTGTACCGGTGATTTAGATGGCGATGGTTGGTCTGATATTGGTGTTGCTGATGATTCGTCATACTCGTTTTCAATTCTTAAAAATATATCCTCAACTGGCACTATTGCGTTCAATCCAAGGGTAGCAGTATCTTCAAGTGGCACTCCTTCTGATATACATTTTTCAGATATTGATGGTGATAATAAACTTGATGTGCTCATTTCGAATACAAATAACAATACACTGGCACTTTATAAAAATAATTGTCTACCAGGTAACATTGATGCTTCATCATTTGGTACTGCAGTTGAGTTCACAACAATGAATGGTGCTGCCGGATTCTCAATAGGTGATATGAATGGAGATGGAAAGCCAGATGTTGTTGTGGGAGATGCAAGTAGCGGCGGTTATCTATCTATGTTTAGAAACACATCCGTTCCTGGAGCATTTTCCTCATCTACATTGTCACCAAAATCTGATTATCAAATTGCAGGTGCTTTATTTAGCACAACAATTGGTGATCTTGATGGGGATAGATATCCGGATATAATGGCTACAAACAATACTGGCAGTAGTATTTTTATTCTCAGAAATTACCCAATACCTCCGCTTGATACAATAGTAGGTCCTAAGGCAATTTGTTTTTCAAGTCCGTCAATTACACTTAGTGATACAGCGCCGGGTGGCTTTTTTACAATCAGTAATAGTACATTGGCGAGTGTTACCAGTGCCGGATTATTCACGCCTCATTTACCTGGGTTAGATACAGTTTATTATTCCAAGGTAGCTGGTGGTGACACCAACACAGTTAGGCGGATAATCAGAATCGACTCTACGCCACGTGTGTCTTTTGTAAATGGTACTGCAGCAGTTTGTATAGGCAATACAATTACGCTTACAGATTCAGTGAGTGGTGGTTTTTGGCATACAGTAAATGCGGCTATAGCAACGGTAGGTCTTACAGGCATGGTTACAGGTGTGTCTGCAGATACGGTGTCTATTGCCTATTCTTTTACAAATACCTGTGGAACTGATACTAAAGTCAAAAATATTGCTGTCAATACAACGCCGATAGTTGGTCCAATAACCGGAGCTACTTCTGTTTGTGGTCTTATATCAACCACATTAGTTGACACAACTGCGGGAGGTTCTTGGTCAACTGCTAATGCTTCAATTGCTACTGTGAACAACATTACAGGTTTTGTAACAGGAGTTACCTCGGGTGCTTCTACAACAATAACATATTCTAAAGCTAATTCCTGCGGAACAACAGTAATGTCAACACCTTTTACCGTGAATATTGCGCCTGTAGCAGGTACAATAACAGGAGGTAATAACGTTTGTCATGGTGCTTCACTAACACTGAGTAATGCAAGCCCCGGAGGTGTATGGAGTAGTAGTGATACAACTGTTGCAACGGTTACAGGAGGTGTTGTTGCAGGTGTTACTTCCGGCAATGTTATAATAACATATACCGTAACCAATAGTTGTGGTTCCGCAAGCGATACACAAATGGTTTCGGTGAATCCGTTGCCAAGTGCGGGTACTATAATAGGACTAAACTCAGTATGTGCAGGTAGTAATATTACGTTAGGGTCTACTGTAATTGGTGGCACATGGTCAAGTGGCACTACAAGTGTGGCAACCGTTAATGCATCAGGAATGGTGCACGGTATTGCTGCAGGAAATACCATAATAACGTACACAAACACGAATGGCTGCGGTACAGCAATAGATACACAAATGGTTGCTGTTAATCCACTGCCGGTTGCAGGTACAATTGTTGGTACTGCAAGCGTATGTGTTGGACAAGTAATAACACTTACTGATACAATAACCGGGGGTGTTTGGATTAGTAGCAATACTGCTAAAGCAACAGTTAGTGGTGGCATTGTTCATGGGGTTGCTTCCGGAAGTACTATTATATCTTACACAGTAAGTAATGGTTGCGGCAGCGTGAACGCAACGCAGTCTGTGATTATTAATCCGCTGCCGGTTTCCGGCGTTATATCAGGGCTAGCGTCTGATGTATGTGCAGGCAGTAATATAACATTGAGTACTACAGGAACTGGTGGCGTATGGAGTAGTAATGCAACAGGTGTGGCAACTGTTAGTGTTTCCGGTCTGGTACATGGAGTTGCTGCGGGCAATGCAATTATATCTTATGCTGTTACGAATGGTTGTGGAACAGCAACTGATACACAGATGATTACCGTTAATCCACTGCCTACAGTTGCGATTGCTACCGGTGTAGCCAGTGTCTGTGTAGGGCAAGTGACAACACTGTCAGATACAACAACAGGAGGTGTATGGGGTAGTAGTAACAACAGTATTGCTACAGTGAGTGGTGGACTTGTTCATGGGGTTTTAGCAGGGACGGTAATTATCTCCTACACTATAACTACAGGTAGTTGCGGTAGTGTCAGTGATACTATGCTGGTTACAGTAAATCCACAACCAAATGCGGGCGCTGTAACAGGTACAGCAATGGTTTGTACAGGTGCAGATATTACACTAGGTAATGCCGTAACAACAGGTGTATGGAACAGTAGTAATACATCTACTGCTACTGTTAATAGTGCCGGCTTAGTGCATGGTATTGCTACAGGTAGTACTATCATATCCTATAGTGTTACGAACGTTTGTGGAACGGCAATAGATACCCAATTAATTACAATAAATCTTTCGCCTAATGCCGGAGTAGTTACAGGTGTGGGCATTGTTTGTGCAGGGGCAATTATTACGTTGGCAGATACAGCAGCAGGTGGTACATGGAGCAGTAGTAATAATGCAACAGCCACAGTGTCGGGTGGTGTTGTTACGGGTGTTGCCGGAGGTAATGTTATTATATCGTATACCGTGTCTGATATTTGTGGTAGTGCTACTGATACAATGATGGTACATGTGAATCCATTGCCTGTTGCGGGGAGTATAATTGGTCTTACAACTGTTTGCACAGGTTCTGCTATTACATTGGGTGCAACTGTAATTGGCGGAAATTGGTCTGCAACAAATGGTCTCGCTAATGTTGTGGGTGGAGTAGTAACGGGTGTAGCAACAGGTACTGATACCATTGTATATACTGTGAGCAATGGTTGCGGAAGTGCATCTGTTTCGCACGTGATAAATGTTCAGTTAACGCCAGTTGCAGGAATAATTACAGGAGTAGATTCTGTTTGTACAGGAGCTGTAGTTACATTGACAGATACGGTAACCGGTGGGACTTGGAGTGTGGCTAATGCGCATGCAACGGTAATAGGCGGTGTTGTTACCGGAGCGAGTGCAGGAATAGACACAATTAAGTATACAGTAGCCAATAGTTGCGGAACCGTAATCGCGAGTCATGCAATAATAGTTAACACTTTGCCTGATGCAGGTATAATCAATGGTTTTAATAGTGTGTGTGCCGGTACAGACATTACACTTACAGATGCAGTAACCGGTGGTATTTGGAGTGCCTCAAATGGAAGTGCTTCTGTAGTTGGTGGTGTAGTCTCAGGTATTGTGAGTGGTACAGATACTATATTATATACAGTTACTAATACTTGTGGTGCTACAGCTGCAATCAAACATATACTCGTAAATAACTCCACTTTTGTAGATTCTATATCTGGTGATTCAAGTGTTTGTCAGGCGCAAAGTATCACACTTGCTGATGCTGTAACCGGTGGTGTGTGGATTAGTGACAACATAGCTGTTGCTACAATTGATACCAACGGTATAGTTACAGGTATAACAGGTGGTACAGCTAATATTTCTTATAGTGTAACGACAGTGTGTGGAACGGCAACTGCTACCCAACAAATAATTGTAAATCCATTACCGGTTGCGGGATCCATTACCGGTGCTACGAGTCTTTGCGTAGGTGCCTCAACGACATTGACTGATAGTGCCTCCGGAGGGGTGTGGTTAACTACAGGTATATCAACAAGCGTTGTATCTGGTGTTGTGACTGCAAATGCTCCGGGTACAGATACCATAAGCTATATAGTTACCAATGGATGCGGTAATGATACTGTATTCAAATATATAACCGTTGCGCCATTGCCTGATACAGGCATAATCACAGGCCCACTAACAGTGTGTGCCGGAACCTCTGTTGCACTTAATGATACTGCTATTGGTGGTGTTTGGAGTAGTAGTAATTCTTCTGTTGCTACTGTTAATGCCGCAGGTGTTGTTTTGGGGCTAAGTGCAGGAAATACTGTAATTAGTTATTTGGTAACAACAAGTTGCAGTAGTGCCGCAGCACATAAGTTGGTAACAGTCTACCCAAAACCAACATTAACCAGTTCATCTACACCTACTCCTGTTTGTGATAGTATGCTTTTTTCTTATCTGCCTGCTTCGGGTGCATCAGGAGCATCATTTGTATGGACTCGTAATGCAGTAGCAGGTATTAACAATCCAACATTGTCCGGCGTTGATAATGTTGCAGAGTATCTTGACAATACTACAGCCTCATCAATTAATGTAGTTTATAATTTCACGGTTACGGCCAATGGTTGTGTTGACACATCAAAAGTTACGGTAAGGGTAAAGCCAGTTCCTCAACTGAGTAGTGTATTGTCTGAGTCTTTATGTGGTGGTGTGGTTTTTGATTATTTCCCATTAAGTGCTACGACAGGTACTGCGTATACGTGGTCTCGTTCAGCGGTATCGGGTATTCTTCCTGCTACTTCTTCAGGGACGGGTTATATACATGATAGTCTGATCAATAGCACAGGTAGTAATATTGGTGTTGTCTACAATATTAATTTATCAGCGGAGGATTGTAACGCTACTGAGCAGTTAAATATTATGGTTAGCCCGGGAGCACATCAACCTCATATCACAACCGCAGGCCCGTCATGGGTATGTGCCAATACATTGTACCAAAACTTTGGAACTGCAGCATTGCCTTATACCGGAGAGCATTACACATGGTCTGCAGATGGCGCATCAATATGGGCTACAGGTGCAGGTGCACAAAACTGTTTAGTTAATTTTAATGCGCCGGTTATGGCTTGGGTTTATTTGACTGCAACGCTTGCCTCTACCGGATGTTCTTTAAGAGATTCATTTGCAGTGTCTGTAGCTGCAAATGTTGCGGAAATACCGAGTGTGATTTATTTTAATGGTGAATTTATTTGTCAGCAAAGCAATGATTATACTTATCAGTGGGGATATGATGATGCAGTAACACTTGATTCTACAATATTAACAGGGGAGACTAATCAGAATTATGTCAATGCTGCACCGGATCTTATTGGTAAGCTATATTGGGTGATAACAACGCACTTAGGTTGCAAGGAGAAAACTTATTACAATGGTCCTGTAGCTATTTATAATGTGGCAAACGATGTGGCAATGGTTGGGCATTTATCACCTAACCCTAATACAGGTAACTTTAATTTCTTATTGTCTTCCGGTATTATAGAGCCTGTAAATATTGTAGTGACTGATTTGTTGGGGCAAGTAGTTAAAACATTACATACTAATACGAATAAAGAAGAGTTGATATCTCTTGATGTGGCTTCAGGTATATATTTATTTAGAGCAACTACTGCTCACAGCAGTTATGAAGAAAAGATTGTTGTTGCAAGATAATTGATTTCGCTAGAAGATATAAAGGGGTTGGCAATGCAGATTGTCAACCCTTTTTGATGTTGATAAACGATCAGTGATGCAGCATAAATGAAGAAGCCTCCGAATGATCAGAGGCTTCTTCAAGATTATTTGTAATTAATGGTTGTTTACTAGTAGTCCATGCCCATTCCGCCCGGCATTCCACCGCCCATAGGAGCTGCAGATTTTGGTTCTGGTTTGTCAGCGATAACACACTCAGTAGTAAGGAGCATACTAGCGATAGACGCAGCATTTTCCAAAGCTACACGGCTAACCTTAGTTGGGTCAATAACACCTGCAGCAAGCATGTTCTCATATACTTCAGTACGAGCGTTGAAGCCATAGTCAGCTTTACCTTCACGAACTTTCTGTATAATGATAGAACCTTCAAGACCTGCATTTGCAACGATCTGGCGAAGTGGCTCTTCCAAAGCACGGCGAACGATTGCAACACCTGTTTTTTCGTCAGCATTGTCAGTCTTAACGGCTGTCAATGATTCGATTGCACGGATGTAAGCAACACCACCACCTGGAACGATACCTTCTTCTACTGCAGCGCGAGTTGCGTGCAATGCATCGTCAACACGGTCTTTCTTTTCCTTCATTTCCACTTCACTTGCAGCACCTACATAAAGTACAGCAACGCCGCCACTCAATTTAGCCAAACGCTCCTGAAGTTTCTCACGATCGTAATCGCTTGTAGTGTTCTCCATTTGTGTTTTGATCTGGCTGATACGAGCATTAATATCATCTTTCTCACCTTTACCGCCAACAACAGTTGTGTTGTCTTTATCTATAGTGATGCTTTCTGCCTGACCGAGGTATGCAATTGAAGCATTCTCCAATTTGTAACCCTGCTCTTCGCTGATAACGATACCACCTGTAAGCGCTGCGATATCCTGTAACATTTCCTTACGACGATCACCAAAGCCAGGAGCCTTAACAGCAGCTATTTTCAATGAGCCACGAAGTTTGTTTACAACCAAAGTAGACAATGCTTCACCGTCGACATCTTCAGCAATAATCAACAAAGGACGACCGCTCTGTACAACACTTTCCAAAATAGGAAGAATGTCTTTCAGTGTGCTTACTTTCTTTTCGTAGATAAGGATATATGGGTTCTGTAATTCAACCTGCATTTTTTCTGCATTGGTTACGAAGTATGCACTCAGGTAACCACGATCGAATTGCATGCCTTCTACTACTTCTACCGTAGTTTCAGTACCCTTAGCTTCTTCTACAGTGATAACACCTTCGTTACCAACCTTAGCCATAGCCTGAGCTATCAAAGCACCGATAGCATTATCGTTATTTGCAGAGATAGAAGCGACCTGCTCTATCATTTTATTGTCATTACCAACTTTCTGAGACTGAGCTTTCAGGTTTTCAACAATTGCAATAACAGCCTTGTCGATACCGCGCTTCAAGTCCATTGGGTTAGCACCTGCAGCTACGTTCTTTAAACCTTCGCCTATAATAGACTGAGCCAAAACTGTAGCAGTAGTAGTACCATCACCGGCAAGATCAGCAGTTTTTGAAGCTACTTCCTTCACCATCTGAGCACCCATGTTCTCGATGCTGTCTTCAAGTTCTATTTCTTTTGCAACACTAACACCATCTTTAGTTACTGAAGGTGCGCCAAATTTCTTTTCAATAACCACGTTACGACCTTTTGGTCCGAGGGTTACTTTTACTGCATCAGCAAGAATATCCACGCCACGCTTCATACGGTTGCGTGCTTCGATGTTGAAAAACAATTGTTTTGCCATAATATTTATTTTTTCTTTCTTTTTTTGTTTTAGAAATTTTAATAATACCTGTGCTTTACTTCTATATAGTATTAGAGAAGGAAACAGTATAAATTAAATGATCGCAAGGATATCACTTTCGCGCATAATCAGGTAATCTGCACCTTCAAAAGCGATTTCAGTACCTGCATATTTACCATATAATACAGTGTCACCTGCTTTTACGGTCATTGGCTCATCTTTTTTACCAGGACCCGCAGCTACAACTATTCCACGTTGTGGCTTTTCTTTCGCTGTATCAGGTATAATGATACCACCTGCAGTTTTTTCTTCAGCTGCAGCAGATTTTACGATAACCCTGTCATGGAGGGGAGTAATGTTAACGTTGTTAGCCATTTTTATGTTTTTTAAGTTGTTAAACGATTTTGTAATAATGCAATAATCATCTTTTATGCCAAAGCCCCTTTTCGGTCATTTTTGCAGAGCAGCATGTTCTATACTGTCAGTTGCACACTTACGAACGCTAACTTTGCACATTATGAAAAACGATATTGTTATTTTGGCAGACAATATTCCGTTTTTTAAAGTGAATATTCAACTACTATAATATGGAGCTTTGGGCTGATGCATTATCGTTGGTATTAAAAAGATTTTAAACTATTTTTTGGTTTGTTGATATTTATCTATATCTTTGTGTTTTATTAATCTTTTTATTTCAAAAACAATGCAAGAAGGTACAGTTAAATTTTTCAATGAAGCAAAAGGCTTCGGTTTCATCACTCCATCAAACGGTGGCCCAGACATCTTCGTTCACGTTTCAGGTCTTTATGACGAGATTCGTGAGAACAACAAGGTGTCTTATGAAGTTCAAAATGGCAAAAAAGGTTTGAATGCAGTTAATGTAAAAGTTATCTAATCTTATTCATACTAATCATTTGGAAAGCCCTCGATTTATCGAGGGCTTTTTTACGTTTAGTACCTGCTGCACCCTAGGCGATTGACGAAAGTTCAATCCGCATTTTTCTAAAATATCAGATGTGCATTTATTACCGATTTCAATAAAGCCAATTACGCTCTGCTAATTCATACCTTTGTACTATGCCGTTACTCAATGAATGGAATATAGGTGATCATGGCCGCGGGGCTATATGGAAAGTGGAGGAAGAAGAAGCATTTTTTGCAGACCATACCAAGATTTTATCTGATATCAAGAATGATAAGCGGCGCATAGAGCATCTTGCGGGCCGTTATTTGCTTACACATTTAGAGGCTGAATTCCCTTTACATGCTATTAGTAAAGATGAACATGATAAGCCGCGTATCCCCGGTAATGAATTTCAGTTCTCTATTTCGCACTCATGGCCATATATAGCTGTTGCGGTTGATCCGGTAGATGAGGCTGGTATAGATATTCAAACCTGGCATCCACGAATTGCAGACATAAAACATAAATTTCTCTCCGAAGAGGAGCAAGACACCATGTGTCATGACCCAAAGTATTTTACATTGGCGTGGTGTGCAAAAGAGGCTGTATATAAATGGAATGGCAGGAGAGGTGTTGATTTCAAAGAGCAGTTGCCGATAGCCTATTTTAACACTGTACTTGATATTAATATTTATATACACTTGAATAAAATGCCGGAAATGGTATTTACTAAAAACTTCATAACACCAGATTATGCTTGTTCTTACGTTGAAAATGTACAGCCATGGGCAATATATTAATACAATACAATAAAATTAAATGTTTAATTTTTTCTGAAATTTTCATAAAAAATTTACTTTTTATCAGAATATCTCTAGATTTGCGTAAAATTTAATATCTATGGCGAATTTACGTTTTCAGGCTTTGCAGTCGTTGCAGAGCGAAGAGAAAATAGTTTCCGGCTACAGTGAGAAAAAAATCACTACAATGTTCGGGAGTAACGTATTTACGGGTCGCACAATGCGCGAATCCCTGAGCGATGAGGCATACAAGAGCCTTATGAATTCAGCAAAATCTGGTCAGCGTATCGACCGTCGCATAGCAGATCAAGTAGCTGTAGGTATGAAGGCTTGGGCAGAGTCTCGCGGAGTTACTCACTTCACACACTGGTTTCAGCCACTTACGGGTACTACTGCAGAAAAACATGATTCTTTTTTTACAATAAAAAGCGATGGCAGTGCTATCGAACTTTTTGATGGCGAAGCATTGATACAGCAGGAGCCTGATGCATCGAGCTTTCCTAACGGTGGTATTCGTGCAACATTTGAAGCACGCGGATATACTGCCTGGGATCCATCTTCACCTGCATTCATTATGGAAGCAGGTTCAGGTAAAACACTTTGCATTCCAACAATTTTTATAGCCTACAATGGTGAGTCACTCGACCATAAAGCACCATTGCTGAAGTCGATCGCTGCTCTAGATAAAGCAGCTGTTGATGTTTGCCATTATTTTGATAAGAACGTAACAAAAGTTACTGCAACATTAGGTTGGGAGCAGGAATATTTTGTAGTAGATGAAGCATTGGCTAATGCACGTCCAGATTTGATGATGTGCGGTCGCACGCTTTTAGGTCATGGTCCTGCAAAGGGGCAGCAGTTAGAAGATCATTACTTTGGTTCTATTCCTGAGCGTGTATATGCATTCATGCAAGATTTTGAACAAGAGTCTTACAAGTTAGGTATTCCATTGCGTACTCGCCACAATGAGGTTGCGCCATCTCAGTTTGAGTGTGCGCCAATGTTTGAAGAGGTGAACATAGCTGTAGATCATAACACGCTGTTAATGGATGTTATGACTAAGGTGGCAAAGCGTCATAAGCTAAAGGCATTGATGCATGAAAAGCCATTTGCCGGTGTAAACGGAAGTGGTAAGCACAATAACTGGAGCCTTGCTACTGACACAGGTGTAAACTTGTTATCACCGGGTAAAACTCCACGCACCAACCTCATGTTCCTTACCTTCTTTGTAAACACAATCAAGGCGGTACATGATCATGCTGATCTATTACGCGGTGCAATTGCATCTGCAAATAATGATCATCGTTTGGGTGCAAATGAAGCCCCTCCGGCTATTATTTCTGTTTACTTGGGTAAGTATTTGACTCAGGTATTAGATGAAGTAGAATCAAGAGTGAAAGAGAAATTCACAGAACAGGATGAAGTTATCTTGAAGTTGGATATTCATAAACAGTTGCCTGAGGTATTGATGGACAATACGGATCGTAATCGCACAAGTCCTTTTGCATTCACAGGTAATAAGTTTGAATTCCGTGCAGTAGGGTCTTCTGCTAACTGCGGCTCACCAATGGTAGTGTTGAATACTATTATGACCGATACCTTGAAGCAGTTTAAGAAAGAGGTAGATGGATTGATAGAGAAGGGTGAGAAGAAAGAAATTGCAGTTTTGCAGATCTTGCGTAGCTATATCACTGATTCTAAGAAGATTAGATTTGAAGGGGATAATTACAGTGCCGAATGGGCAGAAGAAGCAGCTCGTCGTGGATTGAATAATTTCAAGACTACACCTGAAGCCTTGGATGCCTATATCACAGACAAGTCTAAGCAGTTGTTTTATGATAACGGTATTTTCAGTAAGCGTGAATTGGAAGCGCGTCATGAGATCATGCTCGAAGATTATGTAAAGAAAGTACAGATTGAGGCACGTATTATCGGCTATCTATCAACAAACCACATATTACCTGCTGCTATTGAATATCAAAACACAATGATTCAGAACGTAAATGGTCTGAAGGGCTTGGGTCTTGATGAAAGCGGTTATAAAGCGCAGCTTAATTTGGTTAAGGTGATCAGCAACCACATTCAAAACATCAACGATAATGTAGAAGCAATGATACAGGCTCGTAAAGATGCCAATAATGAAGAGGATATGCATAAGCGTGCTTTAATGTATTGCCATAAGGTAAAACCATTCTTCGACAGTATCCGTTATCACGCAGATAAGCTTGAGCTAATAGTTGATGATAAACTTTGGCCACTGCCAAAGTATCGTGAATTGCTGTTCTTGAGATAATCGTAAATATATCTTGAAAGTTAAATGATGAAGCCCCCGATTTTGGGGGCTTCATCATTTATTGTATTTATTGACTAAGGAGTACATATATTGAATTTGTCTTGTAGAATTGCTTGTGTTTTTGTGTCCCCCATTTGTATCATATATTGATGGTCAAGACCTTCAGAGTGTTTCAGAGAGGCTATTGGCCTGGTGTCCTGTTCAGTGCAGAATACGATTTTAGTATAAAAATATTTTTTTAGTTATTAACTAAGTGTAATGTCTGTAGTCAATTCATATATTTACGGAATAGGTGATTACCTTGCAATTGAATTATAATTTATGGCTAGTTTATTAAAGAGGGCAAGTCTTTTACTTGCAGTAGCATTTAGTACTCAGGTACAGGCGCAAAATCTCACTAAATATATTGATCCGATGATTGGTACCGGTGGTCATGGGCATACTTATCCGGGTGCAACAGTGCCATTTGGTATGGTGCAGCTAAGTCCGGATAATGGCGATGAGGGTTGGGACTGGTGCAGTGGATATAATTATAGCAGTCCGGCAATAGCTGGTTTTAGCCACTTGCATTTAAGTGGTACAGGTTGTGGTGACTGGACAGATATCTCAGTAATGCCCAATACCAGTCTCATCAATGATACGTTCAGGTTTTACAAAGTGCCTTTTAGCCATAAGAATGAGAAAGCGTCAGCCGGTTTTTACAGTGTGCAATTAGACAATGGTATTAAAGTGTCACTGACCACAACTGCAAGATGTGGTTTTCATAAGTATGAATTCCCTAAGGGAAGTACTCCTTTTGTGCGTTTCCAGCTCAACTACATGATTAATTGGGATAGTACAGTAAAAACCAGAATATTGAAGCAGGATGATTCCACAATAGTAGGGTACAGATATTCTTATGGTTGGGCAAATGTGCAACGCGTATATTTTGCTGCTCGCACTTCTGCACCTATAAAGCAAATGCATATTTTTAATAGTGAGAACCATAGTAAAATAAATCAGGAAGAGGAGAATGGTAAACAGTACAATGGTGAACTTGAGTTTGCCGATTTGAATGGGAAACCATTATTGATGAAAGTTGCACTATCCTCTGTTAGTTATGAGAAAGCCTTAGAAGCGCTTGGGGAGATAAGGGGTTGGAATTTTGATTCTTACAAGGCTGCTGCAGAAGGTTTATGGGAAAAGGAGCTGCAGAAGATGCAGGTAAAGACCAACGATGAACATTTGAAGCGGATTTTCTATACTGCTATATATCACACTTGTATGGCCCCAGTATTATTTTCAGATGCAGATGGCGACTATCAAAATGCGAAAGGTAATGTGCAAAAAATGAAGAAAGGGCAACGATACACCGTATTCTCTTTATGGGATACGTTCCGTGGGCTTAATCCTTTGTTTACGCTTACGCAGCCACAGCGTAACATAGATATCCTGAATAGTATGCTGGCATTTTACGATGAGAATGGTTTATTGCCGGTATGGGATCTAAGTACATTTGAGACCAACTGTATGAGTGGTTATCATGCAGTTCCTGTTTTGGCCGATGCGGTATTAAAAGATACGAAGGGGCTTGATGCAGTGCATGTGTATGAGGCTATGTTGGCAAGTGCTAACCAAAAAGAAAGAGGCACTCCTGATTACATAAAGTATGGTTATTTGCCTTCAGATAAAGGTTCTTTCAGCGTAACTCTAACTGTAGAATACGCTTTTGATGACTGGTGTATTGCGCAGGTTGCAAAAAAACTAGGCAAGACAGCTGACTATATTAAGTTCATGAAACGTGCTGATTCTTGGAAGCAATTATTTGACCAGCAGACAGGTTTTATGAGAGGTAAAAAAGCAGATGGCTCTTGGGTCACTCCTTTTGATCCTTATTTTGCATCAACTGACTGGAAGACATCTAATTATGAAGAAGGTAATGCGTGGCAATACACATTTTTTGTTCCTCATGATGTGATTGGATTAACACAGGCATTTGGTAGCAAGGCTGCTTTCATTAATAAATTAGATTCTCTGTTTACGGTCAATTCAAATATTAAGGGAGAGTCTGCACCACCGGATATGAGTGGGCTTATAGGTCAGTATGCGCATGGAAATGAACCAAGTCATCACATTGCATATATGTATAGTTTTGTAGGTGAACCATGGAAAACCGGTAAACAAGTGCGCAATATCATAGAAACCATGTATCATGACAAGCCGGAAGGTTATGCAGGCAATGAAGATTGCGGACAGATGAGTGCCTGGGCTGTTTGGAGTATGATGGGTTTCTTTCCGGCTAATCCTGCAAATGGAGAATATGTATTTGGTAGCCCGGTTTTTGATCAAATGAACCTGAAACTACCTTCAGGTAAAAATATGCTCATCATTGCTAAGAACAATAGTAAGAGCAATATATACATTCAGAGCATAAAACTAAATGGTAGGCCATATAATAAGACTTATATTACCCATACAGATTTACTTAAGGGTGGTGTTATCGAGTTTACCATGGGGGCACAACCCAATAAAGCCTGGGGCGTAGATGCGGCAAGTTGGCCTGCATCGGCAAGTAAATAAAGAGTTTTTGTAGATTTAAGTAATGGCTATCACATTCGTGGTAGCCATTGCTCATTTATAGCTGAAACGAACAGAATGCCAGATGTGTACATTTTTGATAAGACGTTCACGGTCTGCAGCAATATCTACCGGAGGGGTGTAATCGTCGTCGTGTTCAGGTCGTAATTCTTTTCCTTTGTGTTCGTTTTGTATACTGTTGTCAGTTTGGTTGTGCATGGAAGCTATGTCTGTTGTGGCTATCGTAGTCGGATATGCGGGCATGTCTATTTCAGATAGCCCTGCCATATAAAAGCATACATTCATTTTTCTGTTTTGGTCATTGCTATCAATTTGTCTTTTGTAGAAGGCAGAAAAAGGAATGGCAATTTCCCAAACTGTTTCATTGAAATCATTGACGCCTGCTCCTATAATAATTCCTGCCGGGTTTTGAATGCTACCGTTATTGTCTCTTTTGAATCCTTTTAATGTAATGCTCGCTATAGGGTAGTTGACAACTGAAGAGTGCTTTCTTCTTGGTGCTTTTCTTGTTGTGTCTGTATAAGAAGCCATACTATTTGTAGGTTCGTCATCTTCTTCGTTATCAGGCGCAGGTTTGCTCATAAATGCAGTTAGTGCAATTGAGTCTGTTTTCTTTCCATTGGTATCAATATAAATTGTGAAACCACCTCTCTCCAGTTTTCTGGCACTTACTGCATCGCTTGTTTTTAATGTTATAAAAAGTGTGTTTCTATTATTTGCAAATGCGTACTGTACTTTGTTGTCTTTATCTACAAATGGATAGGGTAGTTGCCAGTCATTATTGTTGCCGTCAATATTAATATTGCTGCTTATCCACTGACTGTTAGGTGGCAATGCATTTTTTGTTGCCATGCAAGAAAGCAGCTGAAATGATAATAGCGCAGTTATGGCAACAATAAATCTCATGAATTGTAAAATAACGATGTTTTCATAAAACGAATGAAGGTAATTGAATGTTATTCATCGCTTCAATTTTAACCTTTGCAATTCAGGGAGGGAATTCGAACGCAATCTGATTGATAGGAAATAGATCTATTGAAAACCATATTATAACAATTGTATGTATTTTATTGATTGTTAATGGGGTGTGAATAAAATTCATTAAAAATTCACACAAAACATTTTGTTATTTAGTTGTTAACGATTAAATTCGTGTTATAATTATTTTGTGTATGGCTTCAGGATTCAATAAAAAAGATAAAAGACGCGGCCTGCTTAATGAGTTAATTAAGTCTCCAAAGCAGGTAAGGCCGATTTTGTCTAAAAGCTTGGTAGAGAATTGTCTTATTGTAGCCCCATATAGATATATCTGCAGTACTGTAGAGGAGATTGTTTTCAGCAATGTGTCTTTTTGTAGTGATTTTTTGTTGCTTTCTATTGCAGAAAATAAATTAATTATTATTGAAAATTGCATATTTCATGGTGAAATGACAATTAATTGTCTGAAGAGTGCAAGGGTTATTGTTCGCAATTGCCAATTCAAAACTCCGATGAATATGATAAATCTAAAGCAGGATATGCTGGAAATGAACGAAATGGAATTGACGGCAGATGATACCTTGGCTGCAATCGTAGCGGAAACAACTTTCCTATCTAAAATTTCTACTCAGGATAGAATTATCCTTAACTAAGATACTCTGCTATTGCATTACGCAGGAATGTTCGTGTAACAAGATTCCTGAGTGTGCAATAGCAGAACCTAATTTATGCAATTTACTGCATTCTTGTGCTTATAGAATTTGCAATACCTTTGCAGTCTAATTCAGACAATTGACGACTCCAGATCAAGATAAGCAGCTCATGTTCAAAAACCGCCTTTTGAAGGTGTGGAAACACATCAGCAAATTGGCGCGCAGGCAGAATATTGCCTGTTTTCGTTTTTACGACCACGACCTTCCCGAATTCCCTTTTGCTATAGAATGGCTCAATGGAGATGTTCATGCCGCAGAATACAAGCGCCGGCATGGTATGGAGGATGAGGAACATGAAATTTGGATGCAAGCTTGCAAGCAAACGCTTAGTGAGGTGTTAGAGATAGATCAGGAGCACATATACATGAAAGTGCGCCAGAGAAAGGCAGGCAGGCAAGGTCAGTATGAGAAATTTAATGAAGAAAAGGAAGAGAAAGTAGAAAAAATAGTACCTGAAGGTGGCTTGAGTTTTATTACAAACCTTACTGATTATTTAGATACAGGTTTATTTCTCGATCACCGGATTACCAGAGGAATGGTGCGCGAAGAGGCTAAAGGTAAAAGTGTACTCAACCTGTTTTGCTATACCGGATCTTTCAGCGTATACGCTGCGGCAGGTGGTGCAGCGACTGTAACATCTGTAGACTTATCGAAAACATATATTAACTGGGCGAAGCGCAATATGCAGTATAACAAACTGTATAAAGACACCCAACACGATTTTATACAAGCAGATGTAATGGAGTGGCTGGAATATATGCCTAAAGACACTTACGATCTGATTATTTGCGACCCACCTACATTCTCCAATAGTAAGCGAATGGATGACACGTTTGATGTACAACGTGATCATGTTATGCTGTTGAAAAAATTATTGAAGGGCTGTACCGAAACAGGGCGAATTTATTTCAGTAATAATTATCGCAATTTTATTCTGGAAAGGGATTCTATACCTGCAGTTACAGTTAAAGATATCACTGCTCAAACAACACCTTTCGATTTTCAGGGCAAGTTGCACAGGAAATGCTACATAATTGAAAAATAGTTGATTGGTAGTCAATTAGCAATTTTTCAAGAGTCTACTCAAACAACTCTTCCTTGCTTTGCGGCCTTCTTTCTGGTGTCCATTTGAAGCGGCTGAGTTTGGTATTGGGGATGTCTGCTTTTTGCAATGGTGTGAGCGACTGATGAACGTCCTTTATCTGAAGAATCTTCTTTATTTTCTGATTTTCGAAGAATACACGCATCTTGTCACTCTTAGATTGACTGACACCAATGTATGCGCCATGATCATCTTTTACATAATAGATAGACTCTGCATTTGGATAAATATTTAGATCTGTTATCGTATTGTTCTTGAAAATACCCTTTAATGTTTTTCCCTGTACCTGATCATACATGCCCGCATCTGCCGGCCCTGCCAACGATATAACTAGCGCATTGTTAGGAACGTAAATGTATTTTATACGGTTGCTATCCAAGCGCATAAGTATCGTGTCTCCGGTTACCTGGCTATTTCTGGACCAAGCTACAGGATTGTATATCATGCGAATGGTGGAGTCTGACTGAGTATATGATATACTGTCACAAACGCCCTGCAATGAGTCTGAGAATATCTTTACATGATGATAGCCAACAAAGCATAATGGAGCAGTAGAATCTGCAACAGTGGTATCTTCTGCAATAGTGGCTACTTCAGGTTCTTTTTTCTTTTTTCTGTTTTTCTTGCCTTCTTCTACAGAAGCCTGTGTCATTTCTGCTTTTAATGCGGTTGTGGTTATTGTTGTACTGTCTTTAGATTTTGCTTTTTTTGAAAGTTGATTTACTACCGGGGCTGAATAAAATGTATCTGCTCTCAAGTAGAGGGTGTCGGCTCCATTCACAGTTTGTAAAACAGGTTTATCCAACGCCCACATTACACGCTTTTTTGTATAGTAGATTACTCTGCCACAGAATAGGGTTGAATGATGCCCGGTATCTACTGCTATTACATGGCCATAAGCATAACTAAGGCCCTTTTTCTTATTATAATAAAGCGTGTCTGACTCTATATATTGTCCGTCATACCAAACTGATGATGGTTTGTCGAAACCTGCAATTCCCTCCTGATTGTCATAATAGCCACTGGTGGTTTGTAATATAGATCTGCCACTGTCGCTGACTACAAGTGATTTTGCAAAGAAACGAGTGAGCTTTGTCTCGGTGTTATAAGACATGTCCTGAGACAAGGTGTGATATTTAGGGTCTTTAATTATGGCATCACCTTTGAAATGTGCTTCCTTACTCTTAACATTATACGCTCCCCAGCTACTGGTAACAATTGTGGAGTCGGCCTGTAATGTGCCACTGTTATCATACAAGCCGATTTTTGTGCCTAAATTATATGTAAGTTCATCGCACCATAGCTTGTTTTTGCCATCAGTAATGGTAACATCGCCCTGCATAAATGCCACTTTAGTGCTTGCGGTATAGCGTAGGTAATTGCAAGTGCCCTGAGTGCCCCCATCTTGAGCAATTCTTACATTGCTGAATGCTTGAAGTACATTAGTTGTTTTATTTTGAATCAGACTGTCGCAGTAGAGTGTGTCCGTACCTTGCTGCATGATTACATCTCCAATAAATCTGAAATAATCTCCGGTGTCTGTTTTGGTAAATGTAACTACCCTGTTTCTGAGGATGTGTATGGTAATCTTATCTGTAGTATCTGACTTCTGTGCATAGCTTACTGTACCTACTGAAACGAGGCAGATTAAGCAGCACAAAGCATATAAGTAAATGTATCTGTAACTCTTCAAACTGTTGATGGTAGCTATTTAGGCGATTAGTCTTTTTTCTGCTTTTTACCGAAGATAGTAACGTTGATGTATCTTGATGGGTGCGCTTTAAGGTCACTCAGCAGTGCATTCATATTGTTGTATAAATCCTTATTGTTCATCAGTGCCCCCATAGAGCCTTCTCCATTATTGATTTTTCCAACAACGCCATTCAGTTGAGTAGACACATTTTCGAACTGCGTAATCGTCTTTTGTAGTGGTGCATTTGCCAATTGGTTAGATATGCCACTGAAATTATTGATGATACGAGTAATTGTATCATTGTTTTTAGCCAGATTAGCGGAGAAGCTATTCGCATTATGAAGTATTCCTTTTACGCTTTCAGTTTCAGTGCTGAGTGTGCGGGTCATTTTCTCCAGATTTTCAGCGGTTGCATTTATAGATCTGATTGTTCCTTTTATACCATTCCTATTGTCTTCGCCCAGTACCACATTAACACCGGCGATAATCGTATCGAGCGAGGCTACTGTTGTTTTGAGGCTTTTTATGAGCGGAGTTATTTCTGTAGTCAGGTTATCAATAGCGCCAGCTTCTTCAGCCGTTACCAAAGTAGATTTTGTTTCAGCAAAAGATTTGCTCTTTCCGAGATCAAGTCTGATGATTTTGCCCCCTAATAATCCGTCAGATACAAGTGTAGCAACTGTTCCCTGAGGTATGCTGATGTTTTTCTTGACAGCAATAGTTACTTTAACACCTCTTTCATCTTCTAGGTCCAATGCCGTTACATGCCCTACTATTAGCCCTCTTATTTCTACATTGGCAGAATTGAGCAGCCCATCTACAGAAGAGTAGTTGCAGTAATAGGTATTTTCATTTGATAAGAACGCAGAGCCCTTAAGAAAATAAAAACCGGTAAAAAAAACGACAAGTGATATGCTGGCCAATAAACCTATTCTCACTTCTTTAGAAATACTCATAGTTTAATTTAATGCAGCAAAAATAACGCCATTAGCATTACAAAGACTAAATCAATGGAGATTACTGATAATATATTGCTAAAATTTCTTAATAAATGATGATTCACCATCTTGGTGAAATCTATTCTTTACTTTTTAATGCTTCTGTTTAAATAGTTAATGCTATGGTAAGGTCTGCTGGTGAGTAGATAAATAATATGATGGCATGCTTTTGGTACTTGTGTAAACATGAAAACGAAACTATTATTTGCCGTCATATTTTTTGTAGCATGTTTTGGCAACAAAGATGCGAGTGCACAATTGAGGATAAATATAAATATAGGTTCACAGCCAGTTTGGGGCCCGGTGGGTTATGATTATGTGCAAAATTATTATATACCGGATATAGATGCCTATTATTATGTAGATCGTCACCAGTATGTATACATGGATCGCGGTCGTTGGATATTTAGTGCGTCTTTACCACCACAATATCGGAATTACGATATCTATCATGGTTATAAGGTTGTAGTCAATGAGCCTCAGCCATGGATGCATAACGACAGGTACAGAGCACAATATGCAAATTACAGAGGACGTCACGATCAACAAATAATCAGAGAAAGTCATGACGAGCGGTATTTTGCTAACCCTCAGCATCCTCAGCATGGAGCTTGGCAGAGCCGGCATCAGGGAAGAGACGACCAAGGAAATCAGGGACATGGGAACGGTCGCAAAGAAAGGCTGGGTGAAGGACATCAGCAAGGTGAGGGAAGAGGTGGTGAAAGAGGGCATGATGAAGGTCATGGACATGACGATCACAGATAATTCAGGCTAAGTGAACTTATATAATGGCACAACATATTGTTGGGCCATTTTTTGTGTCAGATATATACTTGGTTGTGGTCGGAATAGTGACAACAGTTAATATTTTCAATACCTTGCAACTGCATGCTGTTTTATGTATATGTTTTTTTAGCGGCTTTGATTGTAGACCTTTTGCCATTCTTTGGCCCTCCGGCATGGATAGTAATGGTTTTCTTTCAAATGAGGTATAACCTGAATATCTGGGTTGTATTAGTTGTGGGGGTAATTGGTTCTACATTAGGCAGGTATTTGCTCAGTAAGTATATCCCTTATTTGTCTGCAAAAATGATAAAGCCACAGAAAAATGATGATATACAATACATTGGTGAACGTTTGGGTAATTCTGGCTGGAAGGTGCAGGCTTTTGTTTTATTATATACATTAATGCCATTGCCGTCAACGCCTTTATTTACAGCGAGTGGTATGGCCAGAATACGTGCCATACACATATTACCTGCATTTTTTGTCGGAAAATTTTCGAGTGATATGGTGATGGTGCTTACAGGAGATTACTTTGCACGAAATGCAGAGGATATTGCCAGCGGACTCCTGTCGTGGAAGAGTATTTCCGGGAGCATAATAGGTATCGTTATCATTGCCTTTTTTCTTTTTATAGATTGGCGTGTATTGTTGCAGCAGAAAAAGTTTCAGTTGAATTTCAATATCTGGAAATAATAAAGCACAATTCCTCTCGTTACTAATCACTTAATTCCTTTCAACGCTATGAGGTGTCTTCTTCTTGTCTTCTTTGCCATCCTGCTATTGCAGTCTTGTAGACCTGCTTCCAATAAGTATATTGATTCTAAAGGAGGGAACATAGAAACACGCATATTATTGCCAGAAGGTTATAGTCGTATAGTTTGTGGCGACTCTACTTTTAGTGCTTACGTTCGCCACCTTCCGCTGTTGCCCAATGGTACTAAAGTGCATTATTTTGATGGCTCTGTAAAAGATAAGCCCGATGTATATGTGGCTGTAATAGATATGGAAACGGGAAAAAAGGATTTACAGCAATGTGCTGATGTGGCAATACATGTTCGCGCAGATTACTTATATAAAAGCAATAGACACGATAAGATAAAGTTCAATTTTACAAGCGGTTTTGAAGCACCATATAGCAAATGGATGGAAGGATACAGGGTGTCGTTAAAAGGTAATAAAGCAGAGTGGGTGAAGGTTGCAGCACCGGGCGATAATGAACAGATTTTCAGATCGTATATGGATGTGATTTATAGTTACTGTGGGTCTTTATCGTTGAGTAGAGAACTAAAAAAGATAAGATTCGATGAGATACAGCCTGGCGACATATTGATTAAGGGTGGTAGCCCTGGTCATGTAGAATTGGTAACAGATATGGCAATAGATAAGCATGGCAATAAGATATACATGTTAGCTCAGGGGTATATGCCATCGCAACAAATGCAATTACTAGCTAATCCTATGAATTTATCAATTAGCCCATGGTACGAACTTAAGAGCGGAGCAATAAGAACACCGGAATGTGTATTTAATTCAGATCAGTTTATGAGGTTCGAAGTGGATTAGGGAGGATCGTAAGTAGTTGATTATGTATAGTATATCTGTATCGAATATAAATCTACAATATTGTGTAGGCTTTGATAGTAATTTCGCAGCTTGGTATTAGTATGATCAATAGCCCTTGTGGCAGTAATACGAGCAATGAAAGTAGTAAAATTTGGGGGGACATCAGTAGGTAGTCCGGATAGGATGAAGAACCTGCTGCATATTATTAATCCGGCACAAAGGC
>CANGMZ010000027.1 GCA_947454715.1 Chitinophagaceae bacterium
AACAACATTGACAACATACTCAATGTTGCATATACATATACAGGTCCTATTACCGGTACATTTCTAGTGCAGTTGTCTAGCCCAACGGGCATATTCACGAATGACTTCGTTACCGGAATTATTGGCTCAGGAAGCAGCTCACCAATTGCAGCAACAATCCCTACAGGTACATTAGCAGGGACAGCGTACAAGATAAGAGTAATTAATGCATCTCCAGTAAACACATTCGGTTCAAATAATGGCTCTGCAATAATTGTAAATGGCGTACCTGTGTTACCTGCAATTACAGGTTCGCCAATAGTACCACTAGGAGGCACTGTTACCTGGAGCAATGCAATAACCGGAGGAACGTGGAGCAGCAATAACACAAGTATAGCCAGCGTTAATACAACAACAGGAACTATAACCGGAACAAATGCAGGCACGACAACTATCACATATACATACACTAACTTTTGTGGATTTACTGGTTATACAACCGACACAATAACTGTTGTACCAATCCCGACCATAACATCTGTAACACCTAATACTGGAAACCAGGGAGCATCCGTAATCATTAACGGCAATAACTTCAACACTACTCCGGCTAATAATAGCGTATATTTTGGAGCTGTAAAAGCAACAATAGTTACGGCGAGCAGCACTGCAATAAGTGTTACCGTCCCCGCAAATGCATCGTTTGCGCCCATATCAGTTACTGACATAACTACCGGTCTAAGTGGCAATGCACAATACCCTTTTATACCAACTTATGATAACACTGGGTTAATCAATGATTCTGCTAATTTTAAATCTGTTATCAATTTTACAACAGGAGCTACACCTATTGGTGTGAGTATGGCCGACCTTGATGGAGATGGCAAATCAGATATGGTTGTTGTAAACAGTGGACCAAACAATATTTATGTGTACCACAATATCAGTACATCAGGCATACTGAATGCGTCATCGTATGAAGCACCAATAAGTTACCCTACCGCATTTGGGCCACACTATGTAAAAATTGCCGATCTTGATGGTGATGGCAAACCCGAAATTATTGTTACCAACACATCTACAAGTGCAAACAAAATATCAATATTCAAAAACCAATCTACCCCGGGTTTTATATCATTTGCTGCTAAAGTAGATATTACAGCCAGCATTGCACCAATCGATATTGCAATAGCTGACTTTGACGGGGATGGCAAACCGGACATTGCTGCAATTGTACAAAACTCTAACAAAGTATCGATCTTCCGTAACACCTCAACTCACGGCATAATTTCTGCAACATCGTTTACATATACTACCCAATATACTACAGGTAGCTATCCGTTCAGAATATTTGCGGGTGATTTAGATGGTGATAATAAACCGGATATCGCATTAACAAACTACCTTTCAAACAATATTTCCATTTACCATAACAGCGCAACTATTGCCAATATCAATGGTACCTCTTTTGCAACAATAACCACAATAACTGCAGGCATATCACCCACAGCAATAGCAGGAGGAGATATAGATGGTGATGGCAAACCAGACCTGATTGTTACCAATAGTGGAGATAATACTTTCTCTATATTCCGTAACAATAATACAACCTCTGGAATTATCTCTTTTGCTGCCGGTAATGCCTACCCTACGGCTTCAGTACCTGAAGACATAGCAATAGCAGATGCCAATGGTGACGGGAAAAACGATATTGCAATAGGTAATTATTCTTCTTCAAATGTTTCTGTATACTTAAATACAGCAATAGCCGGGACAATCGATGCATCTTCTGTAGCTCCTGCAAAAAGTTTCGCTACAGGAGCAAATCCTGCGGGAATAGCATGGACAGATATAGACAGTGATGGTAAGGCCGACATTGCAGTGGTAAGTGGTAGCACATCTTCTGTTGGCATACTTAAAAATTACCCTTTACCTCGTATTGGGAATATAATCGGAGATAACTCCATTTGTACAGGAACATCAACAACGCTTACCAATGCAGTTACAGGAGGCACATGGATAAGTAAGCAGCCAACCATTGCAACAATAAGCAATACAGGCATCGTACATGCCATCACCCCCGGAATTGATACCATTTTGTATTATACAGTAGCACAGGGTGACACCAATAGTGCAAGCTTCATAATCAACGTTGAGCTGTTCCACACTGTTGCTGCAATAACAGCGACTTCAACGACAATTTGCACCGGCGCACTCGCATCACTCGCAGATACAGTAGGTGGTGGCGTTTGGATTAGTCAGAATACTTCAATTGCCAGTGTAGACACTTCAGGATTTGTTACAGGGAATACTGCTGGAACTACTACGATTTCTTATTCAATAACCAATAGTTGCGGCACATCGTTTGACACAATCAATATAACAGTTAATGCAGCAGCTAGTTATGTGATAGGCAATATTGCAGGACCTTCTGCATTATGCACAGGAACATCTGCCACGCTATCAGACACTTCTGCAGGCGGTAGCTGGATAAGTAGCAACATCGCAATAGCAACAATCAGCACAGCCGGAGTGGTTACGGGTCTTGCTTATGGAAACGCTATCATAACTTACTCATTAACCACCTCTTGCGGTAGCTATCAAGCCATAATGCCAATTATAGTTGACTCTATATTAGACGCGACAACGATTAATGGTAGCAATAATGTTTGTCCAGGTGCAACAATAACACTTACTAACGCAGTTGGCACAGGCGGTATCTGGAGTAGCAATAATAGTAATGCAAGTGTAACAAGTACGGGTATTGTTACCGGGAACACCGCAGGCATGGATACTATTCAATATACCATTTCAAATACATGCGGATCATCTACAGGGTTTAAAGAAATAACAATCAACCCGTTACCTGATGCTGGCATTGTTAGCGGACTTGCAACAACATGCCCCGGAGATACAGTGCTTTTTACAAGCAGCCTGAGTGGCGGAGTGTGGACCTTAACCAATACAAATGCGAGTACGCTAACAAATGGCAAAATAAAAGGCATTACTGCAGGCACTGACACCGTTGAGTACATAATGAGCAATATCTGCGGTATGGATACGGCAACAAAAACGCTTACTATACTCCCATTGCCCATTGCCGGTATTATATCCGGACTTTCTGTTATTTGCCCCGGCGCATCAATTACACTAAGAGACACAACAACAGGAGCAATATGGAGTAGTATCAGTGGTAATGTCTCTGTTGCTGACAGTATAGTAACCGGTATCAACCCTGGCACAGATTCTGTGAAGGTAACAGTAACAAATACATGTGGCACCGCAGTAACCTACAAAAAGATTACCATCAATACGATTACACCTGTAGATACTATTGCAGGATTATCAAGTGTATGCACAGGTGCAAGCATAACTTTAACCAATACTACAGACAGTGGCTCATGGAGCAAAACAAATGCTAAAGCCAATATAAGCATAACTGGAGTCGTTACCGGAGTATCTGCGGGTATTGACACAATCAAGTACACACCAAGAGGCACATGCCCTATGGTAGCAACAAAACCAATAACCGTAATAGCTACTCCGTCTGCAGGTACAATTATAAGTGCAGCAAGTGTATGTGTTGGCGATACTATTGTGCTACACGATACAGTAACAGGTGGCGTATGGAGTAATACCAACCGAAACTCAGTACTCACGGACACCTTACTAACCGGAATAGGTGCTGGAGTAGATACAGTCAAATATACCATTACCAGCCAGTGTGGATTTACATCTGTAACCAAAAAAATAACAATCAACCCATTACCGTATGCCGATGAGATTACAGGACCAAACAGCTTGTATGTAGGCGATGCTATCACACTCAAAGATTCAACTGCAGGTGGCGTTTGGGGAGTTGTTGGCACTAATGCTATTATATCCGCTACAGGAAGAGTTGGCGGGTTAAAACAAGGTGTAGATACCATAAAATATACCTACACCAATGTGTGCGGTTCATATATAGCCAAACTGCCAATAACTATATTATCATCATCAAATCCGGGAAGCATAGCCAATATTGAGCTCTACCCCAACCCGAACACAGGAACGTTCTCAGTGAAACTATCATCCCTGATAAATGAGAACGTCAATGTAGTGATATCAAATAGTGCATATCAGGTAATCAATGTTTTATCGGTAAATACAAATGTGACAACAGGCATTAATGTTGATTTGGCAGATGGGTTATACTTCTTATCTACTGTTACTGAAAAGGGTTGGTATACTGTAAAGTTTATTATTGTTAAATAAAGCATTTATGAAGACAATTCCTGTTATTGTGCAGCACACGTTTAATGCACCGGCAAGTAAAGTATGGGCTGCACTAACACATAAAAAACAGATAAAAGAATGGTATTTTGATATACCTGATTTCCTTGCTGAATATGGTGCAACATTTAATTTTTATGGTGATGCCACGCACAAACACCACCTGCATCACTGCAAAATCACAGATATTGTTGTAGAAGAAAAACTGAGTTACAGTTGGAAGTACGAGGGTGTTTTTGGCGAGTCACATGTAACCTTCGAACTTTTTAGAGAAGACGACAAAACAAGACTCCGACTCACGCATGAAGGTCTTGAGTCATTCCCCGCAGACAGGAACGACCTGTCAAGAGCTAATTTCGAAAAAGGATGGGATACAATCATCAACACTAATCTTAAAGCCTACTTAGAAAAAGAAGATTAGACGACATACCCTATCAAAACATTAATTATCTAACCACTTTTTAAAATCATTTACTCTATCCCTGCTTACAATTCGGGAGTCACCTTCCAGTTGTTTTGATATAATTGCTAACCTCCCGTTTATATGGGTTTGCACTTTTTCAATCGCACCTATGTTGATGATTATACCTCTGTTTGTTCTAAAAAAGTCTTTAGGAGAAAGTAGAACTTCAAGTTGGTCGAGAGTGTATTCTACTAGATAACGATCTGCACTCTTCGTAACCAAGTAAGATAAACTCTCTCTTGTCTCAAAAAACAGGATATCTGTCACATTTATATAATCCAAATTCTGACCTATCTTAACCAAAAAGCGGCTTTTATAATTTGTATTCATTTGCTGATAAGCCAATTTAATGCTATCAGTAAGTTGATTGTTGATAACATTCTTATGCTGCTTATATTTTTCAATAGCAAATGATAGATCACTTACTGAAATTGGCTTCAACAGATAGTCAATACTATTTTGTTTAAATGCACGGATAGCATAATTATCAAATGCAGTAGTAAATATGACTGGTATTGTTATGCTTGTTTTTTGAAAAACTTCAAACCCATTCCCATCTGCAAGGTGTATGTCTAAAAAAAGCAAATCAGCTTGCAGACCATTTTCAAATGCAGCAACCGTGGCTTTTACTGTATCGAAATTGGCTATAACCTCAATAGCAGCATCAATCTTTTGTAACAAAAGATGTAAATGATCGGCTGATAAACGTTCATCTTCTATGATAACTACTTTCATTTTTTTAGTATTAAGGGCAACACAACTCTGAATATCTGACCATCGTTGAAGATAATCACATCTTCGTTGGTATAAAATAAAAACCGCTGCCTGATGTTTTTCAAACCGGTTTGTGTACTAGCTACACAATCTGACCTGTTTTGTATTGAATTTTCTACAACTAGACTATTAGCACTTGTATAGACTGATACTATCAGTGGCTGTGCTTGTGATATCTCATTATGCTGTATTGTATTCTCAATAAGAATCTGTAAACACATTGGAGGAATAAACGCACCTTTCAATTCATTGTCAATATTGAAATTAAAATTTATTCCACCTTCAAATTTAATCTTCAACAAATAGATATAGTGATTCAAAAAAATCAATTCTTCACTCAATACAACTAATTCCGCTGTTTTATTATCGAGCAAATAACGATAAACTTTAGATAGTTCATTAATAAATGATACAGCTTTGTCCTGATCTATGTAAACCAGTGAAGAAAGCACACTGAGATTGTTGAATAAAAAATGTGGATTGATTTGATTTTTAAGATGTAGTAATTGAGCATTAATCTGCTCTGTTTTAAGTTGTTCTATCTGTATAATACTATCTCTCCAAGCTTTAAAAAACTGACTACCAATTTCAATTACTAAAACAATAAAAGCAATAAGTATACCCGGAATTAATAAAGGATCAACACTATTTTGCGGAGGATGGTCATTTTTATCAATAAATAAATGAGCTAAGGATATTAAAGAAGTCAATGCAGATAATGTGAATGCTAAAGAAATAGCTAATTGAATAAACAATCTTTTAATTGCACAATTTAGCCAAGGCATTTTATTATTGAGTAACTTATCAATTTGCAAATTCCCTCCCCATATAACAATCGTGACAATAACTATTGCTGCAATATCAAAGTATACACTATGCTGAGGCGTGTCAACAGCAAGGAATCGAAACCCTAATGCTATTGTTACACCAAGTGCAACCATAAATAAAAATCTGTAGACCCAGCTGAGCATGATACTAAAATTGTAATTTATAGATAAAATTCGGGAAGAAGCCCAACTGGTATGTTGTCATTATAGTTCGGCTACCATTATCATAGTTTTGAGAAAACATATTTTTATGGTTCGTGAGGTTTTGAATATCTAAAGAAAAAGATTGCGACACTTTTTTCTTATAACTATTTAATACAAAACCTATCTTGAAGTCAAATCTAAAATAGCTAGCGTATTGACTAGAATATGCATATTCATCACTTTTTAATTGAGTCATTCCGGTTCTTTGAGAAGTAATAAGATCAATAGGTGTATAATATCTTCCTCCTGCATTAGTGATTTTAAAGTCTGTAGAAATCTTATTCCGTTTAGCATCGCCTACTTTAAACTCCTTACCAAACAATATATTATACACATACTTGCCATTAAATGCAGTGTTATGCTCTGCCCCATTCATTACTCCCTTTATATTTTGACTCATAAAGCGATGCTGTAAACAATCCATAATAACCACGACTAAAGAACTTCTCGAGTGTAAATTCTATACCGTAGTTAGTGCCTGTACCGTTATTTTTAAGATTACTTTCCAAATCAGGTTTAAAACTGGCACCTGTGTTTAATATTGAATAAGTGCTCGAAAAAGAGTCAACAGGGACGTTGAAAAGATATTGATAATAAGCCTCCACCTTTATTCGCCAGTCTTTAAGAGGTTGCACATCATAGCCCAAAACTATATGATGACTCTTGGTTAAGCCCAGATCCTTATTACTACCCGCATAAGTACCATTTGCATTACGAACATCATTATAGTACATATTTATCGGCTGCATTTGTGAGTGTAAGCCATAACCAAAGCTCAGTGAACTCTTACCGTTCAGATCATATTTCATTCCTAATCTTGGCTCCACTGAAAATGAATTATTATTAAGAAATAATTTTTGACTATGTATGCCGGCATTCAAAACAAGTTTTTCTGTGACATTGTATTTTATATGGGTATATGCCTGAGCAAGATTGGTATAGCTGTTATTGTCCCATATTTGTTGCCAATCAGGTATATTTCTTCTGGTTCGGTAATATAAATCTAAATTCATCAATTCATCCTGCACCCCAATTTTGAAAAACAACCTTGAATTGATTTTAACATTATAGCTCGTCATAAATTCATAAGCTGCCTTTATAACTTGCTCTTCTTCTGTATTTCTACTCGTATTTGAAGAATCTATCGTTGATTGTGTTTGTTCATTTTTTGCACAATTAACACCAATAGACGAACTGAAATTTGATCTACTATTGATGATCTTTACATGCTTTAAGCCAACAATGCCGATTTGGCTGCTGAGTGCTGTATTATCTTGAGTAGAATAAAGAGAACCTGATTTTCCTCCATCAATTGTAATGCTACTGGTTGCAAGAATACCGAATAGTGTAAACGTACCGTATTTAGTATTACCACTGTTTATTTTAAAAGATAAATCCTGGTATGATGGTGTAGATGGTGTACCAATATTGATACCCATAGCTTGTGCCAAACCTGCTAAAGAATAACGATAACCTACAAGGTATGATGAACCATTACCCTTCTTGATGGGGCCTTCGGTCATAGCCTCAATACCTGTAATCAATCCGAATTGCACTGTCTGCTCTCTTTTTTCAGTATTCCCGCTTCTGAAACCCAAATCAAAAACACCTGCAATTGCATTACCATATTCTGCTGGAAATGCTGAAGTGAAGAAGTCTGAGCTTTTAAGCATGTTTGTATTTAATGCACTTACCGCACCACCTGTGGTACCAACAGAAGCGAAGTGATTGGGATTTGTAACATCCATGCCATCTATGCGCCACAAGACACCAATTGGGGAATTACCTCTGATAACAATGTCATTTCTGGAATCGTCAGGGGTACTAACACCTGCAAAATTAGCGACAAGTCTTGCCGGGTCACTACGGCCACCGGCATATCTGTTTACCTCTTCCATAGAAAAAGTGCGCGCACTGACTGTAGCTAATTTATTGATAGAATTACCTTTGTTAGACCCGGTAATAACAACGTCTTTCAATCGTTTAAATTGCTCCTCCATATTTACGTCTAAGATGATTTCCTTACCGGATGTTACAATAACATTGGAAACGGTCACATCTTTATAACCTGAATAAACGAATTTCAGCTCATACCTGCCGGGGGCGACATTTGCCAGCGTGTACTTCCCATTTGTATCCGAATGTACCTTGCTAATTGTTGTATCATTTACTACCTGAACCAACACATTACTCAATGCTACTTGCGATAGTTTATCAATGACTACTCCTCGAACATTTTGTCTATTACTCTGAGCCAATAACCCTTGGTTCGACATCAACAACACAACAATTAAATAGCAACTCCAACTTATTATTCTAAACATACACGCAACATACATCGCCTAAAAAACAACCAAGTAGTAGAAGTAGTTGACCTGTAGAAAAAAAGGGTTGAATTGTAAATGCTACCGTAAACAAATCAGCCCCTGCAAAATGCAGAGGCTGACAACTATTGTAACTTAAGAATTAAAGAAGATTAGTTAACTGATTTTACTTTCAATTCTGCTCTTCTGTTCTTTAATCTACCTTCTTTTGTTTTATTACTTTCCACAGGAGCTTCATCACCATGACCGGCAATCATGATTTTTTTCTTATCAACACCCATCTTAGTCAATTTCAGTTCTACAGCTTTTGCTCTTTTTACAGAAAGCGTCTTGTTGTACTTCTTAGAACCTTGGTTATCAGTGTAACCATCAACATAGATAACTACATCCTTATTTTCCTTAGCTTCCTTAGCAACATCCTGAATAGTAGGAATAGACTTCTTAGCTATTTCAGTTTTGTTAGTCTGGAATAAGATTGGTTCTTTCACTTTCACCACTGGCACTGGTGCCGGTGCAGGAGGAACAGGGCAGCCGTTGTTGCTAGCAGGACCAGCTTCTGTAGGGCATTTATCTTCGTTATCAGGAATACCATCACCATCTGTATCAGGACAACCATGGAACTGAACCAAGCCCTTAACATCAGGACAAACATCGTCTTTATCACGTATACCATCACCATCACGATCAGGGCAACCATGGAACTGAGCCAATCCCTTAACATCAGGACAAGCATCTTCACTATCCATAATACCATCACCGTCTGTATCAGGGCAGCCATGGAATTGAGCTAAACCTTTTACATCAGGGCAAAGGTCATCCTTATCAGGAATACCATCACCATCACGATCAGGGCAACCCTGAAATTGTTCCAGACCGAATACCTCAGGGCAAAGATCTCTTTTATCAGGAACACCATCACCATCTGTATCTTTAGGCTTACCAAAGAAAATACGCAAACCTAAATTAGCACCATAAGTATTGCTATTTGCTGCAGTTACACCTTTCTGTACTGAATTGTAGTCACCAACTTTATTAGTCAGCTGATAGTTATCTGATGCAGCATTTTTGAATGGCTGAAACAAATAATGTACACCCAAATTGATAGCTACATGATCAGACAAATAATAACTGACAGCTGGGCTTAATAAGAAACCAACAGAACCGGTTGTATAAGAAACACTTCCAGTATTACTATTTGGCTTAACATCTAAACCAACATTATAACCCTTAGCTCGTTGCATATCGAAATAAGTAGCAGGGCCATATATATCGTTGATATGCTTTGATTTTGTCCAGAAGATATCTCCTGATGCAGCTACAGCAGCATTGTCGTAGGTGAAGTTACTGCCATCATTTGTCTGATAAATTGCTTCATAGTTAAATGATGCATTTGTAGTGTAAGTGCTTTTCTCTTGCAAATTGATTAGCAAACCTGCATCAGCTGTAACACCCCAATGCTTAGAAAAACGATTCTTATACTTCAATAAAACAGGGATATTGAAGTTATTGATCTTCACTTGCTCCTTGATTTCATTGTTAGCAGTTATCACCTGACGGAACAGATGGCCATCTTTATCTGTTGATTGGAACTGTACCATATAGTTATTCAAGGTGATATCTCCCTGCTGTGCAAGGTACATAACACCTGCGCCTACACCAAAGTGACGCTTGTGACCAAAGAAATAACCTAATTGCAACTGACCACCAAACGATGAGCCATTCTTGAATTTAACATCACCGGCATTACTGCTAACAGCGTTCAGATAATGAGAGACAGCATTATCGTAAGTCAATGACTGACTTAAAATACTTCCGTAACCATTAATATCTATGCACCAGCGTTGCAACAAGCTATCAGCATAATTATTCGTTTTCTTCTCTTGTGCCATTGCTCCGGTTGCCATTGCTACCTGTGCGGCAAGAAATAAAACTATTCCCTTTTTCATTTATATAAATTAAATCCTGTTAAATAATTAGTTTTTTACCATTCTTGACGATGCTACCTTAATGCCATTGTGCATGCAGCTGACAATGTAATTACCAGCAAACAAAGCAGAAACATTCAATACTGCTTTGTTATCTACCAACAATGCACTACCAACTTTTTGACCCAGCATATTGTAAACTTCAGCAACAATAGTACCATCGTTAGTACCAACATACTCAATAGTTACCGATTCCGTTGATGGATTAGGATAAAGCTTTACTTCTGCTACTACTGCATTACCTACGTTCTGAACAGTAGTAGGCACACGATAGTAAGTTTTCTGAGTACAACCATCCTTAGTTGTCATTACCCAATAATGCTTGTGACCAAAGTCAGGGCTTGCGTTAAGGTAATCCTGAGTTACTTCACCTGTAAACATTGTAGAATCTAAATTAAGATTATCATAACCCCACTGGAATGCATCCATATTGCTAGGGAAACAAGCGAATTCACCTGCAAAGTAAACAACTGTTGGTTGCTGAGCAATGCTAGTACCTACTGTTACTGCAAAAGTATCTTTGCTCACACAATTAATACCGGTAACATTAGCAGATAGAGTAACAACTGTGTTACCTGATGTGGGATAGCTCACTATTGCAAACTGATCTGTTGAATCAGAAGCCCATACTGTAGCATTATTCGCAGTCCAAGTATATACCACTGTATCTTCAGGAGCGTGCGATGCACCAAAGTTCTGATACATTGTCTGCTCACAAAGTGATACCGGAGGATGAATTGCAATAACCGGTTTTGGAGCCATTGGATTAACCTTCAATGAAACGTTCTCCGAATTAGTGCAACCATTTGCATTCATAGCTATTACATAAACAACATCTATTGGATGAAGTGTGCTATTAGTCAAAGTTTCAGAGAAAGTGATAGTTACTCCTGAACCTGTTGCAGGACTGATACCGGATACTGCCGGACGGCTCCAGTTATAAACCGTTCCAACAACCGGACCGGTAATCAAATAACTGAATGTACCACCGCTACAAATAGTATCGCTAAGTCTTGAAGACAAAACAGGCAATGGATTGATTGTAAATGTAAACTGACCTGTTGCACCTGTACAACCATTTGCTGTAGGAATAATAGATACAGTATCGATAACAGGAATTGAAAGTGTATTACTTGTTGTAAATGAAACCACACTATCAGCACCTGCAGCTGCAAGTCCTACAGAAGTATTATTATTAGTCCAGCTATATAAGCTACCACTAACACTTCCTGTGAGAATAATTGTATTTGTAGGTTTGTTGTCACAGAAAGTCTGAGCCGCAACCGGATTTACTGAAGGAGTAGGATTAACTGTTACGCTGAAAGACTGAGTAGCACCTACACAAGCATTAGCTGTTGGTGTTACGATGATTGTTGACGTAACCGGGATATTAGAAATGTTAGTAGCTGTAAATGAAGCGACACTATCATTACCCGCTGCTGCAAGACCTATAGTGGTATCTGCATTTACCCAAGCATAAGTAGTACCTGCAACAGTTCCTGTGAAATGAACAGTAGTTGTAGCAAAAGTATTACACAATGTCTGGTTGTTGATTGCCGCTACTGTTGGGATAGGATTAGCTGTAATGGTGAAGTTGCGATTAGCACCTGTACAACCATTTGCTGAAGGCGTAACATTTATTGTAGCTACTACAGGAGCATTAGTTGTATCAGAAACAATGAATGAAGCAATATTTCCTTCACCTTCTGCAGCAAGACCTATAGAAGTAACCGTATTACCCCATGTATAAGATGTACCTGCTACTGAACCGTTGAAATTAACTGCAGTACTTGCAAAGCCATTACAAACAGCCTGATTCACGACAGTTGCAACATCAGGAGTAGGATTTACAGTTATAGTAAAACTACGAGATGCACCAGAGCAACCATTTGCCCAAGGAGTAACGGTAATAGTAGCAATATGAATTGTACTGCTTGTGTTTATGGCTACAAATGCACCGATACTATCGTTACCTACTGCAGACAAACCAATAGTTGTGTCGTTGTTTGTCCATGTATATGTAGTACCTGCAACCGCTCCTGTAAAATGTACAGCAGATGTTATTGCTGTATTACAAAGTGTTTGGCTAGCAATAGTATCAATTACAGGAGTAGGATTAACCGTATATGTAAAGCTCTGAGTTTCGCCAAGGCAGCTATTAGCAGAAGGACGCACTGTAATAGTTGATATTACCGGAGTGATTCCTGTATTAATAGTACTAAATGAAGCAATGCTGTCATTACCTGCCGCAGCTACACCAATTGTTGTATCTGCAGTGTACCAAGAATAGCTAGTACCTGCTACAGTACCTGTGAAAGTAACTGTTGTAGTTGCAGCACCATTGCACAATACCTGATTGCTGATTGGTGCTACATCCGGAGTAGGATTAACTGTAATCGTAAATGTTTGACTGTCACCTGTGCAACCATTTGCAGAAGGCGTAACAGTAACTGTTGCGATATGCGTAACTGGGCTATTATTAATAGCTGTAAATGATGCGATATTTCCTGTATTACCTGATGACAAACCAATAGTAGTATCTGTATTTGTCCAAGTATATGTAGTTAGGCTTGGTCCAAAAGTAGGCACACTAGCACTACTGAAAGTAATCGTTGTAGTAGCTCCTGTATTACATACAGTCTGGCTAACTACAGGATTAACAACAGGAGTTGCAAATACTTTGTAGTGGAAAGAAGCGGTTGAACCATTACAACCATTAGCTGTTGGTGTTACCACAATATTACCCTGTGTGAAAATAGGACCAGTGTAGGTTGCAACAAAAGAAGGAATGCTATCTATACCAGATGCTGCAATACCTATTGTAGTATTTGTGTTTGTCCAGTTATAAGTAGTACCCGCTACAGCACCGGTAAAAGTTACTGCAGTAGTGTTAAATCCGTTACAAATAGTCTGGTTTGCAACTGAATTAACTGTAGGTGTTGGATTAACTGTGATATGGAAAGTTTGTGAAAGACCTGTGCAATTTCCGGCAACCGGAGTAACTACTATTGTAGCAGTAGCAACGGTATCAGAATTATTAACACCTGTAAAAGATGCAATGTTACCGGTGCCGCTAGCAGCCAAACCAATTGAAGTATTATCATTAGTCCAGTTAAAAGTAGTTGGCGCAGTGGTATCAGGAACTGTAAATGTAATTGTAGGTACTACTGCATTGCCAACGAAAGTGATGGCAGATGTAGCAACACCATTACATACCGCCTGGTCTGTAACCGGCAATACTACCGGAGTAGGATTAACCTGAATAAAGAAATTACGAGCACTACCAGTGCAACCATCAGCAAATGGAGCAACATGAATAATTGCGTATTTAGCTAATGTAGCATTGTCTGCAGCAGTAAAAGAAGGAATGCTATCAATTCCACTTGCAGCAAGACCAATTGAAGTATCTGAATTTGTCCAGTTAAAAGTAGTACCAACCACAGCACCGCTAAAATTGATAGCTGATATAGTTGCTGCATTGCAAACTACCTGATTGCTTACGGCATCAACTGTAGGTATTGGCTTAACTGTAATATAGAATGTTTGAGTTGCACCAGTGCAGCCATCAAAAGATGGAGTAACCACAATTGTAGCTGTCTTAAACGTATCAGATGTATTGCGGGTAACAAACGATGAAATATCACCTGTACCACTTGCGGCTAAACCAATTGAAGTATCACTATTCGTCCAGTTAAATGTAGTAGCTGAAGGCGGTGCAAATGCTGCAAAACCTGCATCTATGATTGTACCTTGAAACACAACTGTAGTAGTAGACGCACCGGCACACATTACCTGATCACCAACCGGCAACACAACAGGAGTCGGATCAGCAATTAAATAGAAACTCATATAAGAGCCAGTACAACCATTTGCAACAGGTGTTACTGTAATAAAAGAATAAATAGGAGTAACTGTATTATTTGTAGCTACAAAAGAAGCGATGCTATCAACACCACTTGCGGTAAGACCAATAGAAGTATCAGAATTTATCCAGTTATATGTAGTACCTGGAACTGAACCTGTAAAAGTGATTAATGTTGAATTAGCACCGTTACAAATTGTTTGATTAGTAACTACATTAACCGTAGGTACTGTATTTACATTAACTGTATCAAAAGCTACTGTACTGCAACCACTATTGCTACCGGTAACTGTATAAACGGTAGTTACTGTAGGATTAGCAACAACACTTGCACCTGAAGTAGATGACAACGCAGTAGCAGGTGTCCAAGAATAAGTAGTAGCACCGGTTGCGGTAAGTGTAGCATTGTTGCCCGCACAAATTGAAGCTGCGACACCAACACTTGTGGCTGGAGGTGCTACGATTGTTACTGTAAATGTTTTTGTTACACTAGCAGAACCATCACTTACCTGAACTGTAAAAGTTTCTGTACCTATAAAATCTGTAGCAGGAGTGTATGTAATTGTACCACCCGGAGTAATGTCCGTAGTACCTGACGCTGCAGTTGCAGCAGCAAATACCAATGCACCACCATGATCGGCAGCTACTGATTGACTCCACGTTTCTGTCTGACTTGCATCGTTATCACTTACATGTAAGTATTGTGCAAGGTCAACAGTAGTGTTAGTACATATTGTAAATGTACTTGTTGTTGTTGTAAAAGAAGGTGTAGTATTTGAAGGCGCATCGGCAGTAATAGTCACCTGACCATTACCTTCTTGATAACCTTGTGTGAAAGTAACTGAAGAAGTCAATGTTGCACTCGCAAAAGAAGAGCCACCGGCACCCGCACCTATGCCACCGGCGCCACCACCATAGTAACCTCCGCCACCGCCGGCACCACTACCACCATCAGCAGAAGATCCATCACCACCAAAACCCAATGTACCATTATTACCTGTAAAACCAACAGAAACGCCACCGTTACCACCACTTGTTTGAGAACCTGGAGTAGCCGCAGAAGCATCAGTTGGGTCTGAACCTAGTAAACCACCGATTTCATTTCCGCCGGCACCACCATTTTCATTATTATTACTGTTTCCGCCACCGCCACCACCGGCTACGACTGCTCTGTTAGCTAATGTAGTACCACCAACGCGAATATCAGATGCACCACCACCGCTACCATAGGTTGAGCTGTAAGATGCACCGCCACCATTATAGCCAGTTGCGCCATCAGAATTACCATTAGTTCCCTGACCACCAACATATATATACAAAGTCTGGCCCGGCGTAACTGTCAATTTTGCCTGTACTCGGCCACCGAAACCACCAAAACTACCACCACCGATAGCTCCTTTAACATCAACAGTAACGCTTGTTACACCAGCAGGAACTGTGTATGTTTGTTGTCCGCCCGTGTAGTTAAATGTAGTACCACCCGGAGTAGCAAGTAGCCCACCTGACAGGAGTAACATTGCCAATGCAAGTAACCCGAATCTGAAATTTTTCATCTTAAAAACCATATAGTGCATGTATTATTTTACTATTTTATCATCAAAAAGCAGATATACTTTAAAAATAATCTATATCTAAATTTTAAATCGAGTGCAAAAGTATCAAATTAATGTCTCTGAAACCCCTAATACTAGTACAGAACAACTTTGTACCATTACATTGCCCCTGCTTATTAACAAATTTCATTAAATTTAGTTTTTATACTATGCATAAATAATTGTTTATAAGAACATAAATCAATAAAAATGAGAAGCACTAAAATAATTGTATTATAGCCACTAGTTAACTTAACATAAGTTTCACAAAAAAATAAGCATATTTTGTCTCCTTAAATGGCTTGACTTTATACAAACAAAAAATGGCGACCTGAATAGATCGCCATTTTCATTTTATGTAGTTCGACCTGGATTCGAACCAGGACAGACAGAGTCAGAGACTGTAATGCTACCGTTACACCATCGAACTATGTTTGGGAGTGCAATATTAAGAAGGGTTTGTGAGATAATGAAAAATATTTTCTGTTTTTTTCTCCAAAAGGTGACCTTTACGCAAATATGCGCTCCAAGGCCCATGCTTTAAGTCGCATTTCTTCCCACTCCTGCTCCGGAACACTATCGTAGGTAATGGCACCACCTGTTTGGTAATACAGGTATTGGGTGGCACTATTATAAAACAAACTCCTGATCACCACATTAAAATCAAAATCACCGGAAGGCGTAATATACCCTACACTACCCGAAAACAATTCTCGGTTAGCCCGCTCAAAATGTGCTATAAGTTGCATCACTTTATATTTTGGCGCACCGGTCATACTCCCCATTGGGAAAGAATGCCTGATTGCCTCAGTAAAAGGTAAACCATCCTTTAATTGTCCACTGACGGTAGATATCATCTGGTGCACCTGCGGATAGGTATATATGCCAAATAATTCATCAACATTTACTGTCCCAATTTTACAGCTGTGGGCAAGGTCATTGCGAACAAGATCTACGATCATCACGTTTTCTGCCCGCTCCTTTATGTCGTTGTGCAGTCTGTCCTTTATTTGTTCATCCTCTATCTTATCAATGCTTCGACGGGCAGTGCCCTTAATTGGTTGAGACAAAACGACATCCCCTTCCTTTCTGATGTATCGCTCCGGGCTTGCACACATCATATACTGCTCATTTAGTCGATAATAAGCAGCAAATGGCGCAGGAGATAATTTGTTGAGCGCATGAAACACGGGCAATGGCTGTATTACTGCATTTTCACAATAACCCTTATTACACAGATTAAGTTCGTAGCAATCTCCTTCCTTAATGTGCGACCTGATTGCTTCAACTGTTTGTATATAATCAGCCTTATTAAACAAGCTAGTGAAAGAAAGTTTCACTTCACTTTCGGGAACTGCAACAACTTCATTGATTTGTTGATAAATCAGATCTGTATTATAAACAGACTCAATGGTCAATGTAGTTTGATCCCTGTTGATGTAGCAAACAGTCTCAGGAATAAAAAAATGTAAGTGGGGAAAATCGGAAGTTGGTTGATGTGCGGAACTCAACTTATGAAACAGAGCATTCTTGTAGTCATAAGCGATATGACCAAACAGCCAGTCATTGTGCTCTTTATGTAGTGCAAACAATTGATTTAATTGTTCCTCACCATTACTTACTAAAAAATGCTGTGAACCTGCTGCCAGCAGGCATTCGTAACCACTATATGCAGAGCCATAGTTGTTACTATCTAAAAAAATATGGATGCTGAATTGTTGTGACCAATTCAGCATCCGTATCTTTAAATCACCGGCGGCACCTGCCCCAATGGTATATTCAGTTTTCTGCCTTTGCAGCGATAATGCCATTAATTAAAAATCGTCGTCGTCATCATCAAAACCACCGCTACCTTCACTAAAGAAGCCCAGATCCTTAAATTCATCATCGACATCAAAGTCATCATCTTTCGAAGATTTCTTCTTACCTGCACTTTTAGTTTTAGACTTTGGCAATTCGAATTCTTCGAAATCCTTATCTACATCGTAATCGTCTTCGTCATCTTTACCGAAGTCGTCATCTTCTTCATCTAAATCGTCATCATCATCATCGTCGTCATCATCTTTAGACTTTTTTGATGCTGTTTTTTTAGCCGCAGTCTTTTTCTTTGGAGCATCGTCCTCATCATCGTCGTCGTCGTCATCAGCTTTACTCTTTTTAGAAGCTGTTGCCTTCTTCACTGATTTCTTCGGAGTTTCGTCTTCGTCCAGATCATCATCTTCGTCTACAACTTTTTTAGACTTAGCTGCTGCCTTCTTAGTTGCAGGTTCCGCACTTTCGTCAACACTCTTTTTGCTTGCGGTTTTTTTGCCGGTATTTGATTTCATCGCGCTCATACTTAGTGACGTAAAATTTTAATAGTTTGATGATATTGCCAAATTTTTTTGATAGAAAATCACATAATTTTTTTTCTAAGAAATCACGATCAATTGATTACGACCGGTTCCGTTAGAAATGTATGCTATTTTAGTACCGAGATATTCCTCTACAAACGAGCAATAATCTTTGAATACCTGAGGTAACTGATCATAATCGCTGATACCCGCAATTGGTGTATCCCAACCCGGGAACGCCTTATAGACAGGGGTTAACGAAGCATCGTCAGTGACATCGTAAGGAAACTCTTCCGTTTCAATACCATCTGCAATATACGCAACAGCTGCTTTAATAGGCGTAAACTGATCTAAAACATCGGTCTTGGTAACAATTAATTTAGTTACACCACTGAGCATCACAGCATAACGCAATGCAACAAGATCTATCCAACCACAGCGGCGTGGACGACCAGTAGTAGCACCAAATTCACTACCTGCTTTCCTCAATGCCTCACCGGTCTCATCGTGCAGCTCTGTAGGAAAAGGACCGCCACCCACACGAGTACAATATGCCTTTGTGATACCATATACCTCACCAATGCGAGATGGTGCTACACCTAAACCATTACAAACACCTGCAGCAATAGTATTAGAAGAAGTAACAAACGGATACGTACCGAAATCAACATCGAGCATACTACCCTGCGCTCCTTCTGCAAGTATTTTCTTACCCGCTTTCAAATGCATGTCTAACCAATATTCTCCATTCACTATCTGCAACTTGCGCAACTCTTCTATTGCTTCAAAAAACGGAGCCTCCCACTGTTTCCACTCTACGACATTATCGTATTGTTTCAGCATATCTATATGCTTCTGTGTAAGCTTATCGTATTTCTCTTTAAAATTCTTAGAAAGGATATCACCTACCCTTAGCCCATTACGGCCGGTTTTATCCATATATGCAGGACCTATACCCTTTAAGGTAGACCCAATCTTATCTTTACCCTTAGCTGCCTCAGAAGCCGCATCCAGTGCTCTGTGTGTAGGTAAGATCAGATGTGCCTTTTGCGATACATACAATCTGCTCAGCAGATCGGGACACAAAGGAACTATCTTTTTCATTTCCGCCTGCAAGGTAACAGGGTCTATCACAACACCATTACCAATAAGGTTGAGGCAGTGACTATGAAAAACACCTGAAGGGATCGTGTGTAATACCACTTTCTCTCCGTTTACATATAGCGTGTGGCCTGCATTTGGACCACCCTGGAAACGTGCAATGACATCGTACTTATCTGCAAGATAATCTACGATTTTACCCTTTCCTTCATCGCCCCACTGTAAGCCAAGCAAAACATCAATCATGAAAAATATTTTAAACGATCAAAATTATAATCCTGATGCGAAATTATACAAATGTGCAGACGCTTGCTACATTTAATTCGCTAACTAAAATTTTTTATTTCACTTTTCTTTTCTATAATAGGCCCAATCGCCAAAAGCAATGTAGAATAATTTCGATTTGCCACAAACGCAAAATGCCTTTCCGTTGCATAAACAACGAAAAGGCACTTATACCTTCATCTAATTCAGCCTTATTTAGACTTAGTCTGAGTAGGCAGTGGCTGCGGTGCAGATTTTGCCAATGTGCTCTCATAAGCTGCGTACTGTGCTGGTGTCATTACGGCTTTAAACTTTGCATTTTTCTCAGCAAGTATCGCATTTACGTCAGCAGTAGTGATTTGACGACCCAAATGACGGTTCTCTTCCATCTTTTTAGTAAAATCGTAACAAGCAGCATATACGCCCTTATATTGCTCAGGGGTCAATTTATATTGTTGTTCAAACGTTTTTGCCTGACGTGTAGCCACTGCATCTATACGCTTTGCATCAACACTAGCTTCATTAGCTGTTTGCTGTACCGATGGTGCACTTACTTTCTTTGCGGTCTGAGCAAATACCGGCATTGCAGCAAATGCGAAAAGTGTAGAAGTAATGATTAGCTTTTTCATAACTGACTTATTATTTTATTAATAATTTTATACCAAATTAGAAAATTAGTTGCAATAAAACATAATAGTAATACAAATTTATTTAAACCAAGAGGACAGATTCCGCCAAAAGGCTTTACTACATTGCATTTCAACTATCAACAACTAACAAGCTGCCTATATTTAGATATTAACCGAAAGTAAATAAATCCCTACAATTATTTCTATCTGAAGTCTTTATAAAGCAAGTATTTTTTACGTGTAGCTTTAAAAATTTTCAGATCTTTTTGCCAAGACTGTCTGATAGTACTTTCCTTTTCGCCTTTTTCGATCTGGCTTTTAAGCTGCTCAGTGCCTGCAAGCTTTGTAAAAAAATCTGTGAAAAACATATCTTTCTGAGGATATGCTTTGTATGCATCAATTAACCATTTTAATTGCAATTTCCCATTTACTTCCTTCAATATTTGCGCCGGAGTTTCTCCAATCAACACACCAAAACACTCCTTTTTATCATACATCGGATTCTTTGCTCCTGCGCCGCTATGCGGCGTAAAGCTATAGGTATATTTACCTGCCATATCAGGGCTGCCAAATTGCTGGAATGGAAACGCGGTACCACGCCCTACACTTATCTGAGTTCCTTCAAAAAAGCATAAAGACGGGTAGGCATAAACTGCGCCCATATTCCTCAGGTTGGGTGATGGGGCAACCGGTAATTCATACTTTTTATTATGATCATAATTAACACATTTCACTACCTGTAGGTCTAGCAATGCCGCGTCTGTAAACAACTGCTCCCCTATTAACATCCTGGCATATTCACCTGCAGTCATACCGTATATCACCGGTATCTGCTGCATACCCACAAACGACTTATTTGCTTTTTCTAAGACAGGGCCATCAATATAGAACCCATTGGGGTTAGGCCTATCTAACACAATAAATTGTTTCTTCTGCTGTGCACACGCCTCCATACAATACTCCAATGTAGAAATATATGTATAAAACCTAACACCCACATCCTGAAGGTCATAAACCATAACGTCAATGTCTTTCAGGTCTTCAGCTGCAGGCTTTTTATGATTACCATATAAAGACAAAACAGGCAATTTTGTAGCCTCATCGATCATATTATCTACATGCGCTCCTGCATCTGCCTTACCTCTGAAGCCATGCTCGGGAACAAAAATCTTAACTACTTTAATCCCTCTTATCAATAACATATCCAGTAATAACGAGTCACCTACTGATGAAGTTTGGTTAATGATTAACCCTACCCTTTTACCTTTTAAAAGCGGACAATAACTGCCTGGACTTGCAGCAGCAGGCTTTACAGTCGTATCGAATAATGAACGACAAACACCTGACAATGAAGACATTAACATTAAAATAGAGAGTCCGGTAGATAATAAATACCGCATAAATCTTATATTTTTCATAAAGATAACCTTGCTTTGGGCATATTGGTGTAAATTGTGCGCTTATTAATTACACAAACTGATTTTATGCAACAAGTAAAAAAGGGAGACGCGGTTAGCGTACATTATCACGGAAAGCTGACTGATGGCACTACATTCGACAGCTCCGAAGGCCGCGAACCTTTACAATTTACCGCTGGTAGCGGACAGGTGATCAAAGGTTTCGACGATGCTTTGATGGACATGAAAGTAGGCGAAAAGAAAACTGTGAACATTCCTGTAGCTCACGCTTACGGCGAACGTAACGAAGACATGATCATGGAATATCCTTCAAGCGATTTTCCTGCTGATATGAAACCGGAAGTAGGTATGGAATTGCAGATGGGCGATGATGCAGGAAACGTTTTCCCTGTAGTTATTGTTGAGGTAAAAGAAAGCACAGTTCTGCTTGATGCAAACCACCCTCTTGCAGGTCAGGATCTTATTTTCGATATCGAATTGGTATCTATAGGATAATCTGTTACCGCTAAACCGGTACAAAATAAAAATGGTCCCGATGGGACCATTTTTATTTATAACTCGACCTGAAAGAGCAGGCATTACTTAATCATCTTTACTGTATTTCTCTTGTTACCGGCTGCATCACAAATCTGCAACAAGTAGATGCCCTTAGCAATGTTGTTAACTGAGAATGTTTGCTGACCATCAGTTGCTATTGTCCATACCTCGCTTACCGGACGACCAACTAAGTCAAATAGACATACCTTGTCGTTTTTCTGCAAACCCGCTATAGTAATATTATCTGTAAATGGATTAGGGAATACATCCATTCCGTTTGCAGCAACAACATCATTAATACCAACAGTTGTAAAGTATACTTTACGAACTCTCTGGTTGTTAGCGTCAGCTATATAAATACTTCCAAAAGTATCTACAGCAACACCATAAGGGTGAAACAGATTAGCACCTAATGCACCACCTAAATCACCACCAAAGCCAGGCCAACTATTACCTACAATAGTATTAATAGTTCCTGTGTTATCTACTTCACGTATTACATTGTTGTATGAATCTGAGATATAGACATTACCAGCTGTATCAACAGCTACACCTGTAGGATACTTGAAAGTTGCATTAACAGCCAATCCTGCATCACCTGAATAAGCTACTGTACCTGTACCTGCAAAAGTATGTATATCACCTGCTACATCTACATAACGAACCACATTATTATTATGATCAGCAATATACAATTCTCCTGTACGAGCAACAGCAACAGCATAAGGAGAGTCAAGCGTTGCAGTAAGTGCAGACAAACCATCTCCTGTATAACCCGGACTACCGGCACCTGCTACTGTAGTGATTTTACCAAAAGTGTCGATCATACGTACCACATGGTTACCTGCATCAGCAAAGTATAAATTACCTTTCTTATCGCAAGCCAAACCAAATGGCGCATTTAACTTAGCACTTGTTGCAGCAAAGCCGTCACCAGAATAACCTGCTGCACCTGTACCCGCATAAGTTGATATAATACCGATTGAGTTAACTCTACGGATTACATTGTGTACATTGTCTGAAATGAATATGTTACCCCTGATATCAGCAGCAACACCCTGTGGGTTCATTTTTGCATTTGTAGCAGCAGTTCCGTCTCCATCATTTCCTGTAATACCACTACCTGCAAAAGTCACGATTTGACCGCTGGTTTTGATTTTACGAACACGGAAATTGAAGTAATCAACGATATAAACGTTGCCCATCTTGTCAACAGCCACATTGTGAGGGCCGTTAAGCACACCTGCTGTAGCTATGAATCCATCACCACCGTAGCCACCTGTGCCACCGGTACCGGCAATAGTTATTATCTTCCTGTATTGCGCATCAGCATTAAAGGATAGAATAGAAAGGGTAAAGAAAAAAAGAGAAAAAATGCGTTTCATAAGCAATCTTTGCCCAAATGTAATGTAATAAGGGTATATTTCAAAAGCCCAGACACAGGTTTATATACATTTACTGCAATATAGCCTATTGATTTACAAACGATGCCAGTAGCTTTTTAGGTAGCTTGGCGGCAATCAAATCATAAGATTGGTGAATATAATATTCCCACTCTTTCTGTTTCAACTTATTAAATGCCACAACAGACACCCATTTATTTCGTGCCATATATGCGGTTGGTGATATACCGTCCCGGGTAATCATTTCATCAAATTCGTTGGGAGTAACCTTAAAAGATGCTCCACCATGAGCACCTGTAACACAAAACATCTTCTCACCCACCATAAAGCAGATGTGGTCTTCCCACTTAATACCTTCAGTTGCTCCGGGGAAAGTCAAACAAAATTCCCTCAATTCATCTAATGTCATCTTACTTCTTCAATTCTTGCGCTACTTCATCAGCCAATCGGGCAGCCCAAATTGCATATTCCTTAGCTGATGGGTGCAAAGAGTCTTCTGCCAGATATTCCGCAGATCGCCCATTTTGCCTAGTGCTTTCTGTTATCTCTGTATAGTGACAATTATGCGCCAAGGTTATTTCTTTCTTTGCAGCATTATAAGCATCAATCTCTACTGCAATTTTCTGACGATCCTTTCCTTCTGCAAATGGGGTTGCACCCCAATCGGGTATAGACAATACAAATACTCTGTCTGCATTACCATTAGCAAAACCAATAGCCTGCTCCAGCAAAGAAGTAAATTCCTCACGATAATTTTCTACACTCCTGCCCCTGTATTGATTATTAACCCCAATCAGCAAAGACACAAATGAAAAAGTATCTTTTATATTATGCTCTCTGATTGATGCGGCAAGCTCGTCGGTTGTCCAGCCGGTTGTGGCAATAATTACGGGGTCAGCGACTTCCACATGCTTCTTATGTAGCAAGTCAACAGTAAGGTGTGGAAAATTTCCTTTCATAGGCACTAATTCGCCTATTGTATATGAATCACCGAGCGCCAGATATGAGTACATAGTTTTTCCTTTTATTAATATTATTTGCTGTCGATTACATTTCGAGAACGACGACAACAACATTGCAGCACAACAGACCGCCACAATACCCACCGAAAATAAGATTTTTATTGTGTTCATGATAGTCATATTTTAAAAAACCTGCGCAATGGCACAGGTTCAGTTAATAATATCTATCAGAAATAAACGACTATTTAATGTAAATGGTTTTTACATTCACAAATTCGCGAATACCGTAAGTACCTATTTCTCTGCCATACCCACTATTTTTAATACCTCCGAATGGCAATCGCTGATCTGAGTGAACAAAGTCATTGATGTAGATATTTCCTGTTTCCATTTCTGTAACAGCAAGTTTTTCTGCCTTAGCTATATTTTTAGAAAGTATGGCACCTCCTAATCCATATTCACTGTCATTAGCAATTTGCATAGCATCTGCTTCGTTTTTTGCTTCAATGATTGCAGCAACCGGGCCAAAAAGCTCCTCGTCGTAAGCTGGCATACCTTTCTTCACATTTGTGAGAACAGTAGTTGGGTAATAAGCTCCTTTATCTTTAGGAATATACCCCCCACATAACAAAGTTGCCCCCAGCTCTATACTTTTCAATACCTGCTCGTGTAGTTGATCACGCAGGTCATGTCTCGCCATTGGACCAACTTTATTGGTCTCATCCATTGGGTCGCCCCACTTAACGGCTTCCATCTTTGCTGCCATTGCAGTCTCAAAAGCCTTTTTTACCTTCTTGGTTACAATAAAACGTTTTGCAGCAACACAACTCTGGCCACTATTTTTTAGTCTGCCATCTACACAAATCTGAGCAGCGACATCAATATCTGCATCATCCATTATTATATATGCATCACTACCGCCTAGTTCCAACACTTGCTTTTTCAAGTTCCTACCTGCCGCCTCTGCCACTTTTCTTCCTGCTTCAGTACTACCTGTAAGTGTTACTGCAGCTATAGCTTTGTGTTCTATTACCTTTTCTATTCTTGATGATGGCAGTAACAACGTCTGTAATAAACCTGCCGGAGCACCCGCTTTCAAAATCAATTGCTCCATAGCTATGGCACAGGCACTAACATTTGAAGCATGCTTCAGTACCATAACATTACCTGCCATTACAGTTGGGGCAAATGCCCTAAACACCTGCCAGTAAGGGAAATTCCACGGCATTATAGCCAAAATAACACCAATCGGCTGAAAGGTCACATAACTCTTGCTGGCATCGGTGACAACAACTTCATCTTTAAGAAATGCCTCCCCATTATCAGCATAATACTCCAAGGTAACCGCACATTTCTCAACCTCTTCACGACCTTGCTGAATAGGTTTACCCATCTCCTGTGTGGCAAGGTTTGCTAATACTTCTTTTTCTTTACGTAATTGCTTGGCTATATTCTTTAAAACTTTGGCACGTTTACTGTAAGGCTGTTTTCTCCATTCAGTAAAGCGCTGCTGCGCAATCGTTAGCGCTGCCTCAACTTGCTTTTCATTATGAATAGAGTACCCACCGATTTTTTTGCCTGTAGATGGATTGATGGATATAAGTTTATCAGCCATGTTATTCGTATTTAATGGCGTAAAATTATCGTAAAAACAAAATAGGAAATGCTAAAAATGAACAAGGCAGCGGCAATTATAGAATTACCGCTGCCTTGCAACAATTATTTCAATATCATGTAACCTTAAAACAACAAAGTAATATCCACATTAATTAAACAAATATCTCTTCTTCTTATTTACCCAACCGGCTTCGGCACTGTTGTTAGTGAAATACACAATTACGTCAGCTTCTTCTTTATGTTTTATATAATATATTTTCTTGTTTGCCTCACCTTGACTGGCAGTAAAATACCATTTACCATTGTTACCAACAGCATTTTTCAGAAATGGCGTCTTATAAACAACCACATCTGCATCCATTTTATATTGAGTCACAAATACCTTTACATTGGCTTGCTTTACATAATCTGTTGTAGCAACTATTTGTGCGTTCGACTTTATTGAAGCTGTTAAACCTGCTATGCATAAGGCAGAAGCCATAACATACTTTTGAATTGACATGAGAATAACGTTTTTTTGTGTTTGAATAGTACGCTTGGTTATCAAAAACCGCTGTTAAAATAGTAAGTATGAATGAGATAAAGAAATTTGCAGTACTAGTGGCCGGTGGTAAAGGCATGAGAATGGGCAGTGCACTACCAAAACAGTTTCTCCCGCTTATGGGTAAACCTGTATTGACACACGCTCTTATAGCATTCCTGAATGCTGTGCCGGACATTGAAATCATACTTGTATTACCCGCAGACCAACTGAGCTATGCACAAATTGTTCTTAGTGCGCTACCAGACCCGGTGGACATAACAATAGTTTCAGGCGGAGAAACCCGTTTCCATAGTGTGCAAAACGGACTTAATGCCATATCAGGCGATGGTGTTGTTTTCGTGCACGACGGTGCTCGGCCACTTATTTCTCCCGAACTAATTCACCGTTGCTTCAATCAGGCAATGGAGTTGGGAAGTGCGATTCCAGCTATACCTGTTGCAGAGAGTATGCGCATTATTAATGGCACTGACTCATCGCCGGTTGATAGGGACAAGATGCGTGTGATACAAACACCACAAACCTTTAGAACAGAAGTAATATTACCGGCATTTCAGCAAGCATATTCTCCTGCATTTACAGACGAAGCAACAGTAGTAGAATACTATGGAACAAAAGTATATTTAGTACAAGGAGAAAAACAAAACATTAAGGTAACCACACCTGAAGACATGATTATTGCAGAGGCGTTCATGCACCAAGAATAATAACAAGACAATTACTACTTATAGTAAAAAACGTTGCCGACATATTAAACAATACGCTCAAACATGTCGCAAGAGTTTTTCAATATGTTGCTTTTGTAGTTCTTTATGCACTAGTAAATGTTGATCTACATGACCTAAAATACGTAGCTCCTCAGCAGGCCACGACGAAGTTATATCTGTGCCTAAAAAACATTGCATAGTGCAGGTATCAACAAATTCGCCTAACGCATGGTTCAAAGCTTCTATCTTCTTTTCTTTCTTGATATATGATTCACTTTTTCGGGTTTCTCTGAGATAAGCCAGACAATAGTAAACATCTTTAAAATACTTCCTTATTACATGAATATCACTATCCGTAAGTTTACCATTTAGGATATCATAGATTGAATGTAGTTGGCCATCAATAAATGCTCTGATAGTTTTTTGAGATAGCTGCTCCTGCAACAAAGGATCTAAAGCAGAAGAATGCAAATCAATACTATCATCACTGATTAGTTGATGTAATCGATGAATCAGCAAGTCCTTTTTTTTATTAAGCGCATCGGGATATTTAATTGACAGTGCGTGCCCATCAAAATAATAACTAAGTATCATCGCTCTGTATAGTTGCAAATCCCGCAACTCCCCTGCTACCCTGTATATTGCTTTTATCTTTCTTATTGTCCTGCTCTTTTCAGCATCTTCAATAACGCCTGATAATCTGAGCAATGTTCTCAGCTTTTTATACGCCACCCTGAATTCATGAACAGCATCAACAGCATCTCCATCCAATATCTGCACCGCATTGTCTTTAATCTCGGCAATTTGCTTACTTACGTGCGACTGCAGTTTTTCAGGTTTCATACATGATGCTATAAATACATAAATACTGCATTAAAGTTAAGAACAATTCACAAGTCACAATCACTAATTAATGTAGTATCATTATCGGCATATTCATATTGAGAGCTATTTCTTTAGAAACGCTCTTATGAAATATTGCGCCTAAAAATCCATGTTTCTTAGGTATAACCATCAGTAACTCAATTCCTTCTTTCTTCACAAACTCAGCAACGCCGGCCTCTACATCTTTTGCAATAATAAAGTGAAACTTCGGATGTACTTTCATCAACGCATTTTGCAATGATATAGTCTCCGGCAATATCTCGCCATGTACATCTTCATTGTTACCACTTACATAAAGCACATCGAGTGAGCATTTAAATAAATCAACCAGATAACCGATTCGATCAAATGGAATAACCTTATTCACATCCTTCATATCGCATGACAAACCTACCTTACTGATTCTCTTAAATGTTGCACCACCGGGTATTAACATAACAGGATAAGAAAGATCATGCATTGCAGAGATCGCAGTACTACCAAATATGGCAAGGCCTTCATTCCCGGAACCATTACAGCCCATCACAATCGCAAACAAGTCAAGTTGACCCGCTATTTCATCTATAATATCCAACACATAACCGGTCACCACTTTAGTAGAAATACGCACAATGTTATTGCTATGCAGTACCAGATCATTTCTGAGTTCCACCATATTAGCCTCGGCATCAGCAATCATACCTCCTAAAATATCTGCGGGCATAGGCACTTCCGAAAGTGTTACAGGCAATTGAACTACATTAACCAACAAGACATTAGCCTGTATAACAATCGCCATATCTGTAGCATACTTGGCAGCATTCATAGAAACTGCAGAAAAATCAACTGGTACTAATACTGTTTTCATCCGGTTTATTTTTTAAAAGTTAAGATAACTATTTTAAAATGATTATTTAGCCTGAGTTCTACCCAAATCTTTTAGACGCATAACATGAGATGCAAAGGCATTTGAAAAAGATGGCTTCAGATTATATTCAAAACCAAATTGCTTAGCCGTTTGCTCTACTATAGGCGATATTTTTCTGTAATGAACATGACAAATATTAGGGAATAAATGATGCTCTATCTGAAAGTTAAGACCGCCAACATACCAATTAAGAAACAGATTATCTCTTGCAAAGTCTGATGTTGTATGCAACTCATGTACGGCCCATTCACATGCAACAACACCATCGACATCAGGCATTGGCTGTTCCGCACCTTCTACAACATGCGCCATTTGAAATATGGTACTGAGTATACCACCAACCACTAAATGCATGATGAAGAAACCAAGGACTACCTGCCACCATTTGAAATCTGTATAAATAATTGGCAAGCCTACAAATATGAATAAGTAGATGATTTTGATCCCCACCATTCTTATGTATTCCATTGTAGGGTTAATCTGATACTTGCGTGTAAGACCTGACTTATTATATCTGAACAACTGAATAAAATCCATTACTAATTTAGAAATGGTCATAAGCCCATAAAAGAAAAATGCATAGATATATTGATAGCGTTGTATTTTCCTTAAACGTGCATGTTCAGAGAGTCTTATGGGGCCTTTAGAGGCAATATCTTCATCTACGCCATCAATATTTGTATAGGCATGATGAAACACATTGTGCTGTATCTTCCAGTTATACACATTGCCACCAAGTAAGTACATTGTTCCACCTAATATTTTATTCCATCTATCGCTTTTAGAAAATGCCCCATGCACAGCATCGTGCATCACATTCATACCAATACCAGCAGCACCTATGCCCATAAGTATCACTAACAATAAAGCTACCCAAATACTTGTGTGAATTGTCATTATAAATACAAACGGAATAATGTAGAATGACAACATAATAACTGTTTTCAATACCATCCCGAAATTACTCTTCATCGATATTCCATTCTCTTCAAAATAATGGTTAACGTTTTTGCGCACCTGAATGGCAAATTGTTTTTGACGATCATTCTGACAAACGAATTTCAACTTTTTCATTGGCTGCATTTTAAAAAGGAAATAGCACAAGAATCAGACCATTGAATCACAACCTGAATATTTAATGTGCAACGCAAAATTATTTTTACCAAAAATGGAAACAGGTGACGATGGTCAGGTGCAGTAGTGACATGAATACATTTGCAACCTGAAAAGAACGAATTGACGAAGATTTAACACACCACTCAACGTCAAAAATCACTGAAAGAAAAAGCCTTATGACAGAAAATCACAAGGCTTTTACTTAATTGGAGGTCGAAAGCGGGTTCGAACCGCTGTAGCAGCTTTTGCAGAGCTGTGCCTAACCACTCGGCCATCCGACCAATTAGAATGCAAATGTAATAAAATTTCGTTTCTTTACAAATCAATTCAAGTATAAAAAAATGAATCATAGCATCAACCCCATTGGAAGCTCTGAACTGATCATCACAGAGCGTGGCACAATCTACCATTTAGACCTTGCTCCGGAGCATATTGCACCTACCATTATTACTGTTGGAGACCCCGATAGAGTAAAAGAAGTATCAAAATATTTTGACAGCATTACACATAAAGCCCAACACCGTGAGTTTGTTACACACACCGGATATATCGGCAAAAAACAAATAAGTGTAGTAAGTACAGGTATTGGCCCGGATAATATCGATATTGTTTTCAATGAACTGGATGCGTTAGTAAATATCGACTTCAAAACCAGAACAGTAAAAGACAACCATACCGCTTTATCTATAATAAGATTAGGAACTTGTGGCTGCCTGCAAGGCGACGTTCCGGTAGAAAGCTTGATTGTCTCTTCACATGCTATAGGACTTGACAATTTGATGCACTATTACAAGATGGATAATAATCCTGATGAAAGCTATATAATAAATGAATTCAACAGACACACCGGACTTACAGGCAAAAACATCAACCCGTATATTGCAGAAAGCGCAATAAGTCTGCGTAAACACTTTGGCTCAGACTATGTTCATGGAATTACGGTAACCTGCCCTGGCTTTTATGGGCCTCAGGGACGTGTTTTGCGTGGCCCTCTTGCATTTCCTCATCTAATTGATGCATTGACTACTTTCAGATATCAGGATATACGCATTGCAAATTTTGAAATGGAAACATCCGCTATATACGGGCTGGGTAAGGTACTAGGACATAAAAGCCTTTCAATTAGCACTGTAGTTGCCAACAGAGTAACAAAAACCTTCTGTAATGATGGCAATGCAGCAGTAGACAATATGATCAGAAAATCTTTAGCGATAATAGCAGAAATGTAATTCCGATTATCCACAAATCAGAACAGCCATCATGTTGCATCATGATGGCTGTTCTGATTTAAAACCTTAGCAATTCTTATACTTCCAATTCCTCGTTTTGCCCTCTGATATCCACTCGAGCGCTTGATTCATTCTTTTATTACGTGTTGCTTCTGTCTTTGCTTCAACAATCCACTCTATATATTCTTTTTTACTGGAATAACTAAAGCCCTCGAATTGTGTTTTTACTTGTGGTTGCTCATTAAGTTTTAAAGTAAAATACTCAGGTATTTCAAGTTCCTTTTTAACATCCACTTTCTGCTTTGGAGGTGCTTTTATTCCATCCTCATTGAGCTTCATAGCAGCTTTTATTATTTTCTTCAGCACTGCATCTGATGGGAGATCTTGCAAACCGGTAATCTTCCCTAAATGCCCCATCCCTTCCCTATCCTTGATATTCAGCACTCCGGCAGTTTCTAACAAACTCGCCTTCCAAAAACCAAATGAACAATGATGTTTAAATGCAGCCATGCTGCACAATATTTGCCCTTTGTACATAAAATTCGGAAAGCTCCATTTCCACGCTTCTTCTACATCCGGACAGACCTCATGAACTAAGGCCCTCAAATGATTCATTACAGGCTGTGCAAAATCTTCAGCATCAATTATATATGTATCTATTTTAATATTTTTATTAAACATTAATTATCGTTAATATATTTGTGTTGAGAATGAAAAAATATTCCAATATGAAAAAGTATATAAAATTGAATTAACAGCACATATATTCTTGAATTAACACAAAGTTAAATCCATATTACCTTGAGATTAACGAATTTTGCAGCCCAAATTAAAAATATGAAGATTTATACCAATAATATATACATTAAAAACAATAATCCAATTCAAGTAATAGGAAAGAAAAATAGAATGAACATATCTCTACACACAAAATACTCAAAGTTTTTTTCAATCATAACATCCATAATTATTTTTCAATTACTCAGTTGCTACGCATTGGCACAAACTCCGGTGCCTATGGTATCGCAAAGCAGCTATACATTTACAGAACCATTTACTAATATCTCAAACACAACGACCTGGCCGAATAACTTCATAACAGGGTCAGAAGGTTCAATTAGATGGAAAGGTATTGCAGCCAATACAGGAACTGTACCTGGCGCAACAGTAGTAACTACTGCAACTACAACATTTACTACCACTACAAGTGGAGGTGTACAAAGAGGTACTGGTAATTTAGTTCTGCTTGCAACCGGAGCATCAAGTAATACATCATCTGCCGCAGTAGATTTCTTTATGGACTTTACAAGCGTAAATGCAGGAACATTAACTTTTGATGCTGCAGAAGTAGCCAACAGCACCGGTGACAGAGTTGCAACATTAAAGGTATTTTACTCAACAGATGGATCAACATTTACCGAATTAACAGGAACTAATTTGCCATATATTGTATCAAATAATGTAGCAAATTCGGCAACAATTTCTGTATCACTTCCTGCAGCATTTAATAACAATACGAATGCAAGATTGAGGTTCTATGTATTTAACGGTAGTGCCGCTGGCTCAACAGGCAG
>CANGMZ010000028.1 GCA_947454715.1 Chitinophagaceae bacterium
TGTCTATAATTTGTATTGTTTCATTAGGGAAAATAAATTCACCTGTATCACCTACCTGACCACCGCTTTCTGCATAGAACGGGGTTACATCAAGCACAAACTGATACAGCTCTTTTCCTTTAGAAGTTACTCTGCGATACTTTAATACACTGCCTTCCGCTTCAAGAGTGTCGTAGCCTACAAACTTAACTGCTGCGGCATCTTTTATAACCACCCAGTCATCAGTATCTAATGCTGTCGCAGCACGGCTACGGCTTTTTTGCTGTTGCATTTCATTGGTAAATGCATCTTCATCAACATGCAAGCCATGCTCACTACCTATCAATCTGGTAAGGTCTATAGGGAAACCATAAGTGTCATATAATTCAAATGCTGCCTTACCATTAATTGTAAGCGTATTCTGGCTCTTCGTTTCGTTGATGATATCATCTATCTTCCTCAATCCCTTATCCAATGTTCTCAGGAATGCATCTTCTTCTTCCTTTACAACCTTGCATACCAGCTCTATCTGTTTCTGTAGTTCAGGGAATACATCTTCAAACTGTTTTGCCAATACCGGCATCAGCTTGTGCAGTAATGGTTGTTTAAAGTCGAGATAAGAATAGTAATATCTTACTGCACGGCGCAATATGCGACGTATCACATAACCTGCACCTGTATTAGATGGCAACTGACCATCGGCAATGGTAAAGCCTATGGCTCTGATATGGTCAGAGATAACACGGAAAGCAATATCCGGCTTACTGTCTGTGTACCCGTAAGTTTTACCGGTTAGCTGTTCTATTGCTGCAATAGTGCCTGTGAACAAATCTGTATCATAGTTGCTCTGCTTGCCTTGCAATACACGCACCAATCTTTCCAGTCCCATACCGGTATCTACATGCTTGGCAGGTAGTGGCATAAGGCTGCCATCTTTCTGGCGGTTAAACTGCATGAATACATTGTTCCAGATCTCAATCACCTGCGGGTGGTCTGCATTAACCAGCTTAGCTCCCGGCACCAATGCTTTTTCTTCTTCTGTTCTGCAGTCCACATGTATTTCGCTACAAGGACCACAAGGGCCGGTATCGCCCATTTCCCAGAAATTATCTTTCTTGTTGCCCATCAGTATGCGATCTGCAGCTACAAACTGTTTCCAATAATTGTAGGCCTCTTCATCCATCGGGAGGTTTTCAGCAGCATCGCCCTGAAAAACGGTAACGTAAAGTTTGTCTTTAGGTATTTTATATACTTCTGTAAGCAATTCCCAGCTCCACTCTATGGCTTCTTTTTTAAAGTAGTCGCCAAAGCTCCAGTTGCCGAGCATTTCAAACATTGTATGATGGTAAGTATCTACACCTACTTCTTCCAGGTCATTATGTTTACCACTTACGCGCAAGCACTTTTGTGTGTCTGCTATACGGGCGTTCACAGGAGTACCGTTACCCAGGAAAAAATCCTTGAATTGGTTCATACCTGCATTTGTGAACAGCAGGGTTGGGTCATTTTTGACTACAATAGGAGCAGATGGCACTATATCGTGACCCTTGCTACGGAAAAAGTCTAAAAACTGTCGGCGTATTTCGTTTGCGGTAAGCATTGTTATATTAAATAAGGCTGCAAAACTAAGCAAAAGAAAAAAGGGGAGCGATAGAAAATTGCTAATAAAGAGTATAAATAATTGATTATTGAGTGAAATATTTACATATATCAGGCAATAATCATAAATAAGAAGCAATTTACCGGAATGTTATAGCGGTACTCCGGGGATATCTATTTTGCTGATTACCCAAAGTTTAGAGGTGTAAACCAGTGAGAAACCGGCATCGCCTGAAAATTCCATTTTTTCATCCGCATCTTCTAATACTCCTGCATAATGAATCGTGCATTCAGCTTCTGCGGTGTGTTCGTTGATACTAATTGACAAAATGGTGAAATCGGTAATGGTGAAACTGCGGAAGGCATCGCGGAAATGAGCAATTTTCGATATAACCTCTTTATTAGTGAGTTTACCCGAGTTCGAAATCACTTCATGAGCCAGTCCCAGATAATCAGGTGCCCATTCTCTTTTTTTGTCCAGTATATGATTGATAAACTCTGTACAGCGGCTTCTGATATCATATTCATGGTTAGGGTGATATTCTTCATATATAAAGCAAGTAGTCATGCCCTCTATATGCATATCGTTGGTCTCTTCCCTGAATAATTCTTCTGTAATGAAACGGTATAGTTCGCGGTCACTTACCGGGCAGATCGTATCTACTGTAATGGCGTGTCTGTGAAGTACATCTCTTACCTTGTTGAGTTCCTCTTTGATATCGGAGTCAGGTATATTATTATTTAGTTTATAGAATGGCCGGCCGATGAGGTTATAGACGAGTATCCGTTTTCTTTTTGCGAGTTCTTCTTCAAATTGTTTTATATAGTCGAGCCACTGACTTTCAATTTCAGGAGGTAGGTTTTCCTCGGTAGGAGATATATAATTCCCACCATGCTCTAATGAGAGCTTTATCTTTTTTATTTCATTTTCAAGGCGAAGATCATCAAAATGCTCTTCGCCCTTTTCCTCTTCTGGCTCTGACATGTTATATTATAGAATGCGACTAACTTAAATATATTTTTGAGTATAAAATGCAGTTAACCAATTCATTTAACCTGAATACTGAAATTAATGATTTAATATTTTCAGACAACTGTAGAATTAGTACTTCAAAATTAATAAAATGAGTTATAAAATATACTTTGAACGAAAAAAATATAACCTTATTTTTTAAAATGCAATATCTGCCAGATAGTACATATATCGAGGCGCATTGAGGGTACTGCATATCAACAAAAACGGCTGCACAAGGCAGCCGTTTTTGTCAAAAAGTGTTTCGTTGTTGTTTATACGCCTACCATAAGTGGCATTAATAATGTAAGTAACTCTTCGTTCTCTACTGTGTCAACCGGTTTAAAGATACCTGCACGTGTTGGTGTGCTCAGTTCCAGTAATACTTCCGGACCTTCGAGGTTATTGATCAGTTCTATCATCAGTTTAGCGTTGAAGGCTATTTTCATATCTTCTCCGTTATACTGGCAACTGAGCATTTCCTTTCCTTCGTAAGAGAAGTCAATATCCTGAGCACTTATTTGTACTGCATTACCATTGATATCCAAAACAATCTGGTTAGTTGTTTTGTTGGCAAAAATACTCACACGACGTAATGCACTGATGAAATCGGCACGGTTGATGGTCAGTCTATAAGGGTTCTCTGCAGGTATAACTGCCTTATAATCAGGGAAGCGTGCATCGATAAGACGGCAGCTAAGGCTGAATTTTTCACCGGTAACAAACAGGTGGCTGGCATTGTATGCCAACTGCAGCGTAGAAGCATCGGGTGGTAAAACAGAACGCAATTGTTGTAATGGTTTCTTAGGCACTACAAAGCCATCTTTAGCAGGGCAGCTGATGTCTGAACGACGGAACTGCACCAGGCGATGTGCATCAGTAGATACGAAAGTGATGCTGTCTGTATCCATCTCAAAATAAACACCGGTCATAGCAGGGCGAAGGGTATCGCTGCTGACTGCAAATAATGTTTTGTTGATGCTTTCAAGGAGTGTGATAGAAGACATGCTGAAAGCAGAAGTATCTGACGGTGCCGGCTCTTTAGGGAAGTCGTCAGCTCTTTCGCCGGTGATGCGGTATTTACCCACGTCACTCGCCATTTCTATAGATAAATCTTGCTCGTTGATATTGAAATTAATCGGCTGCTCAGGCAGATTTTTTAGATATTCAGTCAATATTTTAGAAGGGATGCAGATACGTCCGCTTCCTTCTGCGTCATTAACCTCCATCTGTACCCGCATCATGGTTTCCAGATCGGTAGCAGTAAGGGTAAGGGTAGTACCATTTAATTCGAATAAAAAGTCTTCCAGTACAGAAAGAACTGTATTTGAACTGATAACGCCGCTAATCTGCTGCAGGTTTTTCAGTAAGGTATTAGATGTTACAATAAACCGCATGAAATTGATGTTTGAGACAAAGATAATAATTTGACCGCATGGCAGCCCGTTAATAAATAAGTGTGGATAAATAAAACAAAAATGTGGACTGCCTTATTTCCATAAATAGCAATAAAGGCAAATCAGCTAAAAGCTGTGCTTATATTGTGTTTATTGCGGATAAGTGGTAGTTGTTATTCTTCTTCATTTTTCTGGAAGATGCCAATAACAACGGAAATAAGTGCCAATACCAGCAATATATGAATGAGATGTCCGGAGGTCTTGAACCAAAAGAAACCAAGCAACCAGCCGAGCACCAATATAACTGCTACAATATATAATATGCTCCTAAGTACCATTTGTTCATTTAATAATGGTAAATATAGTAGAAACCTGCGACATAGAAATGCTACAATACAAGCTTAGCTATTAACAGTAGGTTAGTTTACCAATATTGGGAAATTATTAAGATGTTCAGCACCTATACTGAAGTTATGCAGCATTGTTTTTGGGTTCTAAATCGTGCATTAAAATTCTAATATCAATTAGTGTGTTACTGTGATTTATAGTGTTACGATAATCTGTTTCATCACTGATAAAGTAACGTTGTTGAATTGGCAAGTAATACTGCAGCAGGTTATATTCGAGCCAAGGTTTATACACTTCTTTCCCGTTGAGTAATGTTGTTTCCTCTGGTATATCATAGTTAAATATCAGGTGCTTGTGCGTTTCAAAATCGGTGCGGGAGAATGGTGGCGGCGGTGTATTATCCCTATGTTCCCGTTGTGTGGGAGCAGGCGATTCTGTATGTACGTATGATGTAGTATCAGGTATTGTTGACCCAACAGTTGTTTGCTGACCATACTTTATCGCTTCTTCAACGTCTTCTTCATCCGGCATTCTATTTTTTGCGGCAAGTCCGGTGAGTTTTACCAGGCAATTGATGAGTTTACACTGCAGATTTACTTCCTGTGGCGTAGGAAATTGCTGATCTGCTTCGCGGATAGCAATTGTTTGTTGAAATGCCAGTATTTGTGTACAAAGGTTAGCGGTGATGAGGTTAAGCGGAATCATAGTAGTAGCGTTTTTCAGGATGTAAAAATGCACAGGAAATTTGTGCCTTACAAATAAAGATATCCACGTAAAAAGTTACTTTTTGAGTGTAATTAATGGATTGTCAATGTGCTACAAGTGCTACTTGTTAGTGGATAAGTTTTTGTTGGGGGGGGATTGTTTTTGAAGTTTTTAGGAGTTGTCATGAATAACCAAGCTATGACTATAAATAAAATCAGGCATACCCGCCGGGCATGCCTGATTTTATTTATCACTTGAAGTTGTCTATTTAATTACGCTCAGTGTTTTGACAACAGTAGATTCACTGTTGCTTACTTTTACTTGATACAAACCTGCAGCAAATTGCTCTACAGGAATAGAGAAATAGTGCTCACCTTGCATCATTTCCCCGGCTGAAAGTGCATACGTTATTCTGCCTGTAACATCGTATACTTCAATTTTTATTGTTGTTGCTTTATTTAGATTAACCAATAATTTAGCCTCGTCAGCTGCAGGGTTAGGGAATAAAACAACATCATTAATAATACCCGTAGTAGCTACATTGCTTGTGCCGTGTCCCGGACGTAAAGGGAAATAGGCACTTTTCTGTGTGTTGAGAATTACACCCTTTGCGTTGTCTATTAACATAATTGCTGCACGCACTTTTGTTGACACCCAATTCAATGGCATATTTACATTGTTGAACGTATAGCTATATGAAGTTCCGGCAGTCATAGTAGTAGGAAGGCTACCTGCAACACCGTTTGGAGACACGGTCATGTCAGGGACAGTAGTTCTTGCCACTGAGCTGTAATACATTGAAGCCGCAGGTATTGGATTAGGCAGTGTCTGATAATTATAGCCGGTTTCTGCAAGGGGCAAATTCAGAGACATGTAACTGTAGTAATTATGTTGTTCGTATCCGGCAAGAGTGCTGTGAACAGAATCTTCAGTAAGCACCAGTTCGAGACGATAATCTCCATTCATATCTACTGCAGGTATTACGCTAACGGGAATGAAAGCGGAATCTCCTATCATTGTTACCGTACCCGATGTAATATTCGCATATCCAAAAGTGCTGACAGCATTATTATAATCAGTGATTGCAGTCTGAGGGTCATTTACAGACCTACGATCTACAATGGTAGAGGGGTAGCCTGTGATAAGTGTACCTAGGTGATTATCGTAATGAGTAGATAAAATATTATCGTAAGCCATACTATCGGCATTATGCACGTTGATTATTACCACACTGTCCTGGTGTAATCTCTGTAATGAATCCATGTAAACAATTGCTCTTACATTCCAACCACCCCAAGTACCAGTTGCTACTTCAAAAACAGGGGTTTTTAACGGGAAGAATGACGGTTGTACCAGCTCAGTTGTCATTGTGTCATTAGATACTGTAGTATCGCCAGCAAGTGACACCCAAACATTAAAAGGATAGCTACCAACAGTTGCCGGCATGGTGTACGTTGCAGTGTCAGTAAATGAGTAGGTTGAAAATGGAGGTATAGACACACCCGTTGCATTGAAAGTCACGGCAGGCGAAAGTCCTTGTTGGTACATAATCTGAAAGGATGTGATTGTATTGTATCCTCTATTTTCCACCACTCCTGTGAAATTTACAGATGCACCCGGCGCAACAAAGTTTGTAGCTGATGTGGCATCAGGATGCAAGGCTATTAATGCTAAATCGTTAGCTGCCTGATCAAAAACGTGGATATTGTCAATTGCGGCTCCGTACATATTAACGGTACCGTGATTATCTGTGTAAATGAATCGCAAAGAGACTGCTGTAGCACCTGCGTAAGGTAGCAGACTCACATGTCGTGTTTCCCAAGCCCCGTTTGTACCCATAGAGTCTACAGTGTGCCAGGTGGAGCCGCCATCAGTTGTTAATTGCACGTAGGCCTGCTCTGTAGTATCTGCACTGCCACTTGAATAATAGGAATGCGCATACCAGACATCGTAATTGAGATAAGGGTGCGTTATCCCGGTAAAGCTGAAGCTATTTGTTGTTAGAATTGCAGGCGTGTTTTTTCCTGCACTCTCATAAACTGCAACAAATTGAGTGTGATCAGCAGCATAAGAAAAAGTGCTGTGATTAGCAGACACCCACCCAAGACCAGTTCCCGTATGAACATTTGTCCAAGATGTAGGTATTGCAGGCATTGTCAGACTTTCAAAATTTTCAGACATTATTGATTGCCCGTGAGCTGCTGTAGCAATGAAAGTGAATGCCAATACGAACTTAGTAATCAATTTTCTCATGCGCCTATTTTTAGAAACTAATGATTAAGATATGTAACATTTATAATAGACGGCTATTTTTCAACAGTTCTTAGTTAATAATTTATATTTATTTTGATTTTATATATTGTTTATATGCACAAAATAAGAAAGGCAACCCAAACAGGTTGCCTTTCTTATAAACAAAAATCATTGTACTAAGCCTTAGTAGCTACGTTAGCTTCCGCTTTACGTGGGTTGCGCTCCAACACTTCGTCTACCATACCATATTCTTTGGCTTCCTGAGCTGTCATCCAGTAATCGCGATCACTATCTCTTTCTACCTTGTCGAAAGGTTGGCCGCTATGGAAAGCTATAATTTCATAGAGTTCTTTCTTCAACTTGCCGATTTCACGTGCTGTGATTTCAATATCACTTGCCTGTCCTTCAGCACCGCCCATTGGCTGGTGTATCATTACACGACTGTGTTTGAGGGCAGTACGCTTACCCTTGCTACCTGCACACATCAATACTGCACCCATAGAGGCAGCAATACCTGTACAAATTGTTGATACATCGGGCGTGATGATCTGCATGGTATCATAAATGCCCAAACCTGCATAAACACTACCACCCGGGCTGTTCAGATACATCTGTATATCGCGGGTGCGATCTGTGCTTTCGAGGAACAATAACTGTGCAGTTACAATGTTTGCTACATAATCATTGATACCTTCTCCCAAGAAAATGATACGATCCATCATCAGACGAGAGAATACGTCCATTGATGCTACGTTCATGGGGCGTTCTTCAATAATGTATGGCGTTAAGTTAGTTGGGGTCTTATTGATCGATGAAGTGTAACTATCTACAGTTAAACTACTGATGCCATGATGCTTAATGGCATACTTGCGAAATTCGTTCTGATTCATAGAAATCTTTGTTTTGTATTGTCGTTGCAATTTTTAATCCATGATAAATATACCGCCATTACGGCAGAAAACCACCTGACGTGTATTGTAAATAGTCATTTTGGCAATAGAAAATAACAATATACTGTTATCTGATGGCTCTTTCTCATTAATAGTTATCGGAGCGTTATTATCGCCAGCACAAGCATTTGTGACATAGGTTAAATTATAGTTACAGTATCATTTATCTGTATTTTATGACAAAAAATCGCATAAAGTCTCCTGTTTTTTCATCAATTTCGGGGTGTTAATTCAAACTTCATTTATGCAAAAGCCAACTACTAACGAATACAACCCCTATTTCCAGAAATACATAGACCTTACTAATGAAGATGATTTTCTGGATCAGCTAAACGAGAATACCGCAGAAACGGTTCAATTCTTTTCTCAGATTCCTGAAGATAAACACGATTATAAATATGAACAGGACAAATGGACCATCAAACAGGTGTTTCTACACATTATAGATACGGAAAGAGTGTTTAACTATCGTGCCTTGGTTGCATCTCGTGGTGACAGCGAAACACCATTGCACAAAATGGACCCGGATAAATATGTTGCCTCGGTAGATCTTTCAGGACGCACACTTGACAGCCTGATATGGGAATTCACCGCTGTACGCTCTGCTACGGTTGCCCTTTTTGAGAACATGACAGACGAGCAAAGTGAACGAATTGGCAATAATATAGCGTTCCCAATTACACCACGTGCACTTGGGTATATTATGATAGGGCATATACTCCATCATATAGATATAATGAATGAGCGCTATTTAGAAGATGTAGCATAGCACAACATCAATCATAAAGCCCTGCCTCCTTGTTGCGCAGGGCTTTATCTTGATAAACTTTACTAATTTTATCCCCTATTTATTACAATATGCGGATACGTCTTACTGCTTTATTTACAATACTTTGCTTACCTGTATTTGCACAGAATTCTATAGGCTGGCTAGCTACTGCACCTGTTGCCAACAAAGTATATGGTAATTTGCACCCCCGCATTAAACTGGATAAGTACAACAACCCCATGGTTGTTTGGGGAGATGAAGGTGGCAAAGCCTATTTTGCCAAGTGGGGCGGAGAGTCTTTCTCTGCACCAGTAGTTATCAGCCAGCCGGGAGTAAATGTATTTGCGACATCGTGGGCTGGGCCAGACATTGCTGCTCATGGCGATACTGTCTATGTTACCTACAAACAAATACCTGAAGATAAAAGCCATATTTTCATTAAACACTCTTATGATGGTGGTGTCAATTTTTCTGCAGCTATGGAGGTAGATGTTCCGGGCAGAGATATCACCCGTTTCCCAACAGTAACGACAGATGAGAATGGTAATCCCTTTGTCACCTTTATGAGGGTTGAAAAAGATTATGGTAATGCTCATTATGTAGTAGCAAGGTCAGAAGACATGGGCGAGACATTCCTAAAAGACACTTTAGGTAGCGTCATGTCGGGCGAACGAGTATGTGATTGCAGCCCTGCAGCTTTAGTTGCTTCGGGTAGTGCGGGTGTATTATTGTACCGCAACAACCTCAATGGCACTCGAAATATTTGGGCAGGTGTGTCTAATAATGGTAGCAAAACATTCAATAATAGTATTCGGATGGACTCTACGGACTTTGTGCCTGCCAACTGCCCTGCCAGTGGGCCAGATGGTGTAATTGTCGGTGATACTTTATACTCTGTTTTTAGCAGCGGTGCCAACGAAAATGGTTTGGTTTACCTCAGTAAATTGTCTCTTTCACACCCTACATTGTTAGTGTCTGCGGTTACAGGAAATATTCCCGGTGTGGTGATGCAAAACTACCCACGCGTTTCCGGTTTGGGGTATGCTGCAGGTATTGTGTGGACACAAACATCGGGAGGTAACAACCAAGTATGTCTGGCGGTAACTGATGACCTGACACGTGGATTTCCTCAGAGCTATGATACTGTAGCAGAAGGTGTTATGATCAATGCCGATGTGGCTATTGGTGGAGGGTTTATATATGTTGTATGGGAAGACCACGTGACCCGCAGTGTCATGTTTCGCAGAGGTGTCTATTACAAGAAAAACAAGACAGTAGATAACACCTCCATTCTTATCGGTCAGCAAAACACAACGCTCAGATACTTTACTATTAATATGCCCGACATTATCAGTTGTGTGATGACTGACTCAGCAGGTAAGGAATATGAGATGGACTTATCTTACCCAAAGAATCCAAACATCTGCCAAATCAATACTGAAGACATGGAAGAAGGTCAGTATGGTGTTAAAGTATGGGATAAAGACGGTAGAATCTACAATGCTCGGATTCATCTGTTGGCCGTAAAGAGAGCGAAAGACAAGGATGAATAGTGATTCTAAAGCTGATGTCTATTACAATATTTATTTTTTATGTGTATAGTCATACAAGTCTTTCACTGTAGCACGACCTTCAAATAAATGGATGATTTTTTTCTGATCATCATATAGAGCCAAATCCGGGAAAGAATTGACAGCATAATAATCGATAAAGAAAAATTCAAAGTCGCGACCAACAAGCTTAATGTTAGTGTAATTATCCATTTTGAATTCCTTTGCAAACTGTCTTATTGCCGGGAAATCGTTGCTTGGAGTAATGAAATAGAATTGAATATTTTTAAGTGAATCCATGTGTGCCAGTAATTCTGTAGTCACATCATGACAATGTTTGCAGGTAGGTTCAAAAAAGAAAATAACAGTAGGTTGACCGGATGGAATATTAAATGTGTTGAAGATAGTAACACTATCCATCATTCGCACATTAAAAGCCGGCAACTCGGGATACTTCATGTACGGAAGACTATCTCGCTCCACTTTATGTCTGTCTCTGCGACCTTGTGCCTGCACATCGGCAAAACATAATACAAGCAGAAGCAGCAAAATAATCTTTTTCATAAACAATACTTAGTCTGATAAAGTAACGAAAAACATACGTTACCACATTGGTATTTTCTCATTTTTAACAACTACATAAACCTACTTATTTTCTTGTAGTGTCAACCTTTGCAGCTTTTGCAGTATCAGCAGTTGCCGGCTTTACCTGTTCTTCCGGGTGAGACGAAGCTCGATATTTCATTTCTCTGATACCCACATAAAGAACCGGAGAGAGAATGAACAGCGTGGTTACAATAACGAATACTTTAGACTGTACTTTCATTATACTGAAATCTATAATTAATGTTTCTTAGTTTGTAACAGCGAAATTACTCCTTCTTTCTGCAATATCCGATATCCTATTCTGTCATTAGATATACCCTGCTTAAGTTCATAAGTAAATCTGTAATTGCCGTCTTCTTCAAGATCAGTGACAAAATAGGAGAAAAGTATGTCTTTGTTTTCTGAGAACTGGTGGGCTACTTCATACAAATGTGTGGATAGTACCATTAGATGATTATCGTGGTTGAGTAATCCGTCCATCACGGCTTTTGTACATTCATAAGCATCATGAACATTGGTGCCTTTAAAGAGTTCATCCATCAGCACCAGATGAGGCTTGTCCTGAAGGAGCTTTTCAGCAGTTTGTTTCATTCGCTGCACCTCTGCAAAGAAGTAGCTTTCCCCTTTGAGTATATTATCTTCCACATGCATATTGGTGATAATGCCTTGCAAGAAGCTGATTTTGAATGATTTTGCAGGTACACCCATACCCAGATGTGCCATAAGTGCACCAACACCTAACGAACGCATGAAGGTGGTTTTCCCCGACATATTAGCACCTGTAAGTACTAAAAAATTACTGCTATTATCGAAATTGATGTCATAAGCAACCGGATCTTTTATCAGTGGGTGACTTAGCTGCTCCATCTCAAACTTAATTGGCATTGCAGGCAAAATAGTAGGGAACACCCATTTATGCTCCTTTGTAGCTTTAGCCATAGACTGCCAGGCATCTAACCGTGCATAAATATTAATCAGCCGGAATATCATACTCTTCATCTCACGGCGGGCAAGATAGTTGAGTTGTGCCAGGTCGGCATATTTAGTGTCTTTATCAACTGCCATCACCCTGCTTACCAATCGGTGTTCCAAGTCTTTGGCTATTGCGGTTAGTTCCCTTTGCAGCAATTCCGGAACATCATTTAACGCTGCTATTTCCGCCAACTGGCTGCATCCTTTCAGAAAATCAGCTAAGTGAGCAAGAGAAAACCGGGTAAGAAAGTACTGTTGCTTATTCAGCATTTTTTGCAACATTGCCCCCATCATGAGTGTAATGCCGGTAGGTGGCGCACTCACATTATCTGCAGATTCAAAGAATTTCTCCAACATAATGATAGTTCCGTTAGAGATAATCTGCGGCCACAGATCGGCATGCATGCACCAAAACTGTATGGCATTGCGTGTGGCAATAAGTGCATCAGCAGTATCGGGTGGGTGATGAATATGCCGTTTGAGCATATCCTTACCAACTAATGAGGTGGTTCGGTCAATAAGACCAAAAACGCCACCGTTGCCGTCGGCAGTACATATAGAGAGGTCTTTAAGTGTTATTTTGTCGTTCTGCATTATCTATTTGGTGCTGCTAGGCATATATAAAGATGCAAAAAAACACCTCTTTCCATAACTAAAAAAACATCATTTAGATAACGAGGAGTTATTATCAACACTTTTTTTGAATGTACTTATTTTTTGGGCTAATAGATGAGATGGCTTTTCCAGAAAAAGATAAATAATATAAGATGATGCCACGCAGAGTAGTATATACAATAAGTAAGTATAAAAATTAAAAGGGATATAGAACATAAGCCCCATTACTACTAATTCATGAGTAAGGTATAAGGAGTATGAAAACTTACCTAGTCGCTCAAAAAACGGAACAGATTTGTGATCTCTATAATATATAATTTCGTTACGAAGCCAAAAAAACAGAAGAAACGCGAAGAGGTTCATGGATACTATCCAACTCAGAAAATATTTATACCTAGCAATTTGTATAACCATACTAGTTAACAAAACAACGGCTCTCCAGGTATAAATGTTCAATGCGGTTACCTTGTAAGTATAAGAATCGATATGCTCTGCAAGTATTACCCCTAGCAACCAGCATGGCAAACCAATGGCCCAAGTAAGCTCAGTACCCAATTGCCAGTAACTGCCAAAAAAGTGTAGATTTTTTTGATATATAAGAGACTGAATGTCAGGATAGCAAAGTGTAACAATGAGTGTGCTTGCAATACCAAAGGCTAACCAGAAAATAATATTCCAGCTAATCTTAGTTTTAACTAATAATGGATAAAGGGTATAATATATTAGTTCACAGTATAAACTCCAGATGGGTATTTTAGCAAATATGCCGTAATGAATTGTAAATACAGAGACTACTATCATAGGTATACCCAACCGTACCCAACGCCGAATTAAAAATTTCCAATAATCAATTTTCTTGTTTTTATTTGGGTAATGAATAACAAAGCCTGATATGATAAAGAAAGCAATCACCGCTCCTACGCCGTTGAACATTGGAGTAATAAAATAACCAATGCTTTTAAAAATATAGTGATTGCTAGCTTTTAGTGTAATTGCAATAGGGTTTGGCATGTGGGATAGTACTACAACTAACGCAAGAAAAAAGCGAAGACTATCTAAACCATTAACCCATGTATTTTTTTTCATAATTCAATTTTACACCAAAAAACGCTGATAGACATTATATGCCTAATTACTTCAAAATGAATTCTCTGGCTTGGCGCAAAAATAGTGACCAGTTTTAATAACTACTAGCATGTTGTAGAAAAGTACAAATTTAATAATATTAAATTTGTAAATAACTTACATTTAATTACATATTTGTATTAAGTGTAAGTTTAAAAATGGAGTATTATCTCGCAAATCTCATGCGTTGCCCTACCGCTACTTCATTTATTTGCCCATTTTCATAAACAATATTTCCATTTACAAATGTGCTGTGTACACTTGCCGGGAACTGATGCCCTTCAAAAGGAGACCAACCACATTTGTAAAGTATATTTTGCTTACTCACGGTATATGATTCATTCATATTTACGAGAACCAAATCAGCATGATATCCCTCTCTTATATAACCACGCTTATCAATCTGGAAACACTGTGCCGGTGCATGACACATTTTCTCAACTACTTTTTCTATTGTTAGCTTACCTGCTTTTGCATATTGTAACATGAGAATAAGTGAATGTTGCACCAATGGCACTCCAGCGGGTGCTTGCTGATATGGCAGCTGCTTTTCTTCCCATGTGTGGGGGGCATGATCTGTAGCTATAATATCTAGTCTATCATCGAGGAGCGCTTCCCAAAGTGCAGCTTTATTTTCAGGAGCCTTTATGGCAGGGTTACATTTTATCAGATTACCATATTGCGCATAGTCATCGGCAGTAAAATGCAGATGATGTACACAAACCTCTGATGTGATACGCTTATCGGTAAGCGGGAACATATTTGTGAACAATTGCAATTCCTTTGCAGTAGAAATATGCAGTATGTGTAAGCGGGTATTGTGCATCATAGCCAACTGAACAGCCGAAAAGGAGCTTGCAAAACAAGCCTCCGTATTCCTTATTTTCGGGTGGAACGAGGCGTCATTGGCATCTGGATACAGTGCCTTATTGTCATGGATTACACGTTCGTCTTCACAGTGGGTTGCAATAAGTAATTCTGACTCAGAGAATATTTTCCCCAGTGTGAGGTAATTATCTACCAACATATCACCGGTGCTTGATCCCATAAATATTTTAACACCGCAAACATCATTCTTTTTTTCATTTGTGCGCAACACCTCGTCGGCATTTGTATTAGAAACGCCCATGAAGAAAGAATAATTAGCGATAGATGTTGCTGCAGCAATATTGTATTTATCTTCTAATAGCTGTTGTGTAAGCGCAGGCGGATTTGTATTGGGCATTTCCATAAAGGAAGTAGTACCTCCAGCTACAGCAGCACGGGCTTCTGTGCCAATTGTAGCCTTGTGAGTGAGGCCTGGTTCTCTGAAGTGTACCTGATCGTCTATTACACCGGGCAGCAAATGCAAACCTTCACCATTTATCTCCCGGCAATTTCCGGAATAAGACAGGTTTGACCCAATTTTATCGATCAATCCGTCTTTCAATAATACATCAGCCACTTTGCTAACACCTTCATTTACAACAGTTACATTCTTTATTAATACAGGAGTCATATTGCTAAATTCTTTGCATTAGTTAATAACGCTTAATTTTGTAGTGCAAATCTACAATTTACATATCTGTAAAACACCTTTATGCATAAAAAAGCATACTTACTTATTAGTCTCTTCTTTGCAAGTTATTGTGCGTCAGCGCAAAACACCTACATTCCGTTGGGGTCAGATGATTATCTGCTGCTTGATAGATTAGAGACCCGTTCCGGTCGTTTATGCGATAGCCTGAACCTGAGTGACAAAGTAGAGTCTCGGAAGAACGCAGTACAGTTTGTGCAAACTATAAACGCAGGTATTGCAGACAGCACTTATAACAAGCGATTCAGTAAGATAGACCTCTTTAATATGAGGCAATTGATTGCTGAAAACGGAGAATGGACCCCAGATGAGAATGGGTTCATCAAGTCAAAACACCCACTGTTTAAAAAGATATATAAGGACCGATATAACATGGGGCTTGTTAAAACCAAGGATTTTATGCTCATTATCAATCCTGTGTTGAATTTGGTGTCTACTCAGGAGAATAATACTGGTGTGGGTAGTGCATCGGTAAAAGGCTTAACAGGATACCATTTGTTCAATAGTCATGATCTTGAATTCAGAGGATGGATAGGTAAGCGATTGGGCTTTTACACAATGCTTACGGATAATCAGGAGTCGCTACCGGGCTATGTGTATAATTATGCAATGAAGGACGGACAACACATGTCTGTACCGGGAGGAGATTACTTTCTGGCACCCAATAAACGAGGCGCAAATTTCGATTATTATAATGCGAGTGGTTATATAGATTTTGCTGCAGTAAAAGACAAGGTTAGTGTGACTTTTGGTAATGGCAAAAATTTCATAGGAGATGGGGTTACCAGCTTGTTTCTGAGTGACTACTCATCAAATATGACTTTCCTTAAATTGCGTGCCAGAGTGTGGCGTTTGAACTACGAAGCGTTGTACTTGCAACTTACAGGGCAGTATAATAAACTAAACGGAGATGAGCAATACCAGCATAAATATGCTACTATGCACTTCATCTCTTACAATGCAGCAAGATGGTTGAATATTAGTTACTTTGAATCTATAGTATTTGACAGAACCAATGGATATGAGGTAAATTATTTAAACCCCGTTGCCTTCACATTAGCTGCAAATAATTTTAATGGTAGCGGTGATAAGTCGTTGATTGGTTGGTCGTTTAAGGCCATTGCCGCAAAGCATTTACAATTTTATGGACAGTTTATGCTGAATGAGTTTAAAGCATCTGAATTGGTGAGTGGTAAGGGCTGGTATGGCAATAAATATGGTATTCAGTTGGGTGGTAAATATTTTAATGCCCTGGGCATTAAAAATCTGGATCTTCAGGCTGAGTTGGATATGGTGCGCCCTTATGCATATAGTGCTAAGGATACTATTGCCAATTACACCAATTACAACCAGCCATTGGCAGATCCATTAGGATCAGGCTTTATCAAAACAATAGGTATTGCACGCTACCAACCGACCAAAAACTTAATGATAACCCTAAAAGGGATGTATTATATTAAGGGTGTAGATACCGGTACTGCAAATTACGGTAATGACGTGTTTAAAGCATATACTACTCGCAAAAACGACTATGGTGTAAAGATGGTTAATGGGCCAAAGAGTCAGGTAACGAGCATCAATCTAAATATTTCTTATCAGGCAGCGCGCAACTTGTTTATAGATGCTGGCACTGTTTTCCGCAAATTTGAGAATGTTTCTAATGTTTACAATGGGTATTCGTCAGTAGGTTATGACCCATCGGGTCCGCTCACGACAAATTATGTTTATTTGGGTGTGCGTATTAACTCGCCTCGCCGAGATTATACGTTCTTTTAACAGTGACTGCCATTTACAAATAACGACCTGCATACCGAAGATATGCAGGTCGTTATTTTTTTAAGTAATGACTAATTCACCTGATTTTTCAATTTTGAAGAAAGCTGAAGGAGTAGAAAGAAGACCAGAAATACAATAGGCTCAGTAAATCTGTTTCGTATGCCTGTGCCGGCTCTTAAAACTAACATATTGCCCGAAAAGTGGTGTATAGTGACACTCAAAAGGAATACTATTATTGCAAGTACATATAGCCCGACCCACAAATACCCGACCCATTTTTCCTGCTTTCTCCAGTTGATGTAACCTATAGCTGCTGTTGTGAAAAAAGCGATCAGATGTACTCCCTGATTAACAATAGGGCTAAAGATATTTGTCTTAGCTGTGCCGAAATAATCTACATTGGCCCAACTAATTAGAATGATAACAATTAGCGAAACGATGAACATTGACCTACCCTGCATTGGCTGTGTCTTTTTTCGTGTATATGGTCCACAAATAGAAAACCAGCAGGTAAACTGAAGCAGTAAAAATGTAATGATGGCTGATATCTACCCAGCCTTTATGCGCCATATTTAGCCATGCTATGAGCGCACAGCGTATAGTGTTGATGAAGTAAATATAAGGCAACCCAATAATAATGAACATAATTCTTCTGCTCATTGTACCCGGGAAACAAAAGAGAAAAGAAATATACAGCACAATAATATCCAGTGCGTTACAAGGGTCAAGAATACCTAAAACGCCATGACCATTAACAGTAATGATAGCTGACCGAGTTGCATTATTGTGTGTGTAGATTGTTCCTACATTATCATAAAATACAGATAGTAGTTTAGCGGTGGAAAAGCAGGTAATATTGGTTAACTGTCGATCCGGTATTCTTATTGGCACCAGTAAAAAACTATATAACAACTGCCAGCCAATAAATATAAGCAACGCCCTCAACAGGAAAGACCTGATAAGCTTGGGGACCTTGTTGTATAGTGCTTTAATGTCTGACAATATAATCTAATGGGGTTATCAAGAATAAATATATGCAATTCAGTGTGCAAAGGTATAGTGTTTCCATATATAATTTTGTAAACAAAGTGTGATGTGTCGAATTAGAAAAAACGCATCATATAGGGTGCTAATTCCTAACTTCGTAATAATAGAATACTTGTGGAATTGCAATTGATAGAACTATTAAGAGACCGGCTAAAAGAGCCACTTCCCGGCATTAAAGCTCAAGAACTAATGATGGGCAGGGTAAGAGTAATGCCCCCTGTTATACCTGAAAATGCACGCCCAAGTGCAGTGCTATGTCTTATATTTCCGGTTGATGGGGAACCACATATTTTGTTTATGAAACGAAGGGAGGACAATACGGCGCACAGCGGGCAGGTGAGTTTTCCGGGCGGCAGTTATGAGCCAGCTGACGCTAACTACCGGGCAACTGCGCTACGAGAGGCTCAGGAAGAGGTTGGTGTAATGTCTGATGAAGTAGATATACTTGGTGCACTTACATCATTATACATACCCGTGAGTAACTTTAATGTTTATCCATATCTTGGCTATGCAGCACAACGCCCTGCATACAACCTCAGTCAGCAAGAGGTTTCATATATTATTGAAGTGCCTGTAAAAAGTTTGTTCCACCCGGAACGTAAAGCGATAACCAGTGTTACCTCGCCCAAAATGCCCGGTATGAGCCTCAAAGTGAATGCATACATACTGGAGGATAACACAATAATATGGGGTGCTACTGCAATGATATTATCTGAACTTGAAGTGATTTTAAGAGAGCTTAACTTACTTCTTGCCAGTAAGTAATACATTATACTCAGCAGGTGCCATTAATAATGATAATGCCTTGTCTAGCTGCTTATCGTGTGTCATGTTTTGAGCAATGCGACCGCGATTAAAATAGTAGCGGGAAACTATTTCGTTTTCAAGCATTTGCTTAACAGATTCTTTGTTTTTCAGCAAATCTTGCTTTTTGTCATGAGACAGTTTCGCTTTTAGTGCATCAAATTCAGCTTTTGACTCATCAAAATACTTTTCCTTTACTGCTTTTGCCTTTAGGGAGTCCAACTCTGATTCAGTTTCTGTTTTATAGGAGTAATCTTTCTTATCTAACCATTTTGTAAAATCAGCAAACTCTGCGTCAGTGAGCGCAAATTTTGATGGTTCTGCTATTGTTTTGTGTTTTCCTGCATAGTCTGTAGCATAGTCGAACAGGTAGTTTTTAACGTAAAGCGTCACCGCGACCTGAGCCATTGGGTCATCTTTCAGTTTCACATCTGGCTCTATACCACCACCACTAAGCACTGTACGACCATTGCGTGTTTTGTATGATTTTTTCAAAGAGTCTGCAAAAGTATTTACCGTATGGTCGGCATTACGGTGGGTGTAATCTAGCGCCTGTATGCAACGACCACTTGGGGTATAATAACGAGCAATGGTGAGTTTAAGATGTGCATTGAATCCCAGCGGACGAGTTACCTGCACCAAACCTTTACCATAAGAACGTTCGCCAATAATTACCCCTCTGTCAATATCCTGCATTGTACCGGCAACTATTTCTGATGCTGAAGCAGAAGATTTATTAACCAACACTGTAAGTGGCAAGTCTTTGTTCCATACCGCTCCTGATGTTTTATACTCTTTATCCATATCTGCGATCTTACCTCTGGTATTTACTACGGTCTGGTCTCTGTCTACAAATATGTTACAAATGTTTACCGCCTCATCAACAAGTCCTCCCGGGTTATTGCGCAGGTCAAGTACAAGCCCTTTGAGGCTCGGCTGTACTTTCTGGAGGCTGTCATAAGCATTTCGTACCTGGCGCGCGCAACCTTGTGTGAACTGAGTAAGTTTCACATAAGCAATATTTTTCTGTGGTCCCATCAATGTAGCATAAGGCACGCTCGATATTTCGATTTCTCCACGGGTGATCATTTTCTTTGATTCGGCACTTGTGTAAGCATCTTTTACTGTCAAGGTCAGCTGTGTGCCCGGTGACCCTTTGAGTAAAAGACTCAAATCATCTACACTTTTTCCTTTTACTGATTGATTGTCAACAGAAAGGACAATATCTCCGGGATGCAGGCCGGCCTTTTGAGCCGGGCTGTTTTCATATACATCGCCTATGAAAATATCATCACCCTTGCGGTGCATGTTAGCGCCAATACCACCATATTTTCCGGTGGTCATGAATTCATAGTCTTCCACATCAGATTCGGTGATATAATTAGTATATGGGTCCAGATCTTCGAGCATAGCGTCAACGCCTGTTTTTACGAGTTTTCCGGGTTCAATAGGGTCTACGTAATAAGTATTTAACTCTTTGAATAGGCTGGTGTAAATATCAAGATTTTTGGAGATCTCGAAATAAGGATCGTCTGAAGATTTGGCATGTATAAAGAAAAATGCAGTAGCAGATAATGTTACACCTGCAATAAACCCCTTAGCCTTAGTTATTTTTTTCAGAAAAATCATGACGCACAACTTATTATAGTATCAAGTAGCAATGTACGAATTCTAATGCATCGGCAAACCTGTGGTAAATATAATTTAACCAAAAGCATTGTGAATTGTACATATTGCGTAAATTGTATCATAATTGGTCCTTGATCAAAAACTTCATACATATCTTTCGCCATGAACAATAAAGTGCTTCTATTATTAATTGCCTTTCTGCTTCCGGTGCTTGTAGCTATAGGGCAGAAGCCATTTATAGAAGGCACAATAAAGTATAAAGTAACATTTGAGGCTGCTGATAACAAAGCCTATAACGGCACTTACACCTTTACTTTCAAAAACGGGCAAATAAGGAAAGAGCTTAAACTTACCAATGGGTTTCAGGATATAGTATTGATCAATACGAACAATAATACTATCTACTCCCTCCGCAACAAAAACGGAAAAATGTTTGCAATACAACTCTCTATGGAAGAGATGACAGAACGCCAAAAACAGTATAAAGGTTACTCGATTACTGAAGAGACCGGAAAAGAAAAAATGTTTGCCGGTAAGAAGGGTATAAAAAGCCTGGTGAGATATAAAAATGGAATGTCGTCAGAACTTTATCTCAACAAAGACTGGTATGCGGAAAAAAGTATTGCTTTTGAACGTTTCCCGGATGCGCGCTTCATTCCGCTTATGTATAGTTATAAAGATGATGCCCGCGGTTTCTCAATGCAGATGGAAGTAGAATCTATCAGCGAAGAGCCGGTAGAGAACTCTATGTTTCGGATTCCTGAGGATTACAGAATCATATCGAACGAAGAATACAAACAACTTAGCAGGCAATAAAGGAATTCCCTTCATTAAGAAATATTACTTTTAGCAATTCAACAAGACTAACATCATTTCAAGTATATGACACAAAAATATTGCATTGTCATACATGGCGGTGCCGGAACGATATTGCGCAGCACAATGACCACTGAACTGCAACTACAGTATGAAAATGGATTGCAGCAGGCAATTGATGCGGGTTACAGCATTTTGGCAGCCGGTGGCAGCGCCGTAGATGCTATAGAAGCAGCGGTAAGCAGTCTGGAAGATTTTCCGTTGTTTAATGCAGGTAAGGGAAGTGTTTTTAACCATATAGGATTGCATGAAATGGATGCGGCTATTATGGATGGGAAAACACTTGAGGCCGGTGCAGTATGTGGTATAGCACATGCAAAAAACCCGGTGCAAGTAGCCAGAGCAGTGATGGAACATAGCGGGCATGTGATGCTTGCAGGATTAGGTGCAGAGGAGTTTGCAAAAGCTCAGGGCATGAAAATGGAAGATGATGCTTATTTCTATACAGCACAACGTTATCAACAGTGGCAAGATGCACTGAAAGAAGGTGTAGTGCAGCTAGACCATACAGAAAAAGATAAGACGGATAAGAAGTTTGGTACTGTAGGTGCAGTGGCACTGGATATGAATGGCAACCTTGCCGCTGCAACCAGCACAGGGGGACTTACTAACAAAAAATTTGGGCGTATTGGCGATAGCCCTGTAATAGGTGCGGGCACGTATGCTAATAACAATACTTGTGCAATATCATGTACGGGTGTAGGAGAGTTGTTTATACGCTCAGTAGTGGCTTATGATATTTCGTGTCTGGTAGACTACAAGGGTTTATCTCTGAAAGAAGCGTGCAACATTGTGGTACATGATAAGTTAGTGAAAATAGGCGGTGAAGGTGGGCTTATTGCGTTAGATAAAGATGGCAATATAGAAATGCCATTTAACAGTGAAGGAATGTACCGCGCTTGCAAAACGAGTGATGGCAGAAACGAAGTATTGATTTATAAATAGGCTGTTCTTAAAATCAGTTAACCCTTGCAATAACAATAATTCTGAATTTAGATATTTCTTAAACAATAACAGCCACCCGAGCAGGTGGCTGTTATTGTTAGTCTGTATATCAGTTGTTTATTTAAACATTTCTACTTTCTCCATTACCAACTTCTTGACATCTGCCAATGCAATGCGCTCTTGTAGCATTGTATCTCTGTAACGGATAGTAACTGTTCCATCTTCTTTAGTTTGATGATCAATAGTTACACAGAATGGTGTACCCAGAGCGTCCATTCGGCGATAGCGTTTCCCAATACTATCTTTCTCTTCATAGAAGCATCTGAACTGAGTTTTGCACTCGTTGATTAATTCGCGAGCTAGTTCTGGCAAACCATCTTTTTTAGTGAGCGGAAGAACAGCCAGTTTGATAGGTGCCAACATTGGTGGGAACTTCAGCACCACACGGCTATCTTGCTTTTCTTCAGTACTCAGATCTTCTTCTACATAAGCCTCGCTGAGTATCATCATTACGGTGCGATCAAGCCCTATAGATGTTTCAATAACATAAGGGACATAATGCTGATTGATCTCGGTATCGAAGTAAGTGAGCTTCTTTCCGCTGAATTGCTGATGTTGCTTCAGGTCAAAATCTGTGCGGCTATGCACACCTTCTACTTCTTTGAATCCCATTGGGAAATCGTACTCAATATCGCAAGCCATATCGGCATAGTGTGCCAACTTTACGTGGTCGTGGAACTTATATTTATCAGCAGCTATACCTAAACTAAGGTGCCACTTCATGCGAGTTTCTTTCCAGTATTCGTACCATTCCTTTTGAGTGCCCGGCTTTACGAAAAACTGCATTTCCATTTGTTCAAACTCACGCATACGGAAAATAAAACCACGTGCAACGATTTCGTTTCTGAACGCCTTACCTGTTTGAGCAATACCGAAAGGAATTTTCATTCTACCGGTTTTCTGCACATTTAGAAAGTTAACAAAGATTCCCTGTGCAGTTTCCGGGCGCAGATATACTACGTTTGCTTCATCAGCTACAGAACCCATTTCTGTGGAGAACATAAGATTGAACTGGCGTACATCTGTCCAGTTACAAGTACCACTAATAGCGCAGCTAATTTTGTGATCTTCAATTAATTGTTTCAAGCCTGCGAAATCATTTGCTTCAAGCAATAATTCCATCTGGTGTAAAATAGCATCGCCTTTCTCTTTATCCAGCGTTTCCACATACCCTTCGATAAGGTGATCTACTCTGTATCGTTTTTGACTGTCTTTATTGTCAATCATAGGGTCGCTGAAATTATCAACGTGCCCGCTTGCTTTCCAAACTGTAGGGTGCATGAAAATAGCAGCATCAATACCTACTATATTATCCTGCATCTGTGTCATACTGCGCCACCAGTAGTCACGGATATTTTTCTTGAGTTCTGCACCGTATTGACCATAGTCGTAAACAGCACTCAGACCATCATATATTTCACTTGATTGAAAGATAAATCCATATTCTTTGCAGTGGCCGATAATTGCCTGCAACTTATTTTCATTTGCCATAGTATCACAAAAATATAAACATTGCCGGCAATTGCCTAATGCAGCCGGGCAATGAAATGAATAAGAAAAATTACATTTTATTAAGGTAGTTCATTACCGTTTGGGCTCTTGCATCGAGCGAATGCTCTGCCAATGCTCTTCTATGACCAGCCATTCTTATGGCATCACGTGTTTCTGCATCAGGTAGAAATCTTTTTATTTGTGCAACCATTTCTTCAGGCCCATCAAAGAATGCGGCTTCTTCATTTTCCACAAAACAGTTAAGTGACTCTTCGTTGCGCTCATGGAGCATAAACCCTCCTGCTCCCGGAATATGAAAAGTTCGTGAAGTAATAAGATCGCCTGAGGATGAGCCGATTCTTTGTTCGGACAATATACCCAGATTAATTTTAGAACATTGTATTGCCATAGCATAGAGGTCGCCCAATATCTCAGTACCTTGTATGCTATCTTTCAAAATTGCAGATGTTGATTTAGACCATTGCCCGCCCCATATTTTCAGGTCAATTCCGGGTATATTCTCTTTAATGTAGCTGAGCCACTTTTCTTTTTTAGGCGACCAGGTACCAATAAAAGAGGCATCGTTACCAAAAAATGATAGCTCTTTGTCTGTTATAGGGATTATTCTATGAATCTCCGGATCGTAGCCATGTGGGATGAATTGCATGTTCTTCACACCATACTTTTCACCCATATCTTTAATGCCAAATGTTTTTGTGGTGAATATCTGCTCATAATATGGAATACAAGCAGGGATATATGGGCCATGAGCGGTTGTACTCACATCAGGGAAGAATAATGCCAGTTTACAGTTGTATTCTTTTGCATATATCAATGTTTCCGCCATAACAAAAGTGCCTTTATACACCAATATTACATCGGGCTTAAACAGTTTTATTTTATTCTTAATATTATTATTGAATTCTTCTACTTGCCTTGGACGGATGATACGCTCTAAAACCTTTGTCACCTTGTTTTTGGTGTTCAAGCTAACGAAATAGAATTCATCAACTACTTCTATCATGCAGCCTTTTCTGCTGAGCGCTTTAAATAATCCTCCCGCGTTACTTCCTCTCCACAAAGGACCTATACAAAGTATGCGCATGTGATTTTTTTAAGTATTAGAAATACAATGTAAGTAGAAATAAATGTAATCAGAATTTGAAGGTCTCCGCTCATTCCAATAAATGACATAACCAATATATACCCTCCATATATGGCGCCGTATAAATTGTAATTTGAGTCATTGAACATTGTAGAATTCCAAAGTGAAGAAACGAAACCACCGAACAAAAAACAGCCAATAAAAACGCCTAACCATCCATAATCCAGATATAACTCGGCGGGGATCGTCATATTTATAGAATTATTTACTACCCCATCATTAACATATCCTGCTCCAATCTCAACGGCAAACCACTGCCCCAAAGCAACTTTAGGTTTGTCTGGCCAAAGAAATCTAGGAATAAAGGCATAAAACAAAGGTGCAGACGCTGCCCCTTCATAAAAGCCGTGACTTTTAACAAGTTTAACTATACTAGATCCTTGTGCCAATGAAGCTGACCGATCAAGAAACCCTCCTCTGTCTGTTTGTTCATTATAGACATCATCAAACTGAACCTGTTGCTCATCATCGTCAAATGAAAAATATTCATTTACGATAGCAGTACCAAAGCTTGATCTGGATTGTCCCAATGTTGAGAATACATTGATAAACATCGCAATCCATATTAAAAAAGGTATTATTCTATATGTAAAAAGATATTTTATATTTCCAAGCCCGGCAAAATAACCAGCCATAAATACAACCGTTGGCAATATAATCGCTGCTCTCAAATAGGCATGCAACATAGCCGAAATTGTCTCAATAAAAAACAAAATCAATGCATAGTTTCTGTATGTTTTATTGTTTTCAGCTGCCCACAAACGAGCGAAGAACAGAATCCCAATACTACCAGCGAGTAAAAATATTTTAGAAATAGAACCTAATGCTGAAACAAGAGATCCTAATGGGGTTAAAAAAAGTAACGTAATAGAAAATATAAAATAAAATATTTTAGCAACTGCCTTTGCATCAAAATTAAAATTAATTTTTGGCAGGCTTTTTTGGGAAAACACCTGATAACCAATAAAATATACAGAGTTGCCTGCGCACCAAATCAAAGCAGCTTGGGGAATGTCTACATTAGATGCAAATGAATACATGTAATTTGTTCCTGTATCTATTCTATGTAGCAGTGAAATATTTCCCAAATTTACTAGTACAAGAGCAACAAGATTTACTGTATAGGAGGTAACATAGTCTTTATTTTTTCGAATTTGGTATGTAAGCGCAAGCGTAGCTTCAATAATAGCTACAACAATCAAATATTCGGTAGGTATTTCACTACCAAATACAAAATAAAAAAATAAAAAAACAATATGTATAATCATGTCTGCTTATAATGGTGTTGCTGGCGCAGGCTGCTCACTTGAGTGAAGAGCAAAGATATAGTATTAAATAACTGTCTTATAATAGTATGGAATATTTCTTGATTAATATGTATTTTATTGATTGATGAACTCATTCAATTCAGTTTTGCTTGCATCAAAACTGAAAACATTACCAACTTTAAAGTAGTTACCACGATCAGTTGTTTTAGGATAAGCAAATTTTGCAAAATCAAGCTTTGACTCTTCATAGCTAAACATTTTACATATAGCAATTACCTGATCTGTGCTTACACAATTAGCCGCTAAAATACTTTTAGCAGTTGACAGTTTTGTGTCTTCAAAGCTGGCATTTGCAATAGTTTTCTTTGCTTCGCCAAAGCTATTCATATCCATTGGGTAAGTGCAACCTGCTTTTGTAGGTGGGGGTGGAGGAGCCGTGTTATATCCGTTGTCTGTAACAGTGCTGCTACTGCTTGTTGTTGTGGTTGTAGTAACAGTGCTTTGTGATGTACCTACGTTCATGCCACGGTCATTGAGGTTTACGTTCATATTTAAACCACCACCGTTAGTACCATCACCGATATTTACGTTCATATTTAAGCCACCACCGTTTACATTAACTGATGCGCCGGTAGGGTTTGTTGTTGTGGTAGTGTAGGTAGTCTGGGTAACAGTGCTTGCTGCAACCGGAGGTGGAGGAGGTGCTGCCTGTCCATAATGAACAACATACATATCTGCAGGTGGGGCATAATTTACCGGAACAGGCGTTGCGCCGAAATATCTCAATTTCAATTCGCCATCTTTTGTTCTTTTTATCTTATATGTAACATCTGCAAAATTACTTGTGCCAGGGTCTGTCACAGGAATGCTTTTTGTGATTTCCGGTTTGCTACCATCTTCAAAAAGAATTTTAGCGGAGTAAAACTGACTTGTAAGACCATCTACACGAACATTAGTTTGTGGCATTGCATTTTGCTTTATGCCATTTAAAACTAAATAGAAGCGATCTCCATCTTCAGAAAAAATGGTGAGACAGCCTTGCGCAAAAGATAAAACCGGTGATATAGCCACCAATAAACATAATAGTAAGTTCTTTTTCATAATACAACTGTTTTGTAAGTGCAAGAATAGTAAATATTTTTTTAAGATGATTAATTTCTTGTCATTAAATCAACAAGCGTGCCATTTTTATAAGTAGAAAATAATTGCCCCGGCTTTGTATTCCGGGTAGGTTTCGGTTTTTAACGTTATGACTCATTAAATACACTACTCTCGTTGTATATTGCACGATATTTATTTGTTATGAAAGTCAACAATCCGCTGATTGGTTTTTTTATAGGTCTTGTAGCACCGTTATTAGGAGTTACAGTCATGAAGTTTGCGTGGTTCAAAAACGAGGAGTTTGGCGACTATTTACACAGACTTGTGCATAGCCACGACATGGCATTTAAAGTAATATCACTCAGTTTGCTGGTAAATCTTATTCCTTTTCTCTTTTTCAACAGCAAACGGTACGATAATGCCTCGAGGGGTGTAGTTGTGGCTACAATGCTGTATGCTGTTTTTATTATTCTGGTAAGATACGTTTGGTAAAATATGCGCTATTATATAATAGCCGGTGAGGCAAGCGGAGACCTGCATGGTAGTAACCTTATCAAGGCAATACACCATAAAGATGCTCATGCAGACATACGCTGTTGGGGAGGCGACCGCATGGAGGCCGCCGGAGCTACGCTTGTTAAACACTACAGAGAACTGGCTTTTATGGGATTTGTAGAAGTGATCATGCACTTACCTACTATTCTTAAAAATATAGACACTTGCAAAAAAGATATTCTTAGTTACAAACCTGATGTATTGGTCTTAATTGACTACCCCGGGTTTAATATGCGCATTGCAGAGTGGGCAAAGAAAGAAGGAATAAAAATCGTTTACTATATCTCTCCGCAAGTGTGGGCATGGAAAGAAAAGCGTGTGATAAAGCTGAAAAGAGATGTAGATAAAATGCTGGTAATATTGCCATTTGAAGAAGCGTTTTATAAAAAATGGAATTATAAAGCTATCTATGTTGGGCATCCGCTGATAGAGGTAGTGACAGATGAGCAGAGTGTACCTGTTTCGCAGCCCCTGTCTCAAAAGCCAATTATTGCATTGCTGCCCGGTAGTCGTAGCCAAGAGATTAAAGCTAAGCTGCCAGTAATGCTACTTATGGTGGCACACTTTCCTGATTATGAATTTATTATAGCACAAGCCCCATCTCAACCAGAAAGTCTGTATACTGAAATAATAGGCAACAGACCTGTAAAAATGGTAAAGGGTAATACTTATAACCTGCTACGCCAAAGTGCGGCTGCATTAGTGACAAGTGGCACAGCAACACTAGAGACTGCTTTGTTTGGTGTGCCGGAAGTAGTGTGTTATAAAGGAAACCCTATTTCTTTTTGGTTGGCAAAGAAGCTGGTGAATATTAAATACATATCTCTTGTGAATCTGATTATGGATAAGCCCGTAATCAGAGAGTTGATACAGAACGAGCTAAACGAGCAACAGCTTGTAGCTTCACTCAATGAGATACTACAGGACACGAACTACAAAAAGCAGATGGTCAAGGACTATGCCGAACTTTGGCATAAATTAGGTGATACACACGCATCGACCAAGGCCGCAGAGGAAATTGTTGCTCTTATTTCCTGAAAATACGGAATAGCATAACTATAATACCAATGAGAAACATAAATAGTGATATGCGGTTCATGCCGTGCATCATCTTTATATTTATGTTCTGAGGATCGTTTGCATCTCTTTTGCGTATGTAGAAATAGGTCAACACTTGATTCCAAATTCCCTTTTTCATGAATTATTCCTTTTTTATAAAGTTAAGCAATGAGCGTGGATAAAATTATTTTAAAGACTTTTTAAGGGTATTGATGCAATCAATATGTTTAAATGTTCCCATGCAACCTTTCCCCTAATCATAACTCCTGCACCATAGTTTTCTAAATTGTTTATCGGCATCATATTGCGCCGCTTGTTTTTGAATGTTGAAATATCTGTTTGGTCTGGGGTCGTTGCCAACACCTGCAATGTATGCCCAGTTGCCCCAGTTACTGCAGACATCATAATCTATTAATTGCTGCTCGAAGTATGCTGCACCATATCGCCAATCAAGTTTTAAATCGTTGCAAAGAAAACTTGCTACGTTCTGTCTGCCTCTATTACTCATAAAGCCAGTGAGTTTCAATTCGAGCATATTAGCATCTACAAAATCAACCCCTGTTTCGCCATTTACCCAACTCATCAGCTTCTTATTATTGTGAGTGCCTACTCTATCATACTTGCCGTTTATGCCATTCTTTAAGAAGAACTTTGTTCCGAATTTCATAAGCATAAGCCGGAAATAATCTCTCCATAATAATTCAAAGACTACCCAATAAGTAGATTCATTGGCTTCGTGCATTTGCTCATATTGTTTGAGCGCTTGGTAAATATATCTTGGCGACAAACAACCTAAGGCCAACCATGCTGAGAACTTTGTTGAATAATCTGCCCCCAATAATTGGTTGCGGGTTTCTTTGTATGTAGATACCTTTTTACTCTCTTCAAAATAATAGTGTACTCTTGCCACTGCACTGCTCTCGCCACCATAAAAATCAATAGCGGCGCGAGTATCCGGTGTTACCGGATGAAAACCTAAGTGAGCCAAATCGGGTAGATGGAGGTGGGGTATAGCAGGTGATGAGATTGCGTTCGGCTTAGCATACGGTAATCTTACTTTAGATAACTGCTCTACTTTTTTTCTAAAATCTGTAAAGACATCGGGGATTTCTTGAATGGAGAAAGGCAGATCAGTAACATCGAATAAAGAACTTGTATCAAATACTTCCAGCTCACAATTTAATGATGCTACCTTTTCTGTAACTGCTTTTTGTACTTGCAGCTCTTCATCGGCAATCTCTTTTTTAGCGTATATTTTTATGGCATTATATTTTACAGCCAGTTTATATAACTCATCAGGGGTGTTTCCCTCCACTGTTATCAGGCCTGAGCCAATCTGTCGCAAATTATTATCTAAATCTTTTAGTGCCTGCAAAACAAACTGAGTTCGTATTGCACCGGTTTTCTTGAAACCATAAGGGGTTGTGACATAATGCTTATTATCAAAGCAATATATCGGTATAATTTGATCATTATCTTCGATAGCTCTAATTAAAGCCTCGTTGTCATGTAACCTCAAATCTGTTGTAAACCAAACAAGTGCTGTCTTCATGTCACAGTTGATTGATATTTTGTAAATAGATACTTGCTTGTTCCAACAAGTTGGCCTTTTGTTCAGGATCCATTTTTCGCCAAACGTTGTACATCATTTGTATGCGTGGATTGCTGCCTAGTTTACTTTCATGCTTATCGTAGAAATGCCAATATAGACTATTGAATGGGCAAGCTTTATCTCCAGTTTTTTTAGCTTTATTGTAATAACAAGAACTACAATAATTACTCATTTTATCAATGTAGCTGGCAGAGCTAACGTATGGCTTTGTGCCAACTATTCCACCATCGGCAAACTGGCTCATGCCCCGTGTATTTGTAATTTCAACCCAATCTAAAGCATCAATATAAATGCCTAAGTACCATGCATCAACTTCATCGGGGTTTACACCTGCCAACAGAGCAAAATTTCCTGTTATCATTAACCGCTGTATATGATGTGCATAGGCGTGTGTCAGTGATTGCTTTATACTGTGTTTCAGACAATTCATTTTTGTATTGCCTGTCCAATACCATTGGGGTAAGGGTTCATTATGCTCAAAATAGTTAAGGGATGCATATTCCGGCATCTTGTGCCAATAGATACCGCGCATATACTCTCGCCAGCCAATAATTTGTCTGACAAAACCTTCTAATTGGTTGTATAGAATTTCTGTATTACGACTTTGCCATTCTGCGATAGCAGCCTCTATTACTTCAGCAGGGGAAATCATTTTTGTATTTAATGAAAATGACAAGCGTGAATGATATAGCGACCATTCATTGGTAGTCATTGCATCTTGATATGTACCAAATAACGGCAGACATTCCTGCACAAAAAAGCGCAATAAATTGAGGGACTGTTGTCTGTTAATGGGCCATACAAAATTGTACGCATCAATGGTGCCTATGGTTTTTACAGTAGTCGTGTTTAGTTCATCTACAATATCGTGCACATCGTTTTGCAATAAATAGGGCGCAACCGGTTTATGAGTTGCGGGTAGTTTTTTTCGGTTATCGCTGTCGTAGTTCCACTGCCCTGTTAGTGGGTTGTCTCCATCCATTAATATGTTGTGCTTTTTACGCATATAGCGATAAAAGCTTTCCATTAAAAAGCTTTTCTTGCCCTTAAAGAAGTTGCCTAATTCATCTCTTTGGCTAAAGAAATGTTCGGTATCGCAAGTTGAATAAGTGATCTTCAGTTTTGCCGTAAAATCTTGCAGCAATTTGTTGAGTCGGTATTCATCTGGCAGTTGATATTCAAAATGGGTGAATTGATGTTGCTCAATCAGGTTAAGTAAGTTCTTATCAAAACTTTGTTGGTTCTGTGCATCGGTTAGTTTGATATAAATGACATTATACTTCTGCTCTGTTAGTTCTTGAGCAAAGGCGCGCATAGCAGCAAAGAATCCTACTACTTTTTGAATGTGGTGAGCCGCATAATCAGTCTCGCTACGCAGCTCCATCAGCAAGTATGTGACATTTGCATTTACATTTTTAAACCAACTGTGTTCCCGATTTAACTGATCGCCAAGAATAAGGCGCAGTGTTTTATTTGTTGTCATTCGCTGCTTGTTTATTTCCTCTACATCTATCACTACAATAGCGCACGTGTTCCCAATTCTTTTCCCATTTTTTTCGCCATGTGAATGGTTTATTACATACCACACATTGCTTTTCCGGTAAGTTTTGTTTCTTAACCCCTTTCATTGGTTTACTTTAATAGTGCGTATAAGTTTAATTAAGGTTTACTTTTGTTTAATTATTTTATGAAATAATTAAACAAAAGTAAGGTAGTTTGATGAGATTAGAGGGGGGTACTAGACTGATTTATCTCTTGATGAATCTAATCGTATTACACCACAAAGGTATTTTGGCTATTTCAGGCTACCCAAAATTGAGTGTTAAAATACAAAGACATGGTTTTTTATAAATAATTGTAAAATCATGATAATCAATTTGTTAGAAAAATAATGAA
>CANGMZ010000029.1 GCA_947454715.1 Chitinophagaceae bacterium
ATTGTTTGTTGGTTTTGTAAAAGCAGCAAAGGACGCACAAGAGAGAGCCAATAATTCTAAGTCAAAAATATCGGTATCTGTGCCTAACTAATTGGGTAACAATTACTAGCAAAATAGTTCAGCCTGCATCGGAAGATGCAGGCTTTTTTGTGATATTTTTATTTCTTTTTGTCAAAAAAAAGAATAAAATTTGACAGTAATTATTGATGGATTTTAACTTTTCTTTTAAACTATTACTCATGAAACATTCAATATTTCTATCCCGTCATTTAGGGTTACTTGCTCGTCACATAAATAAATTACTTTCAAAAATCTTGTTGGGACTCATCAATTTAGTGCTAAGCTTGGGAAAAATGAAACTTACGGTATTGTCCAATATACAGATGGTGGTTTTGATTTTTCTCTTTGTGCACCTCAACCAGGAATGATAGTAGCAGATACTACAAACCCTGATACAACAGGAATACCTCAAAGTAAGGGTATAATTATTCCGACTGTAATTGAAAAATTATCAGATGTAAAAGTATACCCAAATCCTGCACATAATATTATATCTCTTAGCTTATTATCAGTACTTGATAATAGTTTGGTAGATATTAAGGTTTACGACTTGAGTGGTCGTTTGGTGCAATCTCTTTACAGTGGAAATTGCACAATTGGAAGATCTACGATAAAGGATATTGATGTCGCTGGAATGTCCAATGGTATTTATTTTATAGTTACTAATGTTGGAGGTAATATTTCTAGGCAAAAGTTTATTAAAAATTAATTATTGAGTATTGTTGGTGATTATTTCACCAACAATACTTTAAAACCTAATATATGAGATTTATCTTTAAAATAGTGTTTGCAATTTACATGACATTGTGTATCTCGTTGTCGGCATTTGGTAAAGAAAAGGGCTACAATCAAACTAAGAATATAGTACGCCTAGTTGGTGTATATAATACTGGTAACTTCAAATTTGATGAATCACGTAGAATGAATTCAAATTTGGTAGTGAGGGGTATTAGTATGGGTTTAGCATACAGGCATGACATGTATATATTACCAAACAATGAGTATCTCTCATTAGGGCTGCGGGTGTTATCTATGAAGTCAAAGCTAGTTTTAAGGACTGATCTAGTTGGGTTTGATACGTATGCATCTGCATTTACATTTGCACCTGTTTATACACAGGTTACACTGCCTTTATTATTGGGTAAGAACCTGTTACTACGTGATTTTAATAATGCAAATCTCGATATGTTTATAGGGGCATCGATAGGTGCAACTAAGATAACTTCTTACAGTGTAGGGCGTATTATTCAGAATGAAGTAAACAATAGCGACAAAATAGGTTCAAATCATGACGATTTTGCTCAGGATGTTTCAAGGATAAAATTTAGTGCGACAGCGGATGGAGGATTTCAGGTTACACCATTTGGCGTATCGTCTTTGAGTGTAGGGTGTATTGTAAGTTATAATATCACTTCCGCTCCAAACTATAAAGATAGTGGTGCGTTCGGAAACCTTACTCAAAATAAGTATGATTATTTTACTGTCAATTTTTCCAGGAAATTCATTAATGTACTATTTACACTAAACTACTCATTCTAATGAAACAATTGTTTATCATATTTACACTGTCGCTGTTACCATCCTGCCTGTTTGCTCAAATTGTAATTAGTCCGGAAATGGGTATAAATATTTCTAACTATAAACTTAAGCAAGAGTTTATTTCTTTTAATACTCAGGCAAAAGGCAGCCTTTGCGGAGGCGTAAACCTGAATATGTTTTTACGTTCAAATCTCGCATTGGAAAGTGGTTTGTTTTATAAAATGAATGGATATAAACGAGCAAGCTATGGTTATGAAGAAAATGCAACCATTCATTCATTGGAGATTCCTGTATGTGTATTATTTACACCTGATACCAGAAAAAAGAAGATTACAGTTGGTGCCGGCATCTATGGCGCTTATTATTTTAAGGGTAATGTTTATGTAAATGGAGTAAAAATTGATATGAGATTTGGCGAAAGTTCAACTAGTAGTCAATTTTTCATTTCAAAGCCAATAGATTTTGGATGTAGGATGGTAAGTATTGTTACGCTATCTGAGAAGATATATTTTAAGTCTTTTTTACAGGTTGGTTTGCGGAATTTATACGCTGAATCATCTGCGCCAGATAGTCGATTTGATGTGAAAAACTATAACTATGGAGTTATTCTTGGATATAAAATAGAACGAAATAATATAGCTAAAAATAAGTAGATGGTTCATTTTCAGCCTGCATCGGAAGATGCAGGCTTTTTTTGTCTGTATGGTTTGATATTTTATACACTAACTCACAAGCAAAAATAGCCCACATCTTTCGATGCGGGCTGTATGTTGAATTATTTAAGTAATAATTACTTTACCTGAGCAGCAAGTGCCTTGAAAGTAGCTGGCTCGTTCATAGCGAGATCAGCTAATACTTTACGGTTAAGATCGATTCCTTTAGCAGAAAGCTTACCCATAAACTCAGAATAGCTCATACCTTCTTCACGGATAGCCGCGTTGATACGAACGATCCAAAGACTGCGGTATTCGCGCTTCTTCAGCTTACGACCTACAAATTTGTAACCTAAGCCTTTTTCAAGTACGTTTTTGGCAACGGTATAAACGTTCTTACGCTTACCGTAATAACCTTTAGCTTGCTTTAATATTTTTTTCCTTCTCGCGCGAGATGCTACTGCATTTACAGAACGTGGCATATCTTAAAATTAATATCTTTTAATAAAATTGTTTACTTCACAGTTACCTGTTCACCTGAATATTGCTAGCTGAGGGCCTAACCCATTACTAACATCTTCTTCACCAAGCGCATGTTGCTCGGGTGAACCAGACCATGTATGCGCAAGTGGCGTTTACGGCTTTTAGACTTTTTAGTCAACAAGTGACTCTTAAAAGCTTTGTACCTACGGATCTTGCCAGTACCGGTAACTCTGAATGTCTTTTTCGCACGTGAGTGCGTTTTCATCTTTGGCATGGTATTCAAATTTGGGATTGCAAAGGTAAGTAAAATTTGTTTTGAATATTTATTTTTTTGAGTGTTGTCTATATATTTTTTTTACTAAAATGATTTTGGCCATTTCAATATATGTAAAACAGACGCTTACGCTGAAAATAAAGTGCAATATTACTGAACATAAAGGATTTTATTTCATCATTCGCACATAATTCTTCTATCTGCGGTAATCATTCATTATTTTTACCCCCGTAAATACTAACAATGGCCATACTTCGATTCAGAATATATTGGGAAGATGACGACCTAACCTATCGTGATATAGAGATTCAGGGCAATCAGACTTATCTCGACTTTCACAATGCAATAGTGAAGGCTTACGAGTTTGATGGTAAGCATCCTGCTTCATTTTATGAGAGTAATGATAAATGGCAATATGGAAGAGAGTTTAACTCTGAAGTATTGGTAAACAAGAAAGACGCCCCTGCATTGTCTATGACTCGCACTCCGGTGTCTGCACTGGTATCTATTCCTGGGCAGAAGTTTATATACGTTTATGACCCGGCAGGTAAGAAGTGGACTTTTATGGTAGAATTGCTGAACGTAAGCAAGGACGAGACTTATAGACGTGTATATCCTTTTCTGTTGCGTAAAGAAGGTGTAGCTCCGGCTCAGTATGGCATAAAAGGTGTTAACCCTAGTAAGCTGATGGAGATAGAGGAGAAATATGATCTTGGCGCTGAAGAAATGGCTGAGGGTTTTGGTGATGAAGGTGAAGATGGTGGTAGCGACAGCGGTGGCGATGAAGGTCATGCAGAAGATAGCAGTCAAGATTTTTAAGTGTCATTTTATCTGATAAAATTATAACTCAGGCAAGCAAAAAGTGGTTATCAGCTAACTGTTTTTTGCTTGTTGCTTTTTACATTGTTCTTGAAAAAAATAATACTCATACAAGGTCCCACGGCAGTAGGTAAAACGGCCATTGCAGTAGCGGTAGCGCAGCAACTGCAAACTGCTGTATTGTCGGCAGATAGCCGGCAATGCTATAAAGAAATGAGTATTGGCACAGCCAAGCCAACAGTTCAGGACCAGGGGGGGGTAGAACATTATTTTGTTGATGTATTTCCGGTTATCGATGCGTTAACCGTTGCTGATTACGAGCGTCTTGCGCTTGGGTATCTTGACGAGATATTTTTAAATCATGACGTGGCTGTTGTTTGTGGCGGTACGGGTTTATATATCAAGGCTTTATGCGAGGGTATAGACCCAATGCCACAGGTAGATGATGCGATTGTAAAAGATGTAAATGGTGGTTATGCAGCGCATGGCATAGCTTGGTTACAAGCAGCTGTGCAAGCTGAAGATCCTACATTTTATGTGCAGGGAGAGGTGGAGAATCCTGCCAGATTAATGAGAGCTTTGGTGTTTGTGCGGTCAACCGGTAAAAGCATTACCTTGTTTCAGACTAAGACAATAAAGACAAGGCCTTTTGAGATTATAAAAGTGGGGTTGGAGTTGCCGCGCGATATTTTGTATAGTCGTATAAATATGCGGGTAGATATGATGATGTCACAAGGCCTTGAGGCAGAAGTACGTTCGCTTTATTCACAGAAGGCTTTGAAAAATTTGCAAACAGTAGGCTATTCAGAATTATTCTCCTATTTCGATGGTGATTGTACGTTGGACTATGCTGTTGATAAGATAAAGCAGAACTCCCGAAACTACGCTAAACGTCAACTTACGTGGTTTAAGAGGGATACTGCCACAACCTGGTTTTCAGCAGCAGATAGTCATGTAGTTGAGCAGATATTGTCATTGTTATAAGTGTTTGATTTTTAAATTTTTGAGTATGCCAGCAAGCGATAATGAAGTATTACGACCCGGAGAAGTATTGATTTATGAACTAGATGCAAGGGGGCAGGATGTCACGAATTTTGCCATTAAAATAGGTATGTTTCCTTCAGATCTGATAGATATACTCTTGGGTAAACAACGTATAACACCTGATGTAGCATTTAGGTTGGAACCTGAATTGGGTTTGCCTGCTGATTTCTGGATGGGCTTGCAAGCAGATTATGATGCGCAAAAAGGATAGCTACTGAAAATAGTTCATTGTAAAATATGTTTCAGCAAATTTTAAAATAAAAACACACATTCTTCGTTATAAATATTAGTCGGCCCCTATTAACCTGCCTGCTTGACAGTGAAATGTCGTTTCTAGCCCGATAGTTAGTTCTGTCGGGCTGCTTTTTGCCTGGTGCATTCTTTTTTCGGCTTTCAGTTAATTAGTATTAATTTGCTATGCGAACAAAGCATCCTTTATGCGTATCAGGTTATTTATTACTTCTTTAGTCTTATTGTTTTGTCAGGTGCAACTATATGCCGGTGCCGGTTATTGTTCTGCATCGAAAGGGGCAAAGAGCGTTGCGAAAACAACGATCGCAGACCCGGGAGAAGATAATTATGATATTAAATACTTGAAGTTTGATTTGAATCTTACAGATACTTCGGTATATGTAAGTGGTAATGTGACAACAAAGGCACAGGTTACTGCCAGCGCAATGGGTGCTTATGTATTTGAGTTAGATACTACTTTGGTTGTTGATTCCGCGTTTGTGAATGGTGCAATGTTGCCTGTAACGGTTACTGCGGGTTTTGTAAGATCAATATCTATACCTACACCCTTGACATCGGGTAGTCTGTTTACTGTTCAGATATTCTATCATGGCTTGCCGCCGGGTGGCGGCGGCGGGTTCTTTAATGGGATAACGCATGCAGTAAGTGCAGGAGGCACACACATGGTCTATACAGTCAGCGATCCGTATGTAGCTAAAAACTGGTGGCCTTGTAAACAATCTATACAAGATAAAATAGATTCGGTAGATATGTTTATCTCAGTACCTGCGCAAGTTACAGATGGTAGCAATGGTGTTTTGTTGGGAATAGATTCTACGACAACCCCCGGTTATTGGAAATATCATTGGCAGACGCATTATCTAATAGATTATTACCTGATATCTGTAGCTGTGTCGCATTATCAACAGTATAAATCGTACCTACATTTTACAGGAAGTACAGATTCTATGTTGATTCAGAATTTCTTTACGGATACTGCTACTTTTAATCCTGCATACAAAGCAAATTTCGATAGTCTTGGCTTGTTTATCGATTATTTTTCCTCATTGTATGGTCGTTATCCATTCTGGAAAGAAAAATATGGTGTTTGTTATACCACTTTGCCCGGAGGTATGGAGCACCAAACAATGACTACAATAGGTGTGCCCAATACCTACATCATTGCACATGAATTATGTCATCAGTGGTTTGGCGATAATGTTACATACCGCGATTGGACTGATGTTTGGTTGAGTGAAGGTTTTGCAACATTTAGTGAGCAATTATTTTTGGATCATTTTTGGGGTGCTGCGGCGGCTAAAGCTCACAGACAGAGCCTGTTGTCTAACATACTGTCTGCTCCTTGCGGAATGGTACATGTAAACGATACTACAAACAGCGATAGCTTGTTTAATCAACGGACTGTTTATAGTAAAGCTCAGGGCGTGGTGCGTATGTTGCAATATCTTGCACCATCAGACAGTGTATTTTTTAGTGTTTTAAAAACATATCAACAAAGTTATGCGCTAGGTCATGCGTCTACAGCAGATTTGAAAGCCATTGCAGAAGCGGCTTACGGAGTGCCACTTGATACATTTTTTAACCAGTGGATATATGGCAGAGGTTACCCGGTGTATAATATGTCGTGGAATCAGGCAGGGGCTACGGTATATGTAAAACTTATTCAGACACGTTCATGCCCATCATATACAAATCATTTCAGTACGCCATTGGAATTACAATTGCATAGTGCAACCGGAGATACATTTATAAAAGTGTATAATAGTGCTGATACTCAGATTTACGAATTTAATTGGGCACAGTCAATGACCAATGTATATCTAAACCCTGATGTGTGGACAATACTAAAATTGAATAATCCTGTATTGCATGATACTCATCTAAGTGTAGGTATGCTGAATATGCGTGACATTAAGGTTTATCCTAATCCTACTCAGGGTAACTGGCAGATTGAGAAATTAGAGGAGGGGATTGCTCTTGCGTTGTATGATATTAGTGGCAAGATTGTGTGGAAAGGCAAAACTAGTAGTGGGGTGACTTTGATTCCGGGAAATAAACTGCCCACCGGGGAGTATTATTTGAAGAGTGTAGATATACTTGATGGCGCACAAATAACACTAACGCATTGGTAATAAATAATCCGGATACATATTTTTTGCGAATATTTATAAGCTTAATGTCTATAATATTGGTATAGTTTTGTTTGTGAGTATACAAAGCGTAGGTCAAAAAAACATATAATTGCATAATTGGCTATTTTGTGGGCTGTAATTCAATGGATTTTAATATTTTTTGGTAATTTATTTTTAACCTAAAAATATTGTGTTTTGTGATTTTCTTGTGATTTTTTTGCCACTTTTTTACGAATAAAAAGTCGGCAACTAAATTTTTTTATTAAAAATGAGTATCTTCACGGCGTAAAATTTTATCTATTAAAATAAAAAAACGATGAAAAAATTATTTTTACTTTTATCAATGAGCTCTATTGGCTTAGCGGCAAATGCGCAGTTTGTGTCGCGTAATGCTAGTCCTGTAATGCCAAATTTGAAGAAGACAGTTGATTTGTCAGGTCCTGTGTCTCTTACACACAAGCAAGCTGCAAGAACAACTGCAACTGCATTCTACACTCAGGCATTCGCAGGTAGCTTGCCAGGTACATGGTCTACAGGTGTTATCTCTGGTCCAGGAACATGGCATTACACTACAGTAGCGTCTACATCTGCTTACCATCTTGCTGCATTAGCGTCTACAACTGCTGCAAATGGTTGGATGATTTTTGATTCTGATTCATTGGGTACAGTAGGTGGTGCAACGCCAGCAGGTTATTTGCAGTCTGAAGCAATCAACTGTGCTGCTCACACTACAGTTCGTTTGACATTCCAGGAATTGTACAGAAAGTTCAATGACTCATGTTTTGTATGGGTAAGTACTTCTCCAACATTTGCTACACATACTGCTTATGCAGTAACTGCAAATAACAGTCTTGCTGGTAACGTTAGCACTGCTAACCCACAGACAGTTCATATCAATATTTCTGCTACAGCTGCTAGTCAGCCAGCAGTTTACATCCGTTTCGTTTATTACGGTGCTGGTGGTGGTTCTTATTCTTGGAATATCGATGATATCAGCATTTCTGAATTGGATCCTCATGATGTAGATATTCACAAGTCTTTTGCATGGAATCCACAGGCAACAGCTTATAGCTCTTCTATTTTTGCAACTCCGCTTGCTTTCGTAGATTCTATCTATCCAGTTGTGCTTGCTTCTAATCAGGGCGCAAACGCTGAAAATCCTTCAGTTAATGCTCAGATTTTCAACGGTACAACTTCTGTTTACACACAGACTCAGTCTTATGCACTTCCTGTAGGCGCACAAGATTCTATCATTCAGTATGGTGGTTACAAGCCAACTGCAATCGGTACTTACGCTATGCCATTCAGTGCAACTGCTACTGGTGATGCAGATATGACAAATAACGTAGATACTACATTCTTTGCTGTAACTGATACTACATGGATGGTGAATTCAGGTTCTATCTCTACTGCTTATTATTTGCACAGAGCAACTCCAGCATTGTCTTACATGAACGGTGCTCGTTTTGACGTGCCAACATCTTCTACAGGTGATACAGTATCTGGTTTCGGTGTTGCATTCTCTTCTTCTAGCGTACCTACAGGTGCTGGTCAGGTTGCAGTACAATTATACTCAGCTCAGCAGAGCTCTACTAACTGGACTTACGTTGGTACTTCAGTAGTAAAGGCTGTTACAGCAGGTGATATCTCTACAAGTTCATCTACAGTTTGGGCTTATTTCCCAATTGATGCTGCGGCTTCAGGTGGTATTTCTCAGTTCATCTTGGCTCCTGGTACTACTTATGCTGCTGTTGTTCAGACTAAGAACGTTACTACGGATCTTTTGATATTAGCTAGCAGTGTTCCAAATGCAACTCCATTTGCAGGTTACTTCGGTCAGTCAGATTCTTCTTTGAACGATGGTGGTAATGCTACATTCGGTGCGAGCAGTGTTGCAACTGGTCTTACAAGTGTTCCATTGGTAAGAATGTACTTCGGTCCACGTTCTACAGTTGGTGTTAATGATGTTAATGCATCTGCAATAGCTACTGAAGCTACTCCTAACCCAGCTACTTCTGAGGTTAAGATTTCTTTCACTCAGGCTACTGCTGCTAACACAGTAATCAATATTGTTAACACACTTGGTCAGGTAGTTGCTACTCAGACTGTAAGCGCATCAACTAACGGTTCTGCTACTTTCAACACAGCTAACCTTGCTTCTGGTGTTTATTATTACACTGTAAATTCAAATGGTGGTCGTGCTACAGGTCGTGTAGTAGTTGCTCATTAATTGTATAAATAGTTTTATTGAAATGGCATCCCTTTAGGGGTGCCATTTTTTTTTATAAAAAAAAGATCAAATAACAGTGGGATATTTAAATAATTCATAACTTTAGAACAATAAATTTTTCTCTTATCCTAAAATCAAAAGCAATGAAGAAATTATTTTTGCTCCTGACTATTTCCTCTATCGGTCTGTCGGCGAATGCACAGTTCGCACAACGGAAAGCATCACCAATCGCTCCTAACACCAAGAGGACAGTAAATTTGTTTGTTCCACTAGAGAACGAAGCAAAGCATACCGCAGCAAGAACAACTGCTACGGCATTTTATACACAGACATTTGCCGGCGGTTTACCGGGTACATGGTCTACCGGTATTATTTCGGGCTTGGGTACATGGCGCTATGCTACTGCTGCCGCAACATCAACTTACACTTTGGGTGCGTTGAACTCAACAACTGCATCAAATGGCTGGATGTTGTTTAATGCAGACTCTTTGAGCACTGCCGGAGGTCCTACTTCGGTACCTTCAGGCTATCTTCAATCTGAATCAATCAACTGTAGTGCACATACTACTGTTCGTCTTAATTTTCAGGAATTATACAGAAAATTCTATGATTCTTGTGTTGTTTGGGTGAGCACTACTCCTACTTTTACTTCATACACTCGTTATAGCATTGGTGTTAATGACGCACTTAGCGTAAATACTTCAACTGCTAATCCGCAGACTGTACATGTAAATATATCTTCTGCTGCGGCAAGTCAAGCTTCAGTTTATATCCGTTTCATCTATTATGGTCATGCGGGTGGTTCATATTCATGGATGATTGATGATGTTAATCTTTCTGAGCTTGATCCTCATGATGTAAGCGTTAGTTCTTCTTTCCTTTATCAGCCGGAAGCAACAGCGTACAATTCAACAATATTCTCTACTCCGTTAGAATTTGTTGATACGGTGTATCCTGTTACGTTTCTTTCTAACCTTGGTTCAAGTGTAGAAACTAACGTTGCGGTAGGTGCTCAGATATACAATGGTGCAACTTCTGTTTATACACAGACAACTACTTACCCTAGTTTGCCGGTAAATGCATTAGATACATTGATTCAGTTTGCTGCAGGTTATAAGCCAACAGCAATAGGTACTTACGCAGCACCAATGGGTACTACAGTTACAGGTGATGCTGATCTTACAAATAATGTAGATACAGTGAAATTCAGCGTAACTGATACTACATGGATGGTAAATCAGGGTACAATTAAAGGAGGTCTTTATATTCACAGAGCAAGCCCAGCATTGTCTTACATGCAAGGTGCACGTTTTGATGTTCCGTCTTCTGCTACAGCTGATACTGTTTCCGGTTTCGGTGTAGCTTTCAATTCTTTGAGTGCAGCTACCGGTACAGGTGAAGTTACTGTACAGTTGTATTCAGCTCAGCAGAGCTCTACTAACTGGACTTATGTTGGTACTTCAGTTATCAAACATCTTACTGCTGCTGATATCTCTACAAGTACATCTACAGTTTGGGCATATTTCCCAATTGATGCCGCTGCTTCCGGTGGTATTTCTCAGTTCATTTTGACTCCGGGAACTACTTATGCTGCGGTTGTTCAGATAAAGAATGTAACTACTGATCTTATCGTATTGGCTACAAGTGCGCCAAATGCAACTGGTTATTCTGGTTATTTCGGTCAGTCAGATTCTTCTCTTAACGATGGTGGTAATGCAACATTTGGTGCAAGTAATGTAGCAACAGGTGGTTCTACTGTTCCATTGGTAAGAATGTATTTCGGTCCACGTTCTTTAGTGGGTGTTAACGATGTTAATAAGTCATTGTTGTCTACTCAGGCATTGCCTAACCCAGCTTCTACTGAAGTTAAAATCAATTTCACTCAGGCTGCTCCAGTTGATGCAACTGTAACTATCACAAACATGGTAGGTCAGGTTGTAGCGTCTCAGACAGTAAGTGCAACAACTAATGGCTCTGCAACATTTAACACAGCGCATCTGGCTTCAGGTATGTATCTGTATAATGTAATAGCTAATGGCGAGCGCACTACAGGTCGTTTGACTATTGCTCATTAATATTAATAATACTTTTTCAACGGGGTGCTTCTCAAAAGAGGCACCCCGTTTTGTTTTATGAGAATAATTAAGCGTTTGTAGCGTTAATAAACAGTGCATCTATCTATTGATATACAAGTTTAAAGGGGGATGAAATATATTTTGTAATAGATTTGATGTAGAGTGGCTAAGTAACAGATAGTTGTATAGTGTATTTATATATTGGTATTTTTTATTGGAAATGAGGGCGATTTTTGTTTGCGTGTTTACTTTTTGGAAACAATATTCTATTATTGCAAAAGCATGTCCCTGTTTGTGGTGTGCAAAATGAAAGATTAATAATGGCAAAAAACCTGTTGATAGTTGAGTCTCCTGCAAAAGCGAAGACAATTGAGAAGATTTTGGGTGCTGACTTTGAGGTGAAGTCTTGTTATGGTCATATCCGTGATTTGGAGAAAGATAACATGGGTATTGATATTAAGAACGGGTATAAGCCCAAGTATATAATATCTGAAGATAAAGAGAAGGTGGTAAAGGAGTTGAGGTCATTGGCTAAAAAATCTGGTGAAGTTTGGTTAGCAACGGATGAGGACCGTGAGGGGGAAGCTATATCATGGCATTTGTGCGAAGTATTGAACCTTGATCCTGTTACTACAAAGCGCATTGTATTTCATGAGATTACAAAGCCTGCAATTCTTAAGGCGGTAAGTAAGCCACGTACGGTAAATATGGATCTGGTTAATGCACAACAAGCACGCAGAATTCTTGATCGTATTGTTGGATTTGAGTTGTCGCCGGTATTGTGGCGCAAGATGAGTATGCGCAATAATCTTTCTGCAGGTAGAGTACAATCTGTAGCTGTAAGGATAATTGTAGAAAGAGAAAGAGAGATTACACGTTTCCAATCACAGAGCAGCTTTAAAGTAGAAGCTATTTTTAGTGCAGCGGATATAAATAATAAGAAAGTCAATTTCAAGGCTGATGGTCCTGATAAGATGCGTGATGCCAAGGATGCCAAAACATACCTTGACAAGTGTATAGGAGCCACTTATGCTGTGAAAGATGTGCAGGTTAAGCCAGGTAAAAAGTCACCATCAGCACCGTTTACTACATCTACGTTGCAGCAAGAGGCTAGTCGTAAGTTGGGTTATTCTGTATCAAAAACAATGTTGCTGGCACAGAAGCTATATGAAAATGGACATATTACCTATATGCGTACGGATTCGGTGAACTTGTCTGATACTGCAATAGATGCTGCACGTGCTGCCATTACAGCTCAGTATGGAGAAAAGTATTTCCAGCAACGTATTTTTAAGAATAAGAACGAATCAGCACAAGAGGCACACGAAGCAATACGCCCGACAGATATGAACGTGACTACAGCCGGAGATGCTGATACTCACAGATTATATGAACTGATCTGGAAACGTACAATGGCTAGCCAAATGGCAGATGCTGTATTAGAACGTACAATTGCTAAAATTAATGTTTCTGCTCACCCCGATGCCCTAACCGCAACCGGAGAGGTAATCAGATTTGACGGGTTTCTGAAAGTTTATACTGAAGGAAAAGACGAAGAAGATGGTGAAGAAGAAACAGAAGGCTTGTTGCCTCCATTGGTTGCAGGTCAGGTTCTTGATATGCAACGCATGGTAGCAACTGAAAGATTTACTCGCCCGTTGCCAAGATATACTGAAGCCTCATTAGTAAAGAAGCTAGAAGAATTAGGTATTGGTCGTCCGTCTACTTATGCGCCAACAATTAGTACTATCCTTACCAGAGGATATGTAGAAAAGAGAGATAAAGAAGGTACAAAACGTAATTATCAAATACTTACCCTACAGAATGATACTGTAACCGAAAAGGTGGATAATGAAAATGTAGGTGCAGAGAAAAGTAAATTATTCCCTACAGATTTGGGAATGGTGGTCAGTGACTTCCTCAAAGAGCATTTTGAGCGAGTTATGGATTATGACTTTACTGCAAAGATTGAGGCCGAATTTGATAGTATTGCACAGGGTAAGCAGAAGTGGAATAGCATGATAGATGCTTTCTACCATCCCTTTCATGAGAATGTAGAGCATACTATTGAAACTGCAGGTAGAGCAAAGGGAGAACGTGAATTGGGAATAGACCCTGTAAGCGGCAAACCTGTATTCGCCAGGTTAGGCCGTTTTGGGCCAATGGTGCAAATAGGTGTCTCTGCGCCGGCAGGTGCTCCTGAAACGGAAGAAAAGCCAAAATTTGCCAAGTTAAGGACCAACCAGAGCATAGAGACCATTACTATGGAAGAGGCTATGGAGCTTTTCAGGCTACCAAGAAACCTCGGACAGTTTGAAGATGAAGATATTATAGTAAATATTGGTCGTTTTGGTCCTTATGCACAACATGCCGGACAGTTCTATTCTTTGAAGAAAGAAATGGATCCTTACACGGTAGATTCCAGAGAAGTAGTTCCATTGATAGAAGAAAAACGTAAGGCTAAAGCAGAAAGCGAGATAAAAGTATTTGAAAAGGAAAAAATCCGCATTCTGAAAGGTCCTTATGGTCCGTACATAAAGCAAGGGTTGCGCAACTTTAAGATTCCGAAGGAGCGTGCAGAGCAGGCAGCTACATTTACTATAGAAGACGTAAAAGCCATAATAGAAGACGTAAAAGCAAATCCGCCTAAAAAGGTAGCGGCACGTAAAAAGGCTAAATAATATTTTGATAAGGTTTATTTGAGCAGTGAGGGACAGTCAGGTATGCAGTTAAATAAAGAAGTCAAGGCACTCCTTACATTAATAGACGACCCCGATGATGAGGTGTATGATACTGTAGTTTCTAAATTAATGAACTACGGTAGCGAAATCATACCCTCGCTGGAGCAGTTGTGGGAGGTAACCGTGGACACTGCTGTTCAGGAACGGATAGAATCATTGATTCACCGGGTTCAGTTTCAGGATTTGCAGCAGGAATTTTCTGAGTGGAGCAGATCTGAGCAACCTGAATTACTGCGTGGTGCAATACTTGTTGCTCGGTATCAATACCCTCAACTTAATGTGTCTGCTGTGCTGACGCAGTTTGATAAAATAAGAAGGAATGTGTGGCTGGAGTTGAACAACTATCTGGCACCATTGGAACAGGTAAATGTGTTTAACAGCATTCTTTATAATTTTTACAAATTACAAGGACACGAACTTTCTGAACGCGACCCCAACCATTTTTTCATAAACAAGGTAATGGAGAGCCGGCAAGGGAACAGCTACTCTATAGGTATCCTGTATCTTGCTCTTTGTGAATTACTGGATATCCCCATTTTTGCTATCGATGTGCCGCGTCAATTCATTTTTGCATATATCTACATGCATCCTGATTTGTTTGGCTCAGAAGACGATGTTTTCCCGCATCATAAGGTTCAGTTCTTCATAGACCCTCTGGGAGGTAATATATATTCTCAAGGCGATGTTGATGCCTATTTACGCAAGATAAACGCCACTGACAGGGAGCTATACATGAACCCGATAATGAATAAGATTATTATCAGGAAAATGATAGAAGAATTATGCCTGTGCTACAGATACCTAAAAGATGATGCAAAAGCAGATGATATGCAACAGTTAATGCGTTTGCTAATAGACACAGAGCAAGAGTAAAGCTGCAACTACATAGGTATGCTTATTTCTCGTTCTTGTCTTCTGTGGTGTTTATAGTTATTTCCTCATTTGTATCGTCAATGCTTTTTAATTCATCAAGCGCAATTTTGTGTTTGGGTGTTTTACTATGTTCATCAACACCAATGAGGATAGCCCATGCTTCAAGACCTTCTACTCGTTCGCATATAAGCTTAATTATGCCAACGATTGGTATAAAGAGAAACATCCCAGGAACACCCCATACATATTCTCCTACAATTACTGCCAATACGGTAATGAATGGATTCATTTTAACTCGTGCACCTACGATTCTGGGCATAAGTACGTTTGAGTCGATAATATGTAAAACAAGCATACCTATACCGGCTTCTACTGCCAAATTCCAACTGCTGTTAGCAAAGGTGACCAACATAATAAGACCGGTAGCACTGTAGATACCCAGGTAAGGGATAATATTCAAAACCGCTGCAACAACACCCAAAAGAACAGCATACTGTACGCCGAGTATTAATAACATTGACGTATTGGCAATGCCCATGATTACCATTTCTATCAATAGCCCTGCTACGTAGCTGTTAATCATACTTTTTGTTTCTGTTATTACCTCAGTAACTTTTTGTTCATGTTCTTTGCTGAATAAGCTGATTACAAACTTCATAAGTAGTCTTCGGTGAAAGAGCATGAAGAATGCAAAGATGAAGATGAAAACAATAAGCAGAAGTATGCTGGTAATTGATACAAATACGTTGCTGACTGATTTGGCTACTGATTCAACTACACTTGATGCTGATTTGTTGATATAATCGTTTTGTTGTGCTGCATTAATGTGCATTTTATAAGACAACCAATGATGCAGATCGTTATATATATGCTCAAACCTAAGTTTCATATTAGGGAAGTCATCTGCAAAGCTTGCAAATTGTATAGACAGAAAATATATAAATGTGGTAAGCGCAGTTACAAATAGCAGAAGGCATAATAGCGCAGACAAAGATCTACCCAATTTCATTTTTTGTTCAAAAAAACGATTAAGAGGGTATAAGAGTATGGCTGTTAGTAAACCGAAAACCAAGGGAATAAATATGCCACTACCTTGTTCTAGTAACAAGATAATTAGTACTAGGGAGAGCAGTGTGAGTGCTAACCTTGCATAAAAAGGTAGTTTTACGGTGTCCATGTGTGTTGGTATATATTCAAATGTAGAAATTCCGTGCCAAATAAGGTTAAGGCTTGTCTTTGAGTTAGGAATTATCTTTTAGTAGCTTTAATTAGTGGGGAGGTAACACGTTGATGTTAGCTGTTTTTTTCTTATTTTGTGGCTATTATTCCTCATTCAATGCTCGAAAAACAATTTAGTAAAAAACTGGTAGAAGCCGGCTGCGATGAAGCGGGTAGGGGATGTCTTGCGGGGCCTGTCTTTGCTGCTGCTGTAATTTTGCCTAAAAATTTCTATCATCCGTTGTTGAATGATAGTAAGCAAGTTTCAGAAGCAGATAGGAATGTTTTAAGGCCAATAATAGAAGATCAAGCTATTGCTTGGGCAGTGTCTATGTTAGATAATGATGAAATAGACCGAATTAATATTTTAAAGGCTTCTTTTAAGGCAATGCACCTGGCTATAGATAAATTGTCTTGCAGGCCGGAGTTGTTACTTATTGATGGGCATATTTTTCCTCCGTACATGGGTATTGTGCATAAATGTATAATAGGTGGCGACGCCAAGTATGCTTCCATAGCCGCCGCAAGTATTTTGGCAAAGACATACAGAGATGAGTACATGTACAAGATGCATGAACAGTATCCGCAATATGGTTGGAATGGCAATAAAGGATACGCTACGAAGGATCACAGAGCTCAGATAAGAGCACACGGAATATCTCCGCTTCACCGTAAAACATTTGGTATTTGTAAAGACTATGTAATTGATGCAGGTAGTGCCAGTAAACAATAAAGCTTCACTACAGTAGTGAAGCTTTATTGTTTATTATATGTCACTTTAAATTAGTGAGTTGCTGGAGTTGTTGCTGGAGCTGCTTCAACCGGTTTTGGTTTTACAGTTCCTCTGATGTGAAGAACAGTAGATTTTTCTTGAGCATCAGAAGTAATAGTAACTTCTTTGCTGATAGGGCCTGGGCGGTGGTCAGTATTGTATGTTACATGTATAACACCTTTATGCTTAGGCAAAATAGGTTCGTGAGGCCATTTTGGCACAGTGCAACCGCATGAGCCATGAGCTTCAGTAATAATGATTGGCTTCTTACCTACATTCTTGAATTCAAAATCATACTCAGCAGTAGGACCTTCCGGAACTTCACCGTAGTTATGTGTATTATCTTTATCCACGAATTTGAAGATACCAGCATCAGGATCTTTTTCCGGAGTAGCAGGTGTAGCTGCAGGAGCAGGATTAACCTTTTTGTCTTGTGCTTTAACAACTACAGTGCTTAAAGAAAGACAGAATAACGTAATGAATACTTTTTTCATTGTTTTTTTGTTGAGTGGTTTTGAATTGTTTTGATTAATTTGTTCTGATCATTGAGCTATTCTCAGGTACTGACGTAGTTGGTGCTTTTTCCACCATACCTTTAATTGTCAATATCTTAACTCCTGCATTTGTTGTAACTGTGATTGTTTTTTGGAAAGCACCTGCCGGTTTGCCTTGTGTGTGGAAAGCTACATCAATAGTTCCATCCTGACCCGGAGCGATAGGCTCCTTTGAATAGGTAGGTACTGTGCAACCGCAAGAAGCCTGAGCTTTCTGAATTATTATTGGTTCTTTACCTTTATTTGTGAATACAAATTTACAAGTTGCATCAGGCCCTTCTTGTACCGTGCCGAAGTCGTGTGATATGTCAGCAAACGCCAAGTCATCTAATTTAAGTGTTGAGGCAGTACCTGTTTTTTCTGGTGCATTTGTTGAAAGGGCTGGCGTCTCAGCTACCTGAAGTGTTTGAGTCGTATTGTCAGATTTCTTTTTATTTTTCTTGTCCTTAGCTTCAGCTACGTTGCCAACCATCAGTGCCAATGCGAATAATAGAATTATCTTTTTCATTTCTTGTTTAATATTTAAGTACAATCTGTACAAAACAAATTTAGGACCAAATTTTCAAAAATGACTTTTTTTATTGTTAAAACCTGTGGAAATGAGTTTCATTCGTAGTTTTGCAACTGATGTATAAATTTTTGGTTATACAAACCGCATTTGTCGGAGATGTCATTTTGGCTACATCTATAGTAGAGAAGATACATGCTTTCTACCCCGATTCACAGATCGATTTTTTATTGCGTAAAGGCAATGAAGGATTGTTGAAGAACCATCCGTTCATCACTAATGTGTGGATTTGGAATAAAAAGCAGCAAAAAAAACGTAATCTGTTGAAGATAGCACTGCAGGTGCGCAAGGAACATTACACCCATATCATCAATCCTCATCGGTTTCCTACATCAGGGTTGATTATGTTTTTTTCTGGTGCCGGATATACTGCAGGGTTCAATAAGAATCCGTTCTCTTTTTCTTTTACAAAATCTGCTCCCCACGATATTGCTGCGCCATATAGCAAAGAATATATAATGGAAGTAGAGCGTTATCAGTTGCTTATAGAAGATTTTACAGATAAAAAAGCAGCACTACCTAAATTATATCCATCGAAGGATGATTATGAAAAAGTGAAACCTTATCAAGGTATCCCTTACATTACAATTTCACCATCATCGGTTTGGTTTACAAAACGTTTCCCGGCAGAAAGGTGGGCTAAGCTAATAGATATGTTGCCATTGCACTACAAGATATTTATAAATGGTGGTCCTGAAGATGTTGCTCTGGGACAGTCTATTGTAGATATGTGCAGTAATAAAAATGCTGAAAATCTTTGTGGTAAACTCAACTTTTTGGAGTCATCGGCATTGATGGAAAAAGCAGAAATGAATTATGCTAATGATTCTGCTCCTCTTCATCTTGCTGTAGCTATGGATGCTCCTGTAACGGGTGTGTTCTGTTCTACTATCTCTTCATTTGGTTTTGGGCCAATGCACGATAAAGGCAAAATTGTAGAAATTGATTATCAGCTTCCGTGCAGGCCTTGTGGGCTACATGGTCGTAAACGTTGTCCGGAAGGGCATTTTAAATGTGCAAAAGATATTAAAGACGAGCAGTTGTTATGGTGGATTTCGAAAACGATATAAAGCAATGTATGCAGGTATTGCAGCAAGGTGAAGTTATTTTATATCCAACAGATACTGTTTGGGGCTTGGGTTGTGATGCACTCAATGAATCTGCAGTCGAAAAGGTTTTTGCTGTAAAGCAACGACCGAAAGAAAAGAGCATGATTATATTGTTGGCAGATGCCCGTGATATTTTACAATATGTAGCAGACCCGCCACCAGATATTATTGCTATTGTTGAGTCATTCGACCGGCCTACAACGGTTGTCTATAAAAATGCATTGGGGTTTCCTGCTAACGTGATTAATAAAGATGGTTCGATAGCTATAAGGGTAACAACAGACCCATTTTGTAAAGCATTGATTAAAAGATTACGCCGGCCAATAGTCTCAACTTCAGCTAATGTGAGTGGGGCAGCTACACCTGCAATATATGATACTATAGCGCCTGAAATAAAGAATGGTGTAGGATATGTAGTTAGTTACCGACAAGATGATATGTCAATAGCCAGTCCCTCAAGATTAGTGTTGATGGATGATGATGGCAAAATGACTGTTTTGAGAGGGTAAGAGTTATTATTACCAGATTGTCCGGTAATTTTATTTTTTTGCTTTTTCTTCTAACGCTCTATCTATCTTATTTGATAGTTTATTGAGTTCGCTGTGTACAACAGGATTGCCAAAAGACTCAACTGCGGTGTCTGCTGCATACGACAGTAGGGTCATAGCCATGAAGTCTATTTCGTCTTTCCCCATATAATGGGCACGCATGTCTGCGATTTTTTCATCTGCAATCTTAACAGCTTTACGAACAGCTGATTCCTCTTCAGGTTTTATGCGTAGTCTGTAATTGCGTCCTGCAAGCCATACATTTATTGGCATCAATTCTTCCTGGCTCATGATTCTGTCTGTACTTGTTGCTGAGGTTCGTGTTTAGTCAATAAACTTTTTTGAAATATTACCAAGGTCACCACGCCAACTGATATGGCTGCGTCTGCAAAATTGAAAACAGGCTCAAAGAAAACAAAGTTTTTACCGCCTAAAAATGGCACCCAACTAGGCATCATCATGTCTACCATGGGGAAGTAGAACATATCTACTACTTTACCTTGCAAAAACTTGCCGTAACCTTCTCCGTACTTAGTAAAATGGGCTACAGCTTCTCTGTTGTGATGAGAAAGCATGCTGCTCATACTTTCGTAGTTTCCCGAAAAGCAAGAGTAAGTACTTTCTGAGAATATTTGACCATAGAAAAGACTATCAATAAGATTCCCTAAAGCGCCTGCCAGTATTAATGATCCGCAAATAACTACACCGCGCTTGTAGCCTTTTGCCACTAGCTTCTTTAACAGGAAGAACCCGAAAACAACCGCAATAAGTCTGAAAGAGGATAAAAGTAGTTTGCCTACAACAGATTCGCTGATTTTAAGGCCATAAGCCATACCCTCATTTTCAATAAAATGCAGTCTGAACCAACTACCCATTATTTTAACATCATCACCATTACAGAAATGAGTTTTAACATAAATTTTCAATACCTGATCGGTAATTATTATCAGTAATATTAATATTATGGCGTTGCGATATTTCAAAATTAAATACTGTTAGTTTTTGGTCCGCAAATATAGTATAATCTCCCTTAGTGCCTGAGTGCGATTATATGCACAAATAGTTAAAATCGCTGATATTCAATGCTGGTGTAACTTTTAAGCACTTATCAATATTACTTTCATTGCTCTTTCTGTTTCGCTTAGCGTATCAATGCTCAGTTTAATATAAGGCGCTCTGAGGAGCCCGGCGGCTTTTTCTGGCCACTCTATGAAACAGTACATTTTATGTTTTATGGCTTGAAGCAGACAATCTTCAATACCGGAAGTTATTGCTTCTTCTTCACTTTTTAGCCTATACCAATCCATGTGATATATCAACGCGTCCTTGCCTTCTTTGTTGAAATGGTATTCATTAATCAGTGCAAACGTGGGGCTACTTACTGTATCTTCTACTTTTAGGTAGGTACAAAGTTTATGAATGAAGGTTGTTTTACCTGCGCCCATGTCTCCGCTGAATGTTATAACTGCATAAGGTTCAACGATTTTCCAAAATTCATGTAGAATTAATTCGACATTTTTGAGGTTGTATCGATATTCTGAAATTATTTTTTCCATGTTTGATGCTAATATACAGAGCAATGTCTGATTTTTTGTTGAAAATTAATATGTAACCATTTTTTAATTTTCAAAAACTTACCTAAATTGCGAGACCTCTCACCTGAAGATAATTTAACAAAAAAGTATTTTTTTAATCAAAATTAATTTACTCAAAACAGTAAAAATGAAAAAATTATTTACCTGGTCAGCATTCCTTATCGTGTTACTAGTTACAGGGGGGAGTTTTGCAAGCGGTTTATGGCAGTCGGTTCCTCTAACCAGTGCACCATCAACTAAAGTTCAAGTGTTTCATCCGGAACATTATCTGGTATACACTTTCAATGAAGAATGGCTGAAAATTCAGATGTTCTCACTGTCAACAGATGCAGCAGATGGAATGGTAATAGAATTACCTATGCCAGATGGCTCAATGAAGAGTTTTAAAGTATGGCAAGATCCAATGATGCATGCTGAGATGGCTGCAAAATATCCTGAAATCAAAACGTTTACTGCATACCAAATAGGTAATCAACATGTTACAGCTAAGCTTGATTTTACTGTATATGGTTTTCATGCAATGATTTTTGATGGTGAGAATACATCATTTATTGATCCTTATGATAACTATCACGATGGTTATTATATGGTTCACTATAAAAGAGATGAAGTTCGCACTGCTGAAAACAAAATGAAATGCGAAGTTAAAAATGGCGATGAGAACGGTCCTGCAGGAGAATCAATGAAGACTCAGTACACTGATCTTCCTAAGTTGTCTGCACGCACAGGTAATGGTTGGACTCGTAAGAACTATGATTTAGCATTGTGTGCAGATCATTTTTACTGTCAGGCTGCTACAGCTTTAACCTCTCCTACTATTGCACAATGTCTGAGCAAAATGACTACCTCAATGAACCGTATCAACGGTGTTTATGAGCGTGAATTTTCAGTGCACATGAACTTTGTGACTAAAGAAGATACACTAATCTGGCCTACAAACACAGGTAGTGTAAATGGTAATGATCCATTCAATACTATTGATGCTAACCCTAATGCATGTTTGACTCAGTGCCAAACTAGCTGCGATGGTAGAATAGGTAGTGCAAATTATGATTTAGGTCACGTATTCACTACCGGTGGTGGTGGTCTTTCTGCATTGGGTGTTGTTTGCTCAAATGGTTCGAAAGCAAATAGCGTAACTGGTTCTCCTACACCAGTAGGTGATGGTTATGATATTGATTATGTGGCACATGAAATGGGTCATGAATTTGGTGCGAACCACACTTTTGCAAATGGTAATGATGGTAGCTGCGGTGGCGGTAACGTTTCTAATACACACTCTTATGAGCCAGGTAGCGGAACGACAATCATGGCTTATGCAGGTATCTGCTCTCCTGATGATTTGGCTATGCATAGTGAGGCTTATTTCCACGCATCAAGTCTTTTGGAAATTCAGGCAAAATTGGTTGGTTCTGAAAACGCTTGCGCTACTGCTGTAGCAACCGGTAACAAGTTGGTTTCTCTTGCTACATTTTCAAACACATATTCTATTCCTTACAAAACTCCATTTGAGTTGATCGCACCAACTGCAGTCGATTCAGTTGCAGATACTTCTACAATGTATTGCTGGGAACAGTGGAACTTAGGTGCAGGTTCTGCATCTACATCTTCTAGATTTGTAAATACTTTTGTTAAAGGTCCTATCTTCCGTTCTTGGTTCCCGGTTACAACCGAGACTCGTGTGTTCCCTAAAATGAGCAAGGTATTATTGGGTACACTTAGTGATGCCGGTACAGAAGGTGCTCAGGGCGAAAAAGCTCCTGATACAGCTCGTTTCCTTACTTTCAAACTTACTGTACGTGATATCCTTTTGGGTAATGGTTGCTTTTTGTTCCCTGATGATACTATTCACCTGAATGCAGTTCAGACAACAACTAAGGCTGGTTTTAAAGTTACTAGTCAAGGTACAACAGGTATCTCTTACAATGGTGCAACTGCTCAGACAATAACTTGGGACGTTGTTGGTACAAATGCAGCTCCTGTTAGTGCAACTAACGTAGTTATCTACATGTCAACTGACGGCGGTACTACATGGGCTTATAACTTAGGTACTTTCCCTAACTCAGGTACTGCGTCTGTAACATTACCTAACCCTGGTACTACTTCTTCTACTTGCAGATTTAAAGTAAAAGGTAGCGGTAATGTGTTTTTCAATGTAAACCTTAAGAACTTCACAGTTACTCATAACACAACAGCACCTTCTGCCGTTGCTAATGTGACTACTTTGGCTGATGAAACTAAGGTTTATCCTGTTCCTGCATCTGATGTGCTGCACATTAGCACAGGTAATTTCCAGGCTTTGGCGGTTATCTACAACACTGTTGGTCAAGCAGTATGGCAAGGTACAATCAACGGACAGTCTGAAGTATCTGTAGCTACTTGGGCTAAGGGTGTTTATCACATTCAGTTGATGAACAGAGAAAACGGTGAAAGAACAGTTAAGTCTTTCGTAGTTGAATAATTAAGCAGTTAATAATTTATAATACTCATCGCCTCGGAATTTATCCGGGGCGATTTTTTATGCCAATAGGGTGTATAATTGCGAGATACTATTATTAATTGAAGGTATTTAATGAGATGTATACCTTAATGAGTAGTGTTGCATGTGTATACCAGAGAGGAGACCGTTTTGTAGTTTATTTGTACTTACATTGCTTGTCAAGTTGCGTATGATTTTCACCTTGGATTTTGCCCTCTTAAATTACATAGGATGCTTTTGTTTGACTTTTTATATCGATGATTACGAGTGAAAACAAAGAGATATTGATGGTCTGTCAATCAATAATGTAAACTGTTATTTACAGCAGATAAATGTCATAAAACAACAAAGCCACTCAATGAGTGGCTTTGTTGTTTTATGCGGTAATTGATTACTTATTTGGTCTTTTTAGGTGCTTTGGGCGTAGTGGGTGCCTTAGGCGTTGCAGGTGTTTTTCTTGGTGCTCCGCCACCTTTTTCCATATCTTCAATCTGCTTGATAAGACCATCGTTAGCATCTACAGCTCTAAGCTTGTCCATATAAACTTTGGTCTTTTCTTTATCTTTTGCATTGTAGTTATAGAACAACAGATATTGATAAGCACGAACAACATCAGATTTTTTCTCTGGTTTTGTTACGTCTGTACCTAACTTATTCAACCATTTTTCAAATGATGCAGCAGCAAGCCCTGAAGTAGCTTCAGAGTCGATAGCAGACTGTACGCGTGCGTGCCAATATGTTGAAGATGCCTGATCGTCATATTTAGTTTCAAACTTCTCTGCCATGCTCAATGCATTCTTCCAGTCTTTACAGTAGTAGTACATAACTGTACCCCAGAAGTAGTCGAGTGCCTGAGTTGCAGGTTGTATCTGCACTAGGTTCGCATACCACTCACCTGATTTGCAGTATTCTTTCTTCATTCTGTATGCTTCTGCTATCTGGCGGTAAACATCAGTTTTATTAGCAGAAGTATCGGCAGCAATACCCTTGTTGTAATAGGCGCTGGCAGAGTCAATATTGTTAAGCTTCAACCATAATTTACCATACTCTACATAAGCCGCAGGAGTGATATTTTTTGCTTTCTGCATACCGAAGTACTGACGAAGGTTTTTTACTGCTTCAAGAGAATCACCACACTCTGCCTGAGAGAAACCAAGTATACCGTAAAGTTCTACTTTCTTCTCTTCTGGTGGTTGTTGTTTCAGTAGGTCATTAGCCAACTTAGCTGCTTCGCAGTAGCTTTTTGCCTGATAAAGGATACCTGCGAAGCTGATCTGGTCAGTAACTGTATTGTCTGACAAAGAGATGTATTTTCTGATGTTGCTCAGAGACACATCATACTTACCTGTGCGCTGGTAAGCCAATGCCAATGATTTGTAAGGCAATGGGTTAGTACTATCTGCGTCTTTTGCTTTAGAGTAAAAATCCAATGCACTTGTGTAATTACGGGCGTCGTACCAAAGATCACCGATACGAGTAAGTACTAAAGAGTTTTTAGTGTCTTTATCTGTGATTGATTCGTAGTTGCTCATAGATTCGCCACCACCACCGCTTACTTTGCGGTAGGTATCACCAAGACCCAAGTGAATTTCAGGGTCATTAGGATTGCGGGTAAGTGCATCTTTATACCATTGAATAGCCTGCTGCAAGTCAGTTCCTTCAGAATAAGTAAGTGCTTCAGCAGCATATAGCAATTGAAGATATTCCTTCTTTTTGGCTTTTGCAGCAAGGTCCTTTACTATTTGGTTGCCTTTTGCCGCATCTTTCATTGCGAAAGCAACACGTGCAGTACCCGCAATGTTTGCCGGGTCTTCAGGGTATTTTTGAAACTGAACATTTGCTTTTGCCGGGTTCCCGCTTTCAAGGTAAGAAAGACCAAGATAGTAGTTGGCTCTTGCATCTTTTACAGAGAATGGCAACAATACTCTTTGTGCACTCACGTAGTTCTTGTAGTTATACAATTTGATACCGCTTTCAACCGTAGGCTGTTGCGCTCTTGCAGCGAAACCTATAGCTACAGCTGCGGTGATGATGATCAATTTTTTCATATTGTTACTTCTGTGTTTTACTATTTGTTGTGTTGTTTGGTTCTTTATTGATTTCCACATCTCTTATTGATATTTCCATCTTTAACGGATAGAGGTGGCCATAAGCGAAAATCAATTGACCACGATTACCTAATAAGAAGTTTGCAAAACCTGTGCCAAGTCCTGCATAGCTTTCCCTGCTTACATAATATAGTTTACGTACAAAAGGGTATTCTTTCAGGCCTATGTAGGCAAGATAAGGTTTTAAATATTCTTTCATGGTATCATTATAGACCGCTACCACTCTTACATTTTTTACGAAAGTGCCGGTGTTGCCGGGATCTGAGCTATCGCAAATATCTGCAAGGCCTGCAAAACCTATAGCATCGGGGTTTTTCATCACATAATCTACGACTCCCTGATGGCTTTTGGCAGCATATACATTTGCTCCTAATTTCTGACCTTTCAATAAAGAATCTGTAATGTAGCGTACCAGACTCGATGATTGATTATCAAATACTACAGTATATTTTTTCTTAGTGTATTCGCCGGTAAGTATGCCCTTTATCATCGGTACATCCATAAGGCTGTCGGGGTTCTCATTATTTACAATAAGTGCAACAGCATCTTTAACCAATGATACGGATGTAGGGTAGAATTGCTTCTGATCTGCAATTTTCTTTTCATCAGGTGTTAATTCTCGTGTCACCAATATCAGACGTGCTTTATTCTCAAAATAGTCTTTAAAGCACTCGCCTTCTGATTTGTAATGTATGGTAACTTTCGCATTCGGGAAACTGCTGTCAAATACTTTCGATTGTTCTTCTATTACTGTTCGGTAGGTTTCATCTGCCGAAATATCGATAGCCCCTGATGAGAGGGTATCCGGGTGTTTTGGGGCATCGTCGCAAGAGATGCCAAGTATAGTAAGTGAAACAATGAATGAAATAACTGTCAGAAGACGCATAAACCACAATTTTACTGATAAATCAAAAAAATAGTATCCTTGTATTAAAGTTTGTAACAATTATTTAACAGGCTACAAGATAAGTTATGCCGGGAAAAAATGAATACCGATTCATGGAATTTCCGGAATGGGGAAATGCTTACCTGTTCTTGTATTTTTGAATGCCCAGGTAAATACGAAAGCCTCCATAAACAATGAGTAACGCACTCATACCATAGACAATCCCGTTAGATAGTTCCATAGTGCCGAAATGCTTGGTATACATAACAAAACCAGCCATTACCAGATAAACTGTACCCATTACAAAATCGAGTGTAGCCCTGAAACTGGCACCTGAACGGCGGGCATTGTCATTACTTTCTGCGCTCATATTCTTGTTTTCTGTGGCAAATGTACTATTCACTTATGTATTTACCATTACAGACGCACAATCAGGTATATTCCATAACACAATGGTGCACAAAAAATAAGGGGAACTTATTGCTAAGATCCCCCAATTTGTATTTTCCTGTTTATTATTGATTATTCAGATTCCACCAGTTTTTTTATTTCATTAAGTATTGGGTTCCAGCCTTCACCGCCATTGTAGGTTTCAGCATATCTTCTTTCTCCGTCTGCTACTATTGAATAGTCGCCTTGAGTAACATCGAGAACAGTTTGGTTGTCTTGCTCTGTAAGCGTATAGGTTACGGTGAGGTAATTGACTGGTATATCTTCCATTTTTGAATTGGGGTCGAAGGTCGTATATGCCAAATGTTTATGTTGGTCAACAGCCTTGATATGACCGGTTACAGCCACAATATGTTTACCGTCAAAGATGCATTCCCATGTAAGCGGGCTGCCAATCTGATAGTCTGAGATTGCCTCGCAGCCAAACATGTATTTTTTTGTTTGTTGCGGGTTGGTGAGGGCATCCCACACGCGTGTCGCAGGTGCATTGATGGTTATCCGGCTTTTTACGAACAATGGTGTTTTCATGATATGTGAGGTGTGTTACTATTGCAATAGCAATATTAATTAGTTTTTAGAATACAGCGACAGGTAGTGCTCAAGTTTTGGGGTTAAAATAGAGATATCTGTACCGCCTTTGGTTGGGCAGGGTTGGAGGTAGGCACTCGTCTGAAAGGGTGCAATGTATCGGTAATATGATAGGTCGAGGACGCTTCGTCTCGTGAAGCAACAATGATGTTGGTTTTGCCTGCATGAGCCAGAAACATGTTCAGTGCAAGTTGTGGGTCATTATTATCTTTAGATAAATGTGATAGTAAGACATGCGTCATGTGTGCAGGCCTGTTCGCAACAAATAGCGCTAATGCTTGTTTATTAGATATATGACCTTCGCCACCACGTATTCTGTTTTTGAGATGGTAGGGGTATCTGCCATTTTCAAGCATAGCATCATCGTAATTGGCTTCCAAAAATATAGCATGGCACAGCTTGAAGTTGTCTATAACATGCTTGCAGTTCTTGCCCAAATCTGTAAATACACCTACGTTCACTCCATTGCCGGTGATTACAAAACTATGTGGGTCTGATGCATCATGAATTTTTGGAAAAGGCAGCACAGACAAACCTCCGATAACAACTGGTTGATAGGCGGAGAATGTACGTATCTGATTTTCATTGAGCCGGAGCCGGCTGTGCTGAAAGGTTTTAGGAGTAATGTAAACCGGTATATTGTGTTTGGCAACTATACCTTCAACTCCCTTTATATGGTCGCCATGTTCATGAGAAATGAAAAGGGCTTTCACCTTATCCATCTTCAATCCCGCTTTGTGCATTCTTTTTTCCGTCTCTCGGCAAGACAGCCCCGCATCTACCAACACGGCTTCGTGTTCATTGGCAATGTGATAACAGTTGCCATTGCTGCCGGAGTTGATAGATGTGATGTAAAGCGACATTGTTACCGCAAAAGTAATCTGATTTTAGCCCTGCTGCAAAAAGGATTTGCGGCAGGGTCATGTTATATTAAACTAAAACGTCACTAATTTCGGGAGATTTATCAAATACGCTTTTAGCATAAGGGCAAAGCGGGATGATTTTCATTCCTTTGTTGCGAGCAAATTTTACGGTGGCATTCAGTAATTGTTTACCTAATCCACGACCTTCAAATGCTTCTGCTACTTCTGTATGATCTATTATAAATTGGTGCGGACCTGAATACACATAGTGCATGGCTGCAATTTCTTTTCCATCGAGGGCTATGTAAAAATGCCCTTTTGTTCCGTTATCTTCTTGTAATATGTTCATGGTGAATCGTTGATTGAGGATTACTTATTTTGTTTCAGCTACAAACTTCAGAGAGATAGAGTTAACGCAGTGGCGAATGTTTTTTTGTGTGAGGCGTTCTCCTTTAAATACATGCCCTAAATGTCCCTGACAGTTGCTGCATATAATTTCTATACGGTGACCGTCAGCATCTGGTACACGTGTTACTGCACCCGGTATTTCGTCATCAAATGATGGCCAACCGCAATGTGAGTCAAACTTGTCAGCTGCTTTGTATAAAGGTGCATCGCAGCGGCGGCATATATATATTCCGGGTTCTTTGTTGTCTGTATATGCTCCGGTAAATGCACGTTCTGTGCCTTTATGCACAATAACTCTTGCTTCTTCCGGTGTCAGCTCATTCCATTTCATGTTGTTCAGTTTTTATAATTATAAAGTTACGAAAGGCTATTGATGGCTGCGATAGAGGTTGTCTATACATCCATAAATTCCCAGGCACTCTGGTAGGCATTGTGTTTTTCGGCATATTCAATGAAGTTGGCATAAAATGGCAATCGGGTCAGTGTAGCACTGTCGCCTATTATCACCAGTTTCTTACGTGCTCTGGTCATGGCTACATTCATGCGCCTGATATCTGATAAGAAACCGATAATGCCGTCGGCATTGCTGCGCACCATACTTATATATACCAGATCTCGTTCCTGACCCTGAAAGCTATCAATTGTGTTCACCGTTATTTTACCCAGAAAGGGTTGTAGGGAAGGGGAATGTTGTAATAGCTCTTTAAGCACATAGACCTGTTGTTTGTAGGGAGATATGATGGCGATAGTTGGGAATGTATCTGGGGTGTAATGTGGCAGCAATGATGCTGTAAGTTGTTCCAAGTGCTTAAACAACAATCCTGCTTCCTCAGGATTAGAAGTGCTGGTGCCATCAGCTTTTTCGTCGAAACCGCAACCTGCAGTGTCTACGAATGCCAGTGGCACATCAGCCGCAAACAAAAGGTGATCTGCTACTGAGCCATGTGCTACCAGTTTATTGTCATAAAATACCTGCGATGAATACCCCATTATCTGTGTGTGCATACGGTATTGTTCTTCAAGCAGGGTAACTGCTTCGGGGTGCAGTGCCACACATTTTTCCAGCAAGGTGGTGCTTAGTCCGGCTCTGGCTGCTTCATTGCTTTTGATGGTGGGTGGCAGCTGGCAATGGTCGCCGGCTAGTATTACTTTTTTTGCTTTGAGTATAGGAATCCAACAGGCAGGCTCTAATGCTTGTCCGGCCTCGTCTATAACTACCGTATGGTATCTGAGTGCTCTTACGGTGTAGTGATTGGCACCTACCAGTGTTGCTGTGATTACTTGAGCCTTGGCAATAAGATCGTCTATTATATATTGTTCTGTATTGCCTACATCCTTCATTATTTTATGGGCTTCGTCAAATAGTGCCTTGCGCTGTTCCCGCTCTGCCTTGCCGAAATTTCTTTTGTATTTGTGTGCCATATTCTTGAATTCGGCAGCACGTTTTTTAAGCTGTTTTATTTCCTTCATGGCACTATGCTCTGCCATGCGGCTATCGAGTGTCAATGACATCAAGCGCTCTGATACCCTTGCCGGATTGCCCACACGTAATACATTGAGTCCCTCATCGGTCAGTTTTTCACTTAGCAGGTCAACAGCGGTGTTACTTGGTGCAACTACCAATATCTGTTTGTGATCTTGTTGTATCAATGCCTTTATGGCTTGCACTAATGTTGTGGTTTTTCCTGTACCCGGTGGGCCATGCACTATTGCCAGCTCATTGGCATTGAGTATTTTATTTACGGCAGATTGTTGTGCGCTATTGAGTCGGTTGTTAATATATGTGGGTGCTTCAGTATTGAATGTTGGTTTTGCTTGCCCTGTAAGTATGCTAATCAGCCTGCCCTCATCTTTTTTCTCACTGAGTGTGATGGCCAGCTTCAGGGCATTTTGCATTTCATCGTAACTGTTGTCGTCAAACAGTACGTCTATGCCCAGTTTGCCATCATCTGCCCAGTCGGGCAATTCTTCCGTACGTAAATTCAGTTTTAGCTTATTGCCACTTTGGTAGGTTACTGTACCTTCTATTCTATGTTCTTTTGGGTCGTGGTTAGAGAATAATACTGCCGATACACCAAAGCGTAATTGGTGATTTACATCGTGGTGTGTGGTGCGCTCTACTTCAACAACTATATAATCGCCCTTTGCAGGTTCTGTGCCCCTTATTGCTATCGGGTACCACGTCAGGCCATTAGCTCTACGCTCAGCAACAGATGATTTTTCGGTAAGTACCAGATATGCGTTCCTGTCTTCTTCCCGTTCTGTTTTCAGCAGGTCGAGGAGGTTCTTGAAATAATTCATGTGGCGCAAAGGTAAGTAAGCGACATGGGAGAAGTCGTGCCTATTTCAATGCTTTATATCTATGAATTACCACCTGAATTGATTTTAATCTTAACAGGTGTAAGTGATTATAGAAGTATATCTTATTATATCTATTGGCTCGATTTTTATGTTTTGATAGTATAAAGAGTGGACGTTATATAGTCTGTGGCTATATTTTTTAATTTTTTATAGTTTTTGCTTATAGTTTGATAAGAAAGATGTAATTATCAGCTTTGTATTGTCGCTATACCTTTATCAAGAAATCAGAAAAGCATATTTAAAATATTTAAACACTATAACACATGTTAAACGAAAAACAACAAGCAACAAAAATAACTACAGCATCTGGAAGACCTTATGCTGAAAATGAGAATTCACTGAGTGCCGGAGCGCGTGGCCCATTGCTGCTGCAAGATTATATACTCCATGAAAAAATGGCGCATTTTAAC
>CANGMZ010000030.1 GCA_947454715.1 Chitinophagaceae bacterium
CACCACCTGCTACACAACTACCCATTACTGCAGCTATCTGAGAAATACCCATTGCGCTCATCTGAGCATTATTCCTGAAAATTCTACCAAAATGCTCCTTATCAGGAAATATCTCATCCTGCATAGGTAAATAAACTCCTGCACTATCCACTATATAGATTACCGGTAAGTGGTTCTCCATAGCTATTTCCTGCATACGCAAGTTCTTCTTTCCGGTAATCGGAAACCAGGCACCTGCTTTTACCGTATTGTCGTTTGCCACAATCATACACAAGCGACCACTCACATATCCTAAACCGGAGATGGTTCCACCCGCAGGACAACCACCATGTTCTTTATACATTTCATATCCGGCAAATGCACCCAACTCTGTAAACACACTACCCTTATCTATCAGATATTCAATTCGCTCTCTCGGTGCCATCTTACCCTTTTCACGCGCTTTGTCCATTGCTTTCTTTCCACCACCAAGGCTTATTTGCGCATGACGCTGCTTCATTTGACTTACCGCCAGCTTCATACCATCTTCATTCTTATTAAATTCAATATTCATCGAATAAGTATAATTTTTGTGTGCTACAATTCAGGTTGTAAACTTAATCCTTTTTTGTGTATGTGGGAATTATCGGCGCGCTTGCTTTCAACAGACGACAAACAAAATATATTTTTATAATATAAAATTCATCCCCTGCTCTAAACCGTTTTATAGTACTTTAGGGGCAACAAAAGCAATTACTCCTTTTGAAAAACAAGGCAATAAATCAACTAATAAAACGTCCATTGGCTGTTATATCCATTGGTATTATTGTGGTTACTGCCCTCGTTTCATTATTTGCATATATTCTAGCACCCGACAATACACCATATTCAAATAATATGATTGTAGAACTTGGCGCAAAACCACCCGGGTTCTCACGCCAACTTCTTTTAGTACCCAAAGCTCAAAAACCTGCACTACAAAGCTTATTTACTAACTGGGCAAGTGGCACACCATCAGACTATATCTACATCCCCATAAATGGCTACTCGTTTCGTAATCAACATCTTTATATCAAACATTATATAGATGATGAAGTAGAAGATGAATTGTCATATCCACTAACACAGCTTCTGCCACAAGAACTGAAACAAAGCACTGAATCAACGCAACAAACCTACATTAAAGAACATGCTATATTAAAGCGTACATTCTACTTGGGAACAGATCGCTATGGCAGAGACATTCTATCCCGACTGGTTACTGGGTCCAGAGTTAGTTTATCTGTTGGTTTTGTGGCAGTTATTCTTTCACTCACCATTGGCATCATACTTGGTTCAGTTGCCGGATACTTTGGAGGAAAAATTGATAGTGCAGTCATGTGGCTTATCAATATACTCTGGTCCATCCCCACACTATTACTGGTTTTTGCAATAACACTCACAATAGGAAAAGGTTTCTGGGAAATATTCATTGCAATTGGCCTTACTATGTGGGTTGGGGCAGCAAGACTCATTCGAGGCCAAGTAATGGTACTGCGTGAAATGGAATATATAACTGCCGCAAAAGCATTGGGAATAAATGATCTACGCATTATTTTCCGCCACATTTTACCAAATACAGCCGGACCTATAATGGTGATAGCTGCAGGTAATTTTGCGGCTGCGATTCTTACAGAAGCAGGACTCAGTTTCTTAGGAATCGGTGTACAACCACCTCAACCATCATGGGGGTTAATGATTAAAGAGCATTACAACTTTCTACTTACCAACAAGCCATTCCCTGCATTGATACCGGGAATAGCCATTATGTTATTGGTCTATTCCTTCAATATATTAGGTAATGCATTGAGAGATATATTAGATGTAAAAGGATAAAAAACTAACTTCTGTTACGCTGTTCTTTACGCCCTTTATTGAACTGATTTCGCTCTGAGTCTGCTGACACTCAATTTCTATATTGCTCTGATCATAAAATAAGGAATACCCATATTTAATATATAAATATTATTTATTTTAAAACCCAAAAGACTTCTTGAGTGAAATACTTGATTAAAAGAACAAATTCTATTTTTTATTTTTCATTACTTTTAAACCAGTGACATATTAACAAGTCTTAAAAGCGTAAAAAATATATTTAAACCTTTAAATAACACGTATATGCTTAAGTCGAAGAAAGTTTTTTATGCAGGCGCTGTTGCTCTCGCCTTTTGCTCTGCCGCAATATTGGCATCTTGCAATAAAAAAGATAAAACAACCACAGCAACGGAAGACACAGGTTATGCGTCTGACCATGCTACTGCAGAAAAGTCTTATAATGACGCAGAGTCAATTTCAGATCAGGCATCAACTGTGTCATCTGGTAGCACAATAGCGTATAAAACTACTGCACTTACCAGCGCATGTGCAACTGTAACCAGAACAACAGGCTCTATAATTATTGATTTTGGCACCACAAACTGCCTTTGCAACGATGGTCGCTACCGTAGAGGTCAAATTTTGGTAAATTACACTGGTAACTATTCTGATAGTGGATCAGTTCGTACTATTACTTTCAACAACTACTACCAAAATGACAACAAAATTGACGGTACTAAGACTGTGACAAACATGGGGCATAATACCTTAGGACAGCCATATTACAATGTAACAGTAGCCGGCGTGGTAACACTTGCATCAGGTGGTATTGTAACTACTTCTTGGACAAGAATACGCACTTGGACAGATGGTTATGCCACTCCAACTGATTTCTCTGATGATAAATATTCTATAACCGGTGCCGGCTCTATTACAAGAGCTAATGGTACAGTTGTCGCTGTTTCTATCGATCCTTCTACTCCATTAGTTATGGCTGCAGGTTGCAGATGGATAGAGTCTGGCACTATGGTGTTCACTTTACCTACAGGCCTTACACGCACTATTAACTATGGCAGCACTGCATCTTGCGACAATCAAGCAGTTCTAACAACGCCAGCAGGTGTTACATACAACATCACACTTCCATAATATTTAAAGTTGGTTTTATAGTTTGAATTCGGGTCTGTCATTTGGCAGATCCGTTTTTCATTTATGGCCTTTCTACTTCGATGATTTATAGCGCCACTGCGCAATAAATGATAAAATAACTGACGGCAATGCAATAACAGGTAAGACAACAAACGGAGGCACCCCACTTAAAACAAAAGCGATAACCACTGTTAGTATGTTTGCGCCAATTAATGTCCAAGCAGTGGCTGAATGCGATAAGCCGGAATCTAACAGATAGTAATGCAGATGCCGCCTATCGGCCTTTAATGGAGAAATACCTTTTGCGGCACGCAATACAAATACCCTAAGTGCATCAAAAACAGGCAAGAAGAGTGTTGCAATTACAATCATATAAGCCTGACTACCACCAACGATACCTGCAACATTAAAGTCATTTGCTGTTGCATAGTGAATAAATGACAAGGCTAATATAAATACACTAAAGCCTGTGAGCATAGACCCGGTGTCTCCCATGTATATCTTAGCCGGTGGATAATTGTAATACAACAAACCGGCAGTTGCGCCTAATAAGCAAAATGAGATACAAGCTTCCGGTGAGTGACCTGACAGCACAAACAGCCCACCAAATACAATACAATATAACATTGCCATCATTGAAGCTAGCCCATCAATACCGTCAATAAAGTTGAATACATTAATGAAAAAAGTGCAGCAAAAAGTTGTCAACCCAATGCTGACCCAATAAGACAACTCATTGATACCAAATATTCCATACAAAGAACCTATACGAATGTCGGCGAAATAAACTGTTACCGCAGAGGCTATTAGCTGCGCCAACAATTTTTTAGAGGGACGCATATTCATAAGATCATCATAAATACCGGTAAAAAAGAGAATTACCGTAGAAATGATAATATAATTCCATCCTGCACCAGAAACTACAAACAGCGGGATTGTTGCCATATAACCAATGAATACCCCTATCCCTCCTAAACTTGGAATCTCTTCACCATGTATTTTGCGGATATTATCCGGTATATCGTAGATCTTGCGCTTACGTGCTATAAACAGAATTTTTTTTACTGAATACAGACTGACAATGGCAGAAACCACCACAGCTAAAATATACAGCACATATTGAGGCAAAGAAGATAACATCTATTGATAACGGTATTTACTGTTCTATTATTATTCAGCGACTTGAACAAGTGCTCTGCCTAAAAAATCTTTTGTAAAAGCATAGAGATTAAAGTCAGTGCTTTTTAGCGCAGCCGCCAGTTCATTTTTTAGTTTTTCAAAACTGATAGATTTCATTTGCTGCACCTGCATCAATTGCCAGCATTTTTCTGTCAGGAGTTGCAAATGCTTTTCGGGTAATTCTTTATTTTCGGTGAGGTAGCAGGCTACGGCATCTGCAAGTTCTTTTATACCTGAGCCATCTGTTGCAACTGTTTTGATTACCGGAATTTCCTTACCATCGATAGCTTTTTCGTGAGCAAGCATTCTCAAATTACGATAAAGTGTTTCTGCATTCTCCCTATCCGCCTTATTCACAACAAATATATTGGCAATCTCCATAATGCCGGCTTTCAAAGTTTGTACCTCATCACCTGCTTCAGGTACTAATGCTACTATAGTGCAATCTGCAAGACCTGCAATCTCCACCTCACTCTGCCCTACCCCAACTGTTTCAATAACTATAAGATCGAATGGAGCTTCTTTTACTACCTCTGTTACTTCAATAATTTTAGCACTTAATCCACCCAATGCCCCCCTTGATGCTAAAGAACGGATGAATATATTCGGATTGGAGTAAAACTCACTCATACGTATCCTATCGCCCAACAATGCACCATAATTAAAAGGAGAGGACGGATCGACAGCAATCACAGCTATTTTTTTATTTTCTTTCAGCCAGTGTTGAAGTAATGCATTCACCATAGTGCTTTTCCCGGCACCCGGAGGACCGGTGATACCTATTACACGTGGACGGTGATTTTCCCTCAGGTGGGTCATCAACCATTCATACCCCTCGAGGCCGTTCTCCACAATAGTTATGCCTCTTGCAAGGGCCAAGAAGCTACCCGTTTTTATGTCGTCGTGAAGTTGTTTAATATTGTGGCGCACTAAAATATTGTTTTGACCGTTTACTGTAATTGTGAATCAACTTGTGAGCAAAAGTAGTTTTCTAAATAATAAGAACGTAACGAAGTCTAATATAGCTATATTCTGCATATTACTTATGTTCGTTGGGCTGCTTCGTTCCCGCCTGTTTTTATCTCTGGGAATGATTTTATTGGGCATCAATGCGCTATGGAATATACCTCCTCGTGAATGGCTGAAACAGAAGTGGTGGCTAATGGGAGTAGCATGGGTGGCTATGTATGCCTTATCAGGCTTGTGGAGTACCAACAAAGCTGAATGGGGAGTATACTTGCAAATGAAACTGCCTGTACTTTTGCTTCCCTTAGCTTTTTCATTTTTACCCCCTTTCACAGCTCGCCAATTGCAACTTCTTACCATTAGCATAGGTATGATGTTATTAGGTGGCGCATTTTATAGCGTATCCTTCCTCATTTTCGATTATACGCATTATATACAAGAATATAATGTATCACATATACTGCCGACACCTGTATATGGTGATTATATATGTTTCAGCACTTCTTGCGCACTATTCATTATATGGTCAATGTATATGTGGCCAAGATTATTGTCTAAAAGCGCACAATATGTAGTTAGCATCATAGCTTTGTTACTTGCAGTATACCTTCATATTCTTGCCTCTAAAAGTGGATTGGTGGCATTTTATCTATTTACATTTAGCTGGGCTATCTATACTGTATTTGCTAAAAGAAGCATTGCGGGAATAGCCGGAGTGCTCTGTATTCCGCTATTCTTATACTGTGCAGTTACATTTATTCCTACCCTTCATGAGCGCAAAGCGCATATAGTCTACACATATTACAGGTTCAGAGATCAAGACAAAAGCGGAACACTTGGTGATTTGTCTAGACTTATTTCTTACGACGTGTCCATGAAAATAATAAAGGAACACCCACTTCTAGGTGTTGGCACCGGCGATATGCTTGCAGAAATGAATACAGGCTATGATAAGTGGTACCCCCAAGTAACCGAAGAACGAAACAGATTAATACCACATAATCAGTTTCTGACAATCGCTCTCGGTTGCGGTATACCTGCTATGCTCTTCTTCCTTATATGGGTATTCATGCCATTGTTTCATCTACCTGAAGGCAGAGATCGGTTTTTCTTTATCATTACCTGGAGTGTGTTGCTGATACAATTGATGATAGAACCTTTTTTAGAAGGTCAATTCGGTGTTTTTGTCTATTTATTCTTCTTGCTGATGCTACGGCAGGTGATCCAAAACAAGGATAGAATATCAACTAATTTATAGAGAAAATTACCGATTGGAATATTTTTTTAATCGGGTGTTTTCATTTAAAAAAGTACCTGAAGCTGTTGTAATGTACTGATTTTCATCAATTTCCGTCTTTCAAAAAAACACCCACTTTGACCCTATTTGACCCACTTAATAATTATTGTGGTATTTTTCGAAGCCGTAATTCTTATTGTTTATTCCCCCACCAAAATTGCTACACTTATTTGAATTAAACAAAAGCAAAAGACATGATGGTACGAAATATGTACCATCATGTCTTTGATTTATGTGCAAATCTGAAGCTATAGTCTTGTAATATATTCATATAAAAATTATTAAATATAAAATACAAAAAAACACCAGTTTAAATAGTTATTTCATAAACAATTTAAAAGAACAATAAGGCTAGGAGAAATTAATTTCTTATCAACTTTAATGTAGCAAATGTATTACCATTGGTAATCCTAACTATGTATAAACCTGACGGTAAATAAGCACAATTGATTTCTTTTAAATTATTACCAGGCAACCAATTATCTGTAATTATACTTCTTCCTGTGGCATCATATACTGTTACTATCAATGCGTCTTGAATAGAATTTGAAGCACGTAAAGAGATTATATCTCTGCCATTTTGCGCCAACCAATAATTGCAAGAATTTGTTAACATAGATTCTATACCCACAGTGCTGACTGTATTAGATACGCCCTTACAACCTGCGGAATCAACAACCACATTATAATTAACTCCACCTGCGGTGTAAGTATATGTAGCATTAGTAGCACCTGCAATAGGTGTTACATTCGAGTACCATTGATATGCTGAATACGCCCCTCCTGTAACAGTTAATAAATGCCCCGCTTTAGTAATAACCGGATGAGGAGCAGGATTGATATGAATAGTAATAGAAATAGAATCGACTACGCCACTTCCATAAACGAATAACTTTACCACTGATGAATCACTGCCTAAAAAACAGATGTTTGTAACTGCATTTACAGGATTTGCAATAACTGTACCTGCATAAGATGAAGTCCAACGAATACTATCATGAGTGCCACCAGACGTACTTGTGAATGTCAAACAACTATCCTGACAAACAAATGAAGCAGATGCTCCGCCTGCTGCAACAGGTATTGTAGGAGGACAACCTGTAACAACATCTCCCAAATGGGTTACTTTCCTTACTCTATTGTTGTAGTACTCCGGAATGTAAAGTGTATAAGAGTGCTCAAATATTAAGTTGTTAGGTCCGTTTAGCTGCGCTAAGACAGGATTTCCACCGTCCCCACTAAATCCCGCAGTACCATTACCTACTACTGTATTAATAATTCCGTCAGTACCTATTTCTCTTATTGTTTGTCCCTGCCAGTCACTGAAATAAACATTGCAAGAAATGTCAGTAGTAATGCCATTTGGATATTTCATGCTTGCTGCAGTTGCCGGACCGCCATCACCACTTACTGTAGCCAGACCATTACCTGCAAATGTAGAAATGACACCAGATGCACTAACCTTTCTGATTCGATGATTGTTGCCATCTGCGATATACATATTATAATTCCCATCAAAAGCTACACCAAGTGGCTGAGACAGACTACCCGCAGTAGCAGGACCACCATCGCCACTAAACCCTGCAGTACCATTACCTACTACTGATGTAATGATTCCTGCTGGGGTAATTTTACGAATAACATTATTCATAGCATCTGCAAAGAAAATATTGCCGACTGCATCCATCGTCATCCTGCTAGGATCGTGCAGACTAGCAGCTGTTGCGGGACCTCCATCGCCGCTATAGCCTACGACACCATTACCGGCAAATGTAGTTACAACACCAAAAGTGTCAATTTTTCTTATTCTCTGATTACCATTATCAATAACATAAAGATTTCCTGCCTGATCTGCGAGCATATCGATTGGCTTATTGAAACGAGCAGCGGTAGCAGGACCACCATCACCACTGAAACCAGTGACACCACTACCTGCAAAAGTTGAAATTATTCCTGAGGTATTTACTTTTCTGATTTTTGCACCTGTATATTCTATAATGTAAAAATTACCAACCGGATCTATATAAACTCCTGAAGGATTATGAAGACCAGCTGATAGAGCAGGACCTCCATCGCCTAATGAAGTGACAGTTCCATCTCCTGCGAAGGTACTGATTACCTGAGCCTGAGATGTAGAAAAGAAACCAAACGAAATAAAGAATGACAACAATAAAAATCTATAGAAAATTGGCTTTCTATTCATAATAATAAGATTTTAGTTTTATCAAAAATATATAATAATCAGGAATTATTATAAAATCAGTTCTTCCTAAAAAAAGGTCTTACCTAAGTAAGACCCCGTAATAAATAATTAAATGTGATTATTTTACAATACATTAACCTGATCAAGGAAGGTAATCGGATTAACCTTAGTAAGGTTAACTGTGTAGTTACCACCTGTAAGCGGAGTCTGCGTGTTAGTAGATATACCACCATAGAAATCGCCATGATAGACCGTATACACCACAAAATGTAATGGTAAACTTGCTACATGTGTCTCGCTGAATTTCTGATGATAACGACTCATCATTGGGTAAGCAACTCTGTAGTTATCATAAAGCGCATAAGCTTGTACATGATCGCTATCATCGAATGTAACACCATTGACCGTCACCGTAAAAGACTGATATGACGGGCTGCTCAACAAATGACCGGCACTTACTAAACCAACACTATCAGAAGTTATTGTAACCGTATCACCAAAACACGTTGCAGCACCTAATGCAGAAACACCACCCAGATACCAATCTATAGGGCTTGTTGTTGTATTTACTGTTTGACCATAATAAGCCTGCATACCTGTTGAGATAACACCTAACTGAGGCACCTGAGCAGTAAAAGTAACTCCCGGCTTCATAACCAGCTTTGCACCAGCCTGAGAGGCAGTAACAGAGAGCTCACCTCCGGAAACCAATGCATCTCCATTACTTACAGGCAAGACTCTTGAAAAAATCATATCCCCTCTCTTAACATACTCAATTACATCGAGCTGGATATTGCCTACAACAGAACCGCCGGATGGGGTTTGAAATGCATTAGCAGGGAAAGTATATTTAGTACCGCTATTACCATAAAAAGAACCTCCAATAGCAGGATTGATGGTAACAGTCTTAGGCAAGTTCTTCAATGAATTGTATATAGAACTCATTGAATAAGTGTAGCCTGCAGTAGGATCGGGCGTAACCGGATCAGGCACTACTCTTGCAGTTTTTGTGCACGAAGCAAGGGCAAAAAGTGAAAATAATATAACAGGTACCAGTTTTTTATTCATAAAAGACATTTTGTCGTTTAATTGTGTCATTGGCTTAAAATACCATCTGCAATGGTTAAACTTCGGTAAAATAGGAAATATTTCAATATCCCGCTCAAATTATTTTTCTGCCCATATCTGAGCAAGGTGTACCAACACTTCTGTTGCCTTCTCCATATCCTGAACACTGACATATTCTTGCTTGCTGTGAATACCCATTTCACCAGTAAACAGGTTAGGACATGGCAACCCCATGAATGATAAACGGGAGCCGTCAGTACCTCCACGAATGCTCTGCACATTTGGCGTCATACCGGCACGTGCGTATGCTTCTGCAGCATTGGCCATCACCTGTGGGTGCTGATCCAATATCTCTTTCATATTGCGGTACTGCTCTTTTACTTCAAAGTCTATAGTAACACCCGGAAAATCTGCAGCCGTTTTTTCAGCTATACCCTTTAAACGTGCTTCGTGTTCAGCGAGTTTTTGGGTATCAAAATCACGAACAATGAATTGCACAACAGCTTTTTCAAGTTCTCCGCTGATAGACACGGGATGCACAAAACCCTGATGGCCTTCTGTAGCTTCCGGGCACCATTCATTAGCAGGAAGCCTGCTCACAAATGCGCCGGCAGCTTTTATTGCGCTTACCATTTTGCCCTTTGCATACCCAGGATGCGCACTAACACCATGGAAAATAACCTTTGCTGCATCTGCAGAGAAAGACTCGCCTTCCAAGTGTGCACGTTCACCACCATCGAGCGTATAACCAAAGTCTGCAGCCAGTTTTTTCATGTCAACCGCTGCAACACCACGACCAACTTCCTCATCCGGAGTAAATAAAATACGAATCTTACCATGTTTTACTTCAGGATGGTTAATAAGATATGTAGCTAAATCCATGATAATAGCTACACCCGCCTTATCATCTGCACCAAGCAAGGTAAGACCAGAGGCTGTGATAATATCATCACCGATACGCTCTTTGAGATATGGGTGATCTTTTGTGCTGACAACAATTGTATTATCATCAGGCAGAATAATATCGCTGCCGTTATAGTTTTTATGCAAAATTGGCTTCACACCTTCACCACTACAATCGGGAGCTGTATCAACATGCGCACAAAAGCAGAGAACAGGAACATCTTTGTCTGTAGTAGCCGGAATTGTAGCGTATACATAACCATGCTCATCCAATTCAGCATCTTTTATTCCAATTTCCAAAAGTTCTTTTACCAATATGCGGCTCAGATCTTTTTGCTTTTCTGTAGATGGTTGTGAAGGACTTGTAGGGTCACTTTGTGTGTCTACCTGCACATACCTCATGAACCGCTCAGCGGCTGTATGATTATAATTATTTAAAGCCATTTTCTTGATTGAACAACAAAAATAGGTAACTTAGTGAAACATGAAAGCATTCTGGCTCAATAAAACAGATATATCCGAAATAGTAACGGTTGCATTCACCTTGTTTGCCGTTATAGATATATTGGGATCACTCCCAGTTATCATATCTATTAAAAAGAAAATGGGTGATATCAATGCATTATTAGCTACAGCTGTGTCTGGAGGGTTAATGTTGCTGTTCTTCTTAATTGGCGACGAGATGCTTCACTTCATGGGACTGGACATTAAATCATTTGCCATTGCCGGCTCTATCGTCATCTTCATTTTAGGGTTAGAAATGGTCTTGGGTCTTGATATTTTCAAACACGATGACAACGCTAAAACAAGTACGTTGGTTCCTATTGCGTTCCCTCTTATTGCCGGTTCAGGTACGCTAACTACCGTTATGTCATTAAAGGCTGCGTATGAGTCTTATAACATTCTTATTGCCATACTCATTAATTTGGTTATTGTTTATATTACCCTTCGTTCTGTCAACTTTCTGGAGCGTATTTTGGGACCATCAGGCATTGCTGTCATCCGTAAATTTTTCGGTGTAATCTTATTAGCTATTGCAGTAAAGATTTTCAGAAGCAATATAGGAGTAATGCATGGCTAGTAGCCTAAAAGCAAGGAGTGAGAAACAATTTGGTATATGATAGTGCTCAAAATTAAATCACAAATATCTGAAACAACTACTGAATATGTTTTAGCACTGCTTGTTGTTACCTACTCTTTTTATCCTTTTTTGTATCTTTTTCATTTGCTTTTTTATCATCTGCACTTTTCTTGATGGGGATTCGACCTTCTCTACCTTCAAAAGCATTAATTTGTTCATCGGGGCTATTGCGCACTTTAGCACCTGCTACTTCCATAAAAGGATCTTTATCTGTTAAGGTTATGACCCCTGTTTTACCTACGAGCTTAATATTGTAAAATCGTTTTCTACTGTCTCCTTTGTTAATATTGAGCTTTGCAATATAAGTGTTGCTATCTGACACCACAATTATTTCATATTTACCAACAGGTATTGCAGTGGTATAATAAAGCCCGTCTTTATCTGACTTGCCATAACCGAGTCGTTCATTGCTTACTGCTTGAATAACCGCTCTCTTCACAGGTTTATTCTGCTCATCGAGTATTAATCCCGACAATATGTAATCTTGCGCTTTTGAAGCATAAGTCACACCTAATAAACAAAAGATAAACAAAAGCAAAAAACTTTTCATACAGTACTTATTTGTTATAAAATTACTGTAAAAGTATATCAGGTGTTACTTTTTATCTATCCATTCATCTGTAAAGTTGCGCTTATCTTTTTCCTGAGCGAACTTACCTGCGTTATATTGGGCTGATTGGTTACGAGGAATAGATAAACTATTCCAGTTGTTCTGGCTGCAAATTTTGGCTAAATAGACTATCTGACCTACATGATATGAATAATGAGCAATTTGTCTGTTTATTGCCTCAAGAATGGTGTGTCCATCATTGCGGATGTAAATTATCCTTTCCAAATCGTTGTTCGTGATACTATCCAGTGCCGTGAACAAACATTGCCACCCTTCTTCCCACTGCTGCAATATGGCTTCTCTGGAAGTAGCATCATTTTCGAATTCAGCATCCCTCTGCCTCCATGTCTTTTCTCCATCAGTAGTAAGAAAGTCTGTCCAACGACTGAGCATGTTGCCCCATAAGTGTTTTACAATAGCAGCAACACTGTTACTGTCTTCATTAGCTTGCCAGTTCAAACTTTCATCGTTCATCTGAGCAATGGCTTTCTCTCCCAGTTGCTTATACATTCTAAACTGACGATTGGCACTTTCAAGGTATTGTATCATGATGGGATGTTTAGATATAGTGTTTAAAAAGTTTTTATCATCTACGATAAGGCAGGCATATTGAACTATTTATTAGCAACGGGTATCCATGTCACCGTAAATATCGGGACGGGTTATCTCCATGAGTCTATCAGGAAAATTTGAGCCTTTGAAACCAACTTTTCGGTATAGGTCGTGCGCATCTTTTGTTGCCAGCATAATGCGTCTCAGCCCCTTCACCCACTCCAAATCAAAAAGTTCTTTCATCATTATTTTACTTATTCCTTTGCCTCTATGTTCATCGAGCACATAGACATCAGCCAGATAAGCATAAGTAGCATAATCTGTAATAAGTCGGCCATAAGCCACTTGCTTGCCCTCTAGTATAGCCCCTATGCAAAATGAGTTGTTGAATGAACGCATAAAGGTCTCATACGGGATATGTTTAGCCCAGTATGAGACCTTTGACAGCCATTCATGCACATCGCCGGGAAACATCAGTTCCTTATCTGTTGTGATGAGATATCCGTTATATGTTACTGACAGCGGGTCCATATAATTATATAATGTAATTCCACTTATGCGAATCGTGTGCGATACCTGTGCGGATGTCGTAAAGTGCTTTTTTCAATGTAAACATTGTTGCATCTTCGCCGACATAACAATCGTAAGATTTCCCTTCTATTGTTATGCTGGCAATAGGCGCAATGACTGCAGCAGTACCTGCACCAAACGCTTCTACCCTCTTTCCTGCGGCTAAAGCACTTTCCAGTTCTTTTACGCTAAGCGGTCTCTCCTCTACCTTCATTCCCTTCTCTCTTGCCAATGCCAATAAAGAATTACGGGTAACGCCATCGAGAATACTACCAGAAAGAGCCGGAGTAATCAGAGTGCCATCTATATAAAACATGGCATTCATTGTACCGGATTCTTCTATAAATTCATGTGTTTTACTATCTGTCCACAATACCTGATCAAATCCTTCTTCTTTAGCCATCTGCGTAGGATAAAATGCACCACCGTAGTTGCCGCCACATTTTGCCATACCCGTGCCACCGTCAGCAGCTCTTGAAAAATGAGTTTCAACCTTTATTTTCAACGGACTTGAATAATATTGATATGCCGGAGAACAAACAATCATGAACAGATATTCTTCCGCAATTTTCACCCCTATTCTATCTTCTGTGGCAATCATGAACGGACGAATATATAATGAGCCATCAGCTTCATCAGGCACCCAACCGGAATCGAGCGATACTAACTGATGCATGGCTTCATTAAATAATTCCTGAGGTACGCGTGGCATACACATGCGATCGAGCGACTTGCTAAAGCGATCGTAATGCTTTTCCATTCTGAAGATATTGACACGACCATCTTCCATAAGAAATGCCTTCATACCTTCAAACACAGTTTGTCCGTAGTGCAAACAAAGTGCCATTGGACTAAGTGTGAGGTCGTGAAAAGGCGTAATGCGTGCATTCTGCCATTTGCCATCTCTGTATTCAGCTACGAACATGTGTTCTGTAGGTACTTTACCGAAAGGAATTGACTTTGTATCAGTCACATTTCTTTCCGTATGCGGGGTAATTGAGATCGGATATTCCATACTACCTTTTTTTATTTGATTATGATACCTCGGGCACTGTTTCAGGGAATGCACCTTCGGCTTTATTTTCAATTTCGGCTACCGTTGCTTTGTGTTGTTTCCGGTAACCCATGTTAACAAGAAATACGCTGATTACAATAGCTGTAAATGCCATTGCGGTATAAATATTCAATGACTCATGAAGCACAAAATAACCCAATACCACCGCTACTAACGGATTAATGTAGGCATATATTGTAGCCACTCCTACAGGCAATTTACTTAGTGAGTACATATATGCAGCATACGCCAGTACCGAACCAAAGACTATGAGGTATAACAACGCCCAAAAACTGCCTGTACTCATTTGCAAATTGTGTAAATCATCTACTACAGGGCTCAGCATGAGCATAAATACCCCACCAAAAAATAATTGCATACCTGAGTTAAAAAATGGGTTGACAGGATCAACATTCTTCTTATTTACAATGCTACCCATAGCCCAGGAACAAGTGGCGAGGAGTACAGCAAATATGCCGAACAAATATGCCTTATTTGACAAATCCTTTATATTCTGACGAAAAATAAGTGCTACACCTAATGTACCTAATAACATACCCGCCCCAATCAGCAAATTGAACTTTTCCTTTTTAGACATCAGTAAATTGATGAGCACTGCAAAAATGGGCATAATAGAACAGATGAGCGCTGCAATACCACTAGGCACAGTCTTTTCGCCATACGTAACACAACCATTACCTATTGTCAGCATTAGGAAGCCTACCAACATCTGACGGAGGATATTTTTAGTAGATAGATCTTTATTCTTATTTGCTATTAATGCTACTGACATCAATATGATACCAGATACAAATTGACGCATACCCGCGAACAGGAATGCAGGAAATGACTGTACACCAACTGCAATAGCCAGATATGTAGTGCCCCATACTATGCAAATAAAAATGAGGGCTATGTATGCTTTGGTGGTAGGTTTCATAATCTATTAAATCCTACACAAAAGTGAAATATTTTTTGAGAATAAAACAGATACAATTTTCGTAATTTTAACCATAACAGTTTGCGTCATGAAAATAATCAACAAGGGTAAAAGCGACCATATATACTTGCAAATTGCAGATACATTTCAAAAGCAAATACTTGATGGGGTATTGAAAATAGGTGATAAACTACCATCAGTGCGGCTTTTGAGTAAAGAACATGGAGTAAGTGTAAGTACAATTTTGCAAGCTTATTACCACCTTGAAGCAAAGGGGCTAATAGAGTCGAGGCCACAATCGGGGTATTATGTAAGTTTTAACCCTACCCGCTTCCCGAGGAAAATTGAAAAAAGTGACCCTGTACAGGTTGTTAAAACAAAAGATGTTGAATCAATAATAGGGGAAGTTTATGATGATCTATCGATGGATGGTGTCATGAAATTTTCTCTGAGTGTACCGGCTCCTGAAATATTACCTCTAGCTAAGCTGAATAAGGCCATGATGCAGGCGCTCCGCGACCTGCCTGCAAATGGCACATCTTACGAAAAAATACAAGGCAATGAAGAACTGCGCAGGCAAGTGGCACGCTGGAGTATGAATTGGGGAGGTCAGTTACAACCCGATGATCTGGTGACTACTGCCGGGAGTATGAACGCAATATCTTATTGTCTTATGGCTATTACTAAGCCGGGAGATACAATTGCTGTAGAGAGTCCAGTGTATTTCGGCATGCTACGTTTTGCACAAAGCATTGGGCTAAAAGTATTGGAGTTGCCAACCGACCCAGAAACAGGTGTAGACCCTGACGATGTACGCAAGGCTCTAGCGCAACACGATATTAAAGCATGTTTCTTTGTCACAAATTTTAGCAACCCAACGGGCTATTGTATGCCTGATGAACAGAAAGAAGCAATGGTAAAGTTACTCGCTAAAACTGGCGTACCATTGATAGAAGATGACCTTTATGGCGATGTTTATTTTGGGAATAAACGGCCCAAATCTTGCAAAAGTTTTGATGAAGAGGGAAATGTATTGTGGTGTAGTTCCATATCAAAAACACTGGCACCGGGCTATAGAGTCGGGTGGGTAGCACCGGGTAAGTATGTTGAAAAAATAAAGAGTCTTAAATTATATCATAGCATCACCACAGCTACAGCACAGCAGGCAGCAATTGGCAGCTTTCTGGCAACAGGCAGATATGAACACCACCTGCGCACACTGAGACAAACACTACATGCCAACAGCCTTCATTTCACCAGAGCAATTGGCGAGTATTTTCCTGAAGAAGTAAAATTAAGTAACCCTAAAGGCGGCTTTATACTATGGTTGGAGTTGAGTAAACATATTGATACTTATCAGCTGTATCAGGAAGCTATGCAACATAAAATGAGCTTTGCACCCGGAACGATGTTTACTTTGCAGGACAAGTATCAGAATTGTATGCGCCTCAGTTACGGTATGCAATGGACTCCCGAAGTAGATAAAGCATTAAAGAAACTTGGCGGCCTAGTGAAGACGATGATGTGATTCTATAACAGATTTTACAAACAGACACTAAAAAGTAAAGGTTGCACGATGTGCAACCTTTACTTTTTGTTATTTATGTTTTCAATTAATTGTCTGCATCATCTTTAGCAGCAGGTGCTTTTGCACCAGGAGTTGTTGGCTCATCTTCTGCTTCAGAATCTACGTGCAAATTCTTTTCTTGCTGATCCATAGAACCTGGCATAGCACTATTGAATAATACACGACGTGTAGGCAAATCACCAATAATGCGGAATTCAGTACGACGGTTCAATTGACGACCTTCTGCGTCATCGGTTTTACCATCAGCCTTAACTTCCTGCTTAACTGGATTTTTTGATCCAAAACCCTTAGCAGTCATTCTTGTTCTTTCTACACCACTCTTTTCAAGGTAATCAAGTACAGATTGTGCACGACGCTGAGAAAGTGGGAAGTTATATTCGTCTTTACCCTTACCATCTGTATAAGAATAAATTTCTACACTGATTGATGGGTTATCCTTCATGAAGTTAACCAAAGTATCTAAAGAAGCAACTGATTCAGCACGAAGCGTAGCCTGATCATAATCGTAGTAGATATTGCTTACACTGAAACTGTGTCTGATGCTATCGAGATAGATAGTAACATGCACTGTATCATCTGCATCAGAACGTTTAACTGACATAGTGCTTACTGTAGCACGAGAAGAAGTATAACCTTGTTTGTCAGCAGTCAATACATAAGAATGATTACGAGACATGTTAAAGATAAAGTTACCATCATCAGAGCTATAAGTGTTCATTTCTGATTTCTGATCTACCATCTTAACAACAGTCTGTGGCATAATTTCCTGAGTTTTTTTGCTCAATACTTTACCAATAATTACCAGACGTGGCTCATACTGTATTCTCCAGATATCATTACAACAAGTTGGGTTCTTCAATGCAATAGTACCAATACGGTTAGATACTACATAAGCATCTGGCTTACCTACCGGATCTTTGATGAAGTAGAACTCATCAGCAGAAGTGTTGATTGGGTAACCCATGTTCTGCACCTTAGTATAACGAGAAGGACCACCATCAGCAGAATAGATATCGAAACCACCGAAAGACTTTCTACCGTTAGAAGAGAAGTACAACTTACCAACACGAGAATCGTAGTATGGAGTCAACTCATTTTCTTTAGTATTGATTGCTTTACCGCAGTTCTGAGGACGACGGAAAGTACCATTTCTCGGGTCAATTACAGAATACCAGATATCGTAACCACCACGGCTCTGAAGCTTACGGTCAGAAGCGAAGTAAAGGATTTCCTTCTTACCTACCTTAGCAACGAAAGGCATTGTGTTAGATGCTTCAGGATAAGCAGGGTCATTAATTGCAGGTATATCCTGAGGAACTGACCACTGGTGCTCCATAAACTGAGAGTAATAAATCTTACAAACAAATTTGAAAGAGTCTCTTACATTACATCTTGTGAAGTAAAAACGATTACCTCCCGGGCTGTAGCAACCATTACCTACTTCAGTACCAGCATCAGCTCTGTTAAAACCACCATCGTTGAATGGTAAAGGCCATTGGAAAGAATCCACATAACCAGGTTGTTTGTGAGAGATCATGAAATGTTCAGTACTCTTATGATCTTTACTATCGTATCTGTTAACTACATCAAGAGTGGTGCGGTTAAGTGTAGAGAACAACAACATAGAGTCACCCAATGGGTAAGGAGACAATTCAGTATAAGGAGAGTTCACATTAGGACCGCAATTGAAGATGTTTACCGGCTGAGGATCTTTGATAGATACCATTGCCATTTCGCAACCATCAATTTCTACCTGAGCTAACTTCTTATAATTCTTGAATTCCTTTTGATTAGGCATTCTGTTGAAGTTATTGTTGTTAGGGTCGGTAGGCGGAGTTTTCTTATTATCAGTCAAAAATATTTTGAACCAAGTAATAGCTTGCTTATACTCACCTTGTTGCTTAAACATCTGACCTGCATAAAAAGATGCCAAAGGGTAATCTTTTTTATCCAAGTAATAAGTTTCAGAATAGTTATGAGCCGCAGGCACATAGTCACGCGTATTTGCATAACACTCACCTAAAATATATGTGAGGTAAGGATTTCTTTCGTCGCGAGACTTAAGATCCTGATAATAATCTATCGCATCGAAGTAACTACCCTGAACGAACAATCCAAGAGCCAAACCCAATTCTTTATCATCAGATAAAATCCTGGTAGGATCATTTATGCTATTTCTAACTGCAAAAGACTTTGCCTTTTGGGCATAAACATTATATTGAGTAGTAACAAGTGTTGTTGCTAAAATAAGGAACAGCCAATTTTTTCTCATGTGCATGATCGTTGAAAACGATATAAAAGTATAAATTGCTTTTAAAAAAAAGAAGGGCTTACGAAAAAAAAGTTTAGCCCTTCAATAAATTATAATGTATTCACTAGAAACGAGGACATGGAATTGACCTTCTGCTATGTGAATAAGAGTATGGACTGATATACTTCAAAGCTATTTCAAAACCGCCATTTCCGTTGCTGGCATTGTTAAGCGAAGAAGTATTGTAATCGTAACCCAAACCGATTCTCATATTTTTGATTTCGATACCTGCAGTAATCATCGCTGCATCACCACCACGCATCCAACCACCAACGAATATTGCCGGAGTGAAGTTTACGTCACCATATTGATCAGTTAATGAATAATGGAACTCATTACCGTAGATTAATTCAGCAGCAGAAGCCTGAGTTTGGAACAACACAGCCGGACGTAAGCTAAGCTTATCATTCATGTTGATGACCATACCCAATTCGCCGGTATATCTCATAGCCAAGCCTACATCACTATTTTGCTTTTTCTGCAAAGCTTCATTAGGTTGATTAAGGTTATTAGCTGCCAAACCCAGTGTATAGCTAAAGTTTTGGTTTACTGCCTGAGAGAAGCATAAACCTGCATTAACGATATAATAATTAACAGAATTACCCATTCCTAAATGGTATTCCTGAGTACTTCCTTTTACAAAAGAACCGTTAACGAATTCGTCACCGAAGTAAAGCTTAGAAAGGTCAATGCTTTTTTGAGCATAACCAGCTTGTAAACCAACAGCAAGGTCAGAACCGCTGTAATCATCACCAGATTTGCCACCAAAAGTTTTGTGGTAAGCGATAGATACCAAACCAGTGAAATTAGAAAGATTACCATCACCGGCCTGATCTTTATATAACTGAAGACCACCTGCGAGATAATCACCATTGCTTTCAGTTTTGATAGGCATATCTACAGATGCACCATAGGTTACATAAGGAGTAGTAACACTTTTCCACTGATTTCTATAAATAGCATTCGCACGAATCTTACCGTAGAACATACCGGTAAACGCGGGATTCACTACCAATGGCTGCATGTCGAACTGGCTAAAGTGAATATCCTGAGCAAAGGTGGCCGGCGCTGAAAGCAAAAGCGCTGCAATGCTCAAACGGGTGATAATGTTGCCTTTTTTCATCTTAGTATACTTATCTTAATTTACCTGATTACTGTTACGTTGCCTGATTTATTAAATATTTTACCTGTTGAGGTTACTGCCTGAATGCTGTAAACATAGACTCCAAGCGGTTGTGGCTCACCTTTATATGACCCATCCCAACCCTGATTTATGTCTTTTGTTTCAAAAAGTAGGTTCCCCCAACGGTTGAAAATACGAAAATAATTTAAAGTAGCAATACCTCTTTTAATAATTTTAAATTCATTATTTACTCCGGTACCCGGCGTAAAGGCATTAGGCGTTGCCAATAACGTCTCCGGATCTACTATAATACTGATAGAATCAGCTGTCTTACAACCATTTTCTGTAGTAGCATTTACCACATACATAGTACTCAAATCAGGTGTTGCAGTAGGGTTAGATACGTAAGGATTATCTAATCCTGCGTACGGGAACCATGTAAATGAGGTACAGTTAGTAGCAGTATTGATGTAATAGCTTTCACCAGGATAAAGAATTGCGGAATCAGCCATAGTAATTACAGCTCCGGGGAAAACTGTTGCCGTAAACGATAGTGTGTCTTTACACCCTTGAGCGTTGGTTACTAAGACAGTATATGTTTGCGTAGCAATTGGTTTAATTGTTGGCGATAATGTATTGCTATCACTTAAGTAGTGTGGTGGATTCCAGTGATAAGAATAATTGTTAGCAACACCCGGATTAAGCACTGCACTATCGTGAGGGCAGAACGACAAATCAGGAATTGGGGGTGCAAAATTACCCGGGATTACTGTTATTGCAGCTGAATCTTGAGCAGTACAACCAGCTGAAGATGTTACCACAAGGTGTAAATTCGTACTTGATGTTCCGCTATATACAACAGTAGAAGACGTAGTATTATCTAAATCTGCCGCAGGAGACCATGCATAAGAATATCCGCTAAACCAAGCCGGAGTAACATGAGCATTAACATGTAGCGTATCGAACTGGCAAAGAAGCCTGTTACCGCCAATGTATACAGTTGGTGTTGGTTGTACTTGCAAATTCAATGTTGCCTGCATATCAGGGCATAAATGGAACGATGCAGTAACTGTATAAAGAGCAGAAGTATCAGGAGCAATTAAAGCGTTAAGAACATCAGATATAGCTATACCTGCAGTTGGTAACCACTGATAGTGGAAATGACTGTCTCCTGTACCAAGAACCTGAACAACCTGACCTGCACATATTGCGGTATCTGTAGGGTGTACAGAAATTGAATTAGGCAAGACAAACAGATAAATGGAATCAATGATAGCACAAGCAGCGGCTAATGGCTGAATAACTACTGAAGTACTGTATAAACCGGTACCCGGTGCTGTCATAACCGGATTAGGGATAGTATCGTTAGAGAACCCTATTGCCGGAACAGAACCCCACTGATAATGATAATAAGCAGAACCCGGCACAGTGAAATCGTGCGTGTAAGTCATACCCAAACAAATGGTATCTCTTAATATAGTTTGCGCAGCAGGCTCGTCTACATGAATAGCAATTGTATGCACATAATCAGGACAATTCGCATAAGATGCAGTAACTGTGTAAACATAATCGCCCGGAGGATTTGGGCTGATAATCGGCGCAATGCTTGTACTTGTTGTCACACCTGTGGCAGGAGTCCACACATAGCTCATTTCATTAGAACCTGTACTGGTTACAGAAACAGACTGACCAAGACAAATAATAGAATTTGCAGGCCCTACTATGAAATCGCCAAGTGTATGTACTACAATAGTTTGTGTGCTACGACACAAAGGCTGAGATGTAGGATTTACTGTAACTGTATATGTGATGTTACCAGGAGCAGTAGGAGTAACTACAGGATTACTGATTCCCGTATTACTCAGATAAGTACCTGAAGCCCAAGAATATGTATAAGGCACACCTGCCGGAGTAGCAGAAACATGCAGATCTACAGGAACCCCGACACATGTTTTGACCAATGCGGAGTCAATGGTAAGCAAAGGCGGCTCAGACACAGTAATTGTAATCTGATCTACAGAAGCCGGGCAACCTGCAGCCAATGTAACATTACCGGATATTACATAAGTAGTTGTGACAGTAGGACTTGCAACCGGATTTAATACAGTAGCACTACTTAAACCTGATGCAGGTGTCCAGTTATAAGTCATTAAACTACCAAATACAGAATCTGGCTGAACAATAATATTAACGTTTTCTCCTCTACAAATACCTGTATCATTTGTAAGAATATGCAAATGGAAAGAATCATAAATAGTAAGTGTAGCCGTTTCTGTAGGATCAACAACAAAAGAATCTGGCTCACAATTATCTGGCTTCAGAACTGTTAAAATAACAGTTTTGGGCGTAGATGGAGGTAATGGCAATGGGATAATATTTACAGTAGCACTCGTAGCAAACGGAGGGATAATAACGCTATCAGGTATAGTAGTATAATCTGTTCCGTTAATTGCAGAACCGCTGATAACATATTTAATAACAGTAGGTGTGCAACTTGAAGTAGCTGTAGTAAAGTTGATATGACCCGGAGCACAACCACGAATAGCATAAGGGATAGAACCAATACCAATAGCTGTTAAAGAAGTAGCGGGGATAGAAGAAAGACTACCCGCTTCAAGAAACACACCGGAATCGAAAACACCATCAAAAGCATCTGCAACACCCAATTTCAAGTGAAAAGTGTCGCAAGGAATAACATGAGCTTTAGCCGTTAATACCGTCGTAAAACCATCATAAGTAACAGTAGTACCCGTCATATTATTCACATAATAAACAGGAAACGGTGAACCGGGACCGATAGCGTTACAATCTGCAATTGAATAACCCGGAGAAGCTGTACCACTATTTACACTGTTAATACAAACAGGAATATTAGTACCCGGCACTAATGCAATGTTGGTAGCACTCGCAAAACCCGGACCGGAAATCAAAAAACCGAAAACATCATTGAAATGCGAACAAGTGTAGCCATTGTATTCTTCAGACCCAAAAACATAATTAAATCTTATTGTATCTCCTGATGGAATAAAATCGAATTCAAGTATACATGCATCATGCGTAGGTTGTCCTGCCAAAACAGTTAAAGCCGGATCACCCGGAGCACTGAAATCAAAACTTGCAAAGTTACCTGTACCCGGCGCAATACCACCATTTGTAATGTTTACCCCAACATTTGTACCTGATGTTACAACCTTGCCGGTAGCTAAAATAACACCGCAATCTAATCCAAGATTACTCGCAACTGCTTTAAATTCACCACTTGCAGTGGCAGGGCAAGTCATTGTAGGATTAATGGTAGTAACACCCGGCCCAACCAATTTTTTCACTAATTGAGCAGCAGTATAACCTGTTGTTGGTGTTACCTGAGCATAAATTAATGACGGCGTTACAAAAATGAATGCTATAAGCATCATTAGTTGCAAAAGATAAGAACGAGTATAATTATTTTTCATGCAATGCCATTTAATCTATAATACAGACAGCAGGAAAACGAAAAACGTTTGCCGACAATCTGAAATAATAGCATCCAAAAATATGGATTTTATAAAATATTTCACAATAGTAAGCAAAATAATTATGCACAGGGTGTAAATAAGATTTTTGGGCTAATATTGTAGTCAACAAAGCAAAGGCCAAAATATGGCAACAACCAAGACCAAAAAAGCTACAATACCAGAACCGCCGCCAGTTCCTGCCGGGGATTTACCATTACATATTGACAGAAAACGACAAATCAGGCTGGGTGCGGGCATATTTTTCCTACTCACAGGTGTGTTCATTTGTGTGTCTATTATCAGTTATTATTATAGCTGGAATACAGATCAGGATAAATTTTTCTCTAACAACACCTTAGCTCACTTCCTGTTTCAAGACCACACACCCGTAGCCAACTGGGGTGGGCGAATGGGTGCAGCTATTGCCCACTTGTTGGTATATAGCGGTGCTGGAATTGCATCTTTAGCCATAGGAATTGGTATTGCTGCTGTTGGTGCAAATCTTATATATGGCAAAAAAGCGGCGACTACCCTTCGTTATGGTCGTTGGATATCAATCGTGCTTTTAGTTACTGCGCCTGTACTTACTTATCTTTTCCCTGATGCCCCATTTCCACTAGGAGGAGCATTAGGGTCTGCTGCAATTACCTATTTTAATGGTCTTCTGGGTGTTGCAGGTACGGGCATGGCATTACTTTCTATAGTGTTATTTGTTGTCTTTGTGATATTTGCATTAGATATTAGCCCATTAATTAAAAACATGCGTGAGCGTGCGGCTAAGATGGCAGCATCACTAAAACCTGTTCAGCAATTTAATACCCCTGCTGAAGAAGATGCAGAAGAACAAGACGAGGAAACCGAGATTGTGAATGTTCCTACAGCCACATCAGTTAACAAAGCAGAAAAAACTGACACGACAAACCCGACCGGTAATAAACTTAATGACAAAGTAGGTGGCATACCACTTATAATAGATAATAGCTATGTAGACAAGCAGTGGGAAATGGATATGATCGAGAAAAAACTTGATCATGTTGATAATCACACAGGCATGATGGAAGAAGAGGAAGAAATGCCTCTTGAAGATGAAGAAGAAGAAGTGCGCTTATATAATGAATGGAAAAACTCCGCAGACCTTCAAGTACATGAGGCTGCACCGGCACAACATATAGAAGAAGACCTTGATGAGGAAGATGATGATATGTATGCTGAAGAAGAAGAGGATGACATTCATGAGCAAGAGCCTGAATTTTCTTTTGAGGTAAAACAACAAGCAGAAAAGCCGGCAATAAAGCACGGTGCACATATATCTATAGCCAGTAATGAGCCGTATGCTCCTGAATTAGACCTCCCGGACTATAAGTTTCCTACACTTGACCTTATGGAAACACGGGTGGAGGAAACAATATCACTGAACAAGGGCGAACTGGAACGTAATAAAGACCAAATTGTGCAAACACTCAACAGCTTTGGCATTGAGATACAGCAAATAAGTGCTACTGTTGGCCCTACGGTAACCCTTTATGAAGTTGTGCCGGGTAAGGGGGTACGCATTTCTAAAATAAAAAACCTGGAAGACGATATTGCCCTGAGCCTTGCTGCTTTAGGTATTCGTATAATAGCTCCTATACCGGGTAAGGGGACAATAGGTATTGAAGTCCCAAACGCACAAAAGCAGATTGTATCTATGCAGGCGCTGTTGAGCAGCGATAAGTTTGTGAACAACAAAATGAGCCTGCCTATCGCATTAGGGAAAAAGATAGATAATGAAAATTATATTGTAGACCTTGCTACAATGCCTCACCTGCTTATGGCGGGTGCTACAGGACAAGGTAAATCCGTAGGTATCAATGCTATACTAGTTTCCTTACTCTACAAGAAGCATCCTTCGCAACTGAAGTTTGTAATGGTGGATCCTAAAAAAGTAGAATTATCTATATACAGAACTATAGAAAAACACTTCTTAGCAAAACTACCTAACGAGGAAGAACCAATTATCACAGACATTAAAAAGGTTATCTATACACTTCGCGCACTGTGCGATGAGATGGATGACCGATATGGTTTACTCAAAGATGCAGGTGCGAGAAATATTAAGGAATACAATGAAAAGTTTATCGCACGCAGGCTTAATCCCGAAAACGGGCATAAATACCTGCCATTCATTGTATTAGTCATAGATGAATTTGCTGATTTGATAATGACAGCAGGTAAGGAAGTAGAAATGCCAATAGCTCGTCTTGCACAGTTGGCACGCGCTGTGGGTATACATATTATCATAGCCACACAGCGCCCATCTGTAAATGTGATCACAGGTACCATCAAGGCGAACTTCCCTGCACGTATTGCATTTAAAGTATCTGCTAAGGTAGATAGCCGAACCATTTTGGACACCGGTGGTGCAGAGCAGCTAGTAGGTCGCGGAGACATGTTAATATCTCACGGAAGTGAACTGCTTCGCCTGCAATGTGCTTTTGTTGATACCCCGGAAGTAGAAAATGTTGTTAATTTTATTGGCAGCCAAAGAGGTTATCTAAAAGCCCACCCACTACCAGAGCCGGAAATGGACGAGGAAGATGGCGGTGCAAAAAGTTTTGACCCTAAGAACAGAGACAAACTGTTTGAAGAGTGTGCCCGTACTGTTGTACAGATGCAAAGCGGATCTACATCAAACCTTCAAAGACGTTTCAACTTAGGGTATAACAGAGCAGGTCGCATTATGGATCAACTGGAAGCAGCTAGTATAGTGGGTCCGGCAGTAGGCAGCAAACCAAGAGAGGTATATTTTAAAAGCGAATCTGAACTGGAACAGTTTTTGGACACTTTAAAGTAACTTTGCACGCAAATTAAAAACCACTAAATCTTTAACTAGAACAGAATGAAGAAAATATTATCATTATGCGCATTGGCTTTGTGTTTTGCAGTCAATACAGCAGAAGCACAAACAGATGCAAAAGCGAAAGCAGTACTTGATGGTGTTACCAAGAAAGTAAATAGCCTAAAAACCCTGAAAGCAAATTTTGCGCTCAAACTTACCGGTGGTAAGGGAGGGAAAGTTACTGATTCTAAGAAAGGAACTATAGCTATAAAAGGAACTAAGTATCATGTGCAGCTAACCGGTCAAGAAATAATCTGTGATAACAAAACTGTATGGACGTGTAATGCAGATGCTAAAGAAGTAACAGTTAGTACTTTCAACCCAAAAGACCAGAGCATTTCTCCTGCAAAATTGCTGACAAATTTTTATGACAAAGAATATCGCTACAAATATATAGGTGAAAGAAAAGAAGGCGGGAAGAGTTGTGACGTTGTTGAACTGACACCTATCGACGCAAGCAAACAAGTAGTAAAAATTGAGCTTTTGGTTGACAAGGCTTCGTCTATGATCGTAGGAGGTAATATCTGGTCTAAAAGTGGCAACAAAACACAATATACCATTAGTAACATCACACCGAATGTAAATATTGCTGATAATTTCTTTGTATGGGATAGCAAAAGCCATCCGGGTGTTGAAGTGAATGATTTACGCTAATCGACTCAAATAATTTTTCAAAGCCCTGCAATTGCGGGGCTTTTTCATTTCAATACAGGAATGCGAAATGTTAATGTTGTGTGGTACATATCTTATATACAACTACTCTTTTGTATCATTCCTAAGCTTAAAAGCAACACAGATATGCTTAACATTATAGGTCCATTTTTTAAGCACCACAGACATAAACAAACCTTCCAGCTCTGAGATAATACCCATAAACAAAGCACCCGGAAAAAACGGCATTGCCACACCAAACCCCATGATGGCAATGGTTGCTACAAGTAATGTTACACCAAATATTTTAGCACTATATGCATGATAACTTGCCCCTCTTCTGAACTTTGCCAAATCATATATATACCTGATTACTTCAAGTAGTATGATACTGAGAATCCCCCATTTATATGTTTCATAAATAGTAGGGAAAGCAACCCACATTCCGGCAAGTACACCAAGGAAAAACACAGTATCTGCTATACTATCCCATTGTCTAATAGCGGCAGTTTCAACGCCTAATTTGCGTGCAACTACCCCATCGTAGTAATCGCTGGCAGCAGCTACAGCCAGGAGCAAAACATAAGGCCACCCAGTGATGTGATAATAACCAAACAGCACTGCCGGCACAGTGAGCAAAAAGCGAAAATAAATAAGGACCCAGGGGATGTTTTTCACAGTATGCAAATAATAGAATGTTTCTTTTTACTACAATTGCTAAGAAGGGTCAATTACCTATCAATAAATCATCAACTATTGTGTCTCTTCCATCTGATAGCATAGCTAAGGTAGAAATTGATATCGAATACTGCATTTTTATCACCGCGACCATAACCGGCAATATATAACGGAGAGAGGTCACTAAAAGATTTATTGTTGAGCATAAACTTTCCACGCACGTTCCAACCAGCCATTACACCCTTGTATAATTCAACACGCACACCGCCGGTAATTTCCAACCAATATCCATTAAAGCTTTTAGCTGCAAGACTACCTGAATTATTACCCCACAAAGAGTCAGTGACCGTGTAAGTAGCTGCACTACGCTGAATATTTGCAGTAGCTAACCTCAAGCCCATAAACATTCCACCCCAGTCTTTTGCATCTTCTCTTGGTAGAAGAACTTTATTAAACCCAATACGATAAAAAGTATTAGCGGTATTGTATTTCAAATCTGAGTAAGCAACAGTAGATGTACCCCATCCACCTTCCGCAGCAAGATAAATTTCGTTTTTCAAATAATAATCAGCCGCAAACTCGTAACCGGATTTGTCACTGGAATATGCATTAATAACAGGGCGTATAATATCAAAACCAATGTTAAGCTGATGACACCCCATCTCTATATGTGGTGTAGTGGTATCAATAGTAGCAGTATCACTCTTTATGGCAGCAGTATCTGTTGCCACAGCTTGTGCGGAGGCAGTCCAACTACCTGTGAGTAGCAGGATACTAATAATTACGGTGCATAAATATTTTAACCTGCTTTGTATTGACATCGTTGGTAACACTTGGATTGGTGATCAGTACGGAGTCTGTATTGTTATGTGTGGTATGTACAGAATCTAAGGCATAGAAATAAGTATAACCACATGCGTTAGAAAGGAATTGCAATTTACGTTGATAATAAAAACTCAACGTATCATAAGACTGACTCACTGAGTCAGCTGTAAAACGCCATTTACAGGAGTCAGCTACAGATGACAAAGAAATTGTGAAATATGCAGAAGGTGCTATATAAATAGCAGAGGAAAGACCATTATCTGTAATAGCACCAAATATAGCTTTTGGTAATGCAGTATCTACAGTAGACTGAAGGGCAATTGCACTATCTGCAGTATAATGTACGAACCTCATATTGAGGCTGGCTATCTTTGGTGTAAGACATGGCTGACGCTCCTGTGAACAAGACACGACTGTCACAACAATAGTAATGAGTAAAGCAACTTTTATAACAGATTCTGTAAATTGCTTCAGTGCATACAAAAACCCGGTCTTCAGTATTGAAGAACCGGTTTTCTGTAAGCTATTTCTGTTATGATTAGTCATTGAGTGTATTCAGTATTTTGTCAATCTCGCTAATTACCCCATCAAGCTGGCGGCGCATGTGCTCCTTCTCTTCTTCGTTGATATTCGTATTGCCCAAATGCACACTTACCATACCATTGTCCAGCGAAGTAACTTTTTTGTTCAACTTCTGTATTACTTTATTCTGCCCTTCTATTGTAGCGCGCAAGCGAGCATTGTCTGCCTGCAGTGCAGCATACTTTTTAAGTAGCATATCCAGTTTGCTGTTCAATAGATCCAGAGCTTCCATTATAATCTTATTTGTGCATTTAGTTTGTTGGTATAAACATCAATCAGTTGCTTCATAACTGCTTCTGTTTCCGTATCTGTTAGTGTACGATCCTGCAATTGGAAAGTATAAGACAGTGCATAAGATTTCTTTCCTGCACCCAATTTTTCACTTTCAAACACATCAAACAAACCGAATGATTGTAGCGATGTAATTTTCAATTGTTCTGTAGCATCTTGTACCTGTTTGTAAGTTACTTCTTTATCGAGAACTATTGCCAAATCGCGAGATACAGCAGGGAATTTAGGCACTTCAGCATACTTAATCTTGTGAGCTGCCATTGCTTTCACCCAATTGTCCCAATGAATATCTGCAAAAAATACATCTTGCTTAATATCCATTTCTTTAAGCTTAGGTGCAGCTACACGACTGATTGTACACAATACATTATTCTTCCACTTCCACGTTGTCTCCGGAGTGTTATTGTCGGCATAAGACACGGTAGCATTAGTGATACCGCCATAAGCTAACATATTGTTGATCATGCCTTTCAGGTAGTACGCATCTGCTTTCTGTGCTTTCTGATTCCATTGAGCCGCCTTTACATTACCTGTTAGCCAAATTGCCAAGCGTTGTTGTTGAATATATTTCCCCTCGGCAATGTGATATACATTTCCGAACTCGAATAAACTGAGATCCTGATTTTTACGATTACAGTTGTACTGTATCACTTCCAATCCGCTTTCAAGCATAGACGGACGCATGACATCCAACTCGCTGCTCAGACTGTTGATCATACGTACCAGATTTTCCTGACCCGGATAATACTTGCTGTTAACAATGGAGTTAGTCACAATCTCTTGCAAGCCTATGCCACAAAGTAGTTCAGCAACACGTTCCTTTATTTCACGATCACCAGGTAAAGCCTTTGTGAGTGCAATATTCAAACGACCGGTAAGCTGTACATTATCTAACCCGTCTATACGCAAAATCTCTTCTACTATATCAGCAGGTTGCGAAACATCAGGCTTATTAGAAGGCACTTGTAGCGTAAGTCCATCAGCATTGTCTGCTTTAATTACAAAACCCAATGCAGATAATGTTTCCTTTACTACTTCAGGAGCATAAGCTTTGCCGCTTAGCTTATTGATGTAACTATAAGTGATAACGACCTCAGCAGGCTTCAATGCAACAGGATACAAATCCGCAACAGCAGATACAATTTCACCGCCAGAAACTTCAGCTATTAATGCTGCTGCGCGCTCCAATGCAGGAATGACATTATTGATATCTACACCTTTCTCAAAGTGTGTAGCCGCATCTGTA
>CANGMZ010000031.1 GCA_947454715.1 Chitinophagaceae bacterium
GGATGTTTAAGACCTTGAAAGTACAAAAAGTTGAAAGCAAATCACAACGATAATAGTCATACACCCGGCTGTTATACGATGTTTAAGACCTTGAAAGTACAAAAAGTTGAAAGCAAATCACAACTGTATCTATTCCTCCTATGTGTGTTTTAGGATGTTTAAGACCTTGAAAGTACAAAAAGTTGAAAGCAAATCACAACTATTATCCCATAGCCCCGAAAAGAACGCGGATGTTTAAGACCTTGAAAGTACAAAAAGTTGAAAGCAAATCACAACCTGCTTCATCTGAGTAAAGATATTCGTACTGATGTTTAAGACCTTGAAAGTACAAAAAGTTGAAAGCAAATCACAACTGTGAAAACAGATGGTGTACATACATTGCCACTCAGCCAGAGCCAATCATTTATTTGATTGGCTTGTTTGTGTGCTACCTCTGTTTATTGTATTATTCTATTTGTAAAAATATATTAAATATAATTTAATAATTTGGTAGAATTGATATGGGTAAAGTGTTTGTTATTAATTTCTTACCTACTTTTTTTAGTAGATTTTTAGCTGATTTATTTATAGTTTTGTCGTTTTTGATGTAGGTACATGTAAATAATGAAAAATTCTACTATGAATTTGCTTTATAATAGGTAATGATAGAACAATATTTAAAATATACTTATGTGAAAAATATTATTAGCAACTATTAATTGTTGCTAATAATTAATTAGTATGTTAAGTTAAAATTTCATTTAGTTTTTAATAATGCCACTCCCAAAATCCATTCATGAAAAAAATCATATTCCTGTTTTTGTTTTTGTTATGTTTTATTTTTTCTTATGCTCAAAAAGGTGCAGGTAATGGAGATTCACTTATTCGCAGTTTAAAAGATTCGAAAGACGATACGAATAAGGTTAGTTTATTAATTGAAATTGCTGATTTTTATAATAAGACAAACGCAGATAAAGCGTTGGATTACTCAGATCAGGCACTTTCATTGTCTAATAAATTGAAATGGCAAAAAGGTGAAGCTGATGCATATAGTATGAAGGGTTATGCATATCAACTCAAAGGCGACCTTACTAAAAGCCTGGATATGCAGCTGACCGCTCTTAAGATTTTTGAGCAAATAAACAAGACGAGTGGTATTTTCAGAAGTACTGAAAATATAGGTATGGTGTATTGCATGTTGAAACGTTTGGACAAAGGGACCGAATATTTAAATGCAGCATACGAAATAGCAAGAAAATCGGGGGTGAGGGCATACATTGCTATGGCTGCTGGCAATATGGGTAATTTGTATATGCGAACCGGCAATTTTGATAAAGCACTTGAATGTGAGGATACTGCATTGTCTATTCACCAAGCTTTGGGGCATGTGCAACAAACTGCTATTTATTTAGGGAATATTGGATCTATTTATAGTGAGAAAAAAGAGTATGCAAAAGCTTTGGCGTATGAATTTAAGGCACTGGAAATAGAACGGCAGGTTGGAGATAAAGATGGTGTTGCCTTGAATTTAGGAAATATTGGCGCTGCTTATTTAAATATTGTTTCGGACTCCCATTATAAAATAGTTTCAGATAGTCTGGTATCAGCCGATAGGCAAGCTAATCTATTAAAAGCAAAGACATATTTATTGGAAGCAGAGACAGAGATCAGAGCAGTTGGCGATTTGAATACATTGTGCGATATACTTCAGAATCTTTCTAAAGTACAAGAATTACTTCATGAGCCAGAAAAGGCACTTGCTACTTACAAGACATTTTTTGCTTTGCGTGACAGTATTGATATAATGGCAAATGAGCAAAAAATTGCAGAGCTGCAGGTAAAATATGACTTTGACAAGAAGGCGGCAGTAGCCACGGCTATACAAAACAGGAAGAATATTCTTTCTGTAACTATTATTTGTGTAGTAATACTAATTGCGGTTTTCATAGGTATTGCTTATTACAAATCGCGTAAGACGAACGACCTTTTATCGCAGCAAAGAAAGATAATTGCAGAACAGGTGAAAGATCTTGCTGCAGTATCTAAGATGCGAGAAAAGTTTATGGCTAATGTTTCGCATGAGTTACGTACTCCTGCCACATTGCTTACCGGCATGCTGGAATTGGTAAAAAATAAACAAAGTACCGGTAGTAAAGATCGAGAGCAACTGGAAATAGCTTACAACAACAGTAAGAAACTCAAGTTTATGGTTGAGGAGATATTAGACCTTTCAAAACTGGAGCATAACTTAATACAAGCAAATCTTAAGGCAGTTCCAGCCCAACATATTTTAAGAAAAGTGTTAGCTCCATTTCGAATTTATATTGAGAACAAGGGAATGAGGTTTGAGTATAATGACGATGGAGTCAATGGTGCTAATATTTACATTGATGAAAATAAGTTCGATAAAATAATCAGTAACCTTCTGTATAATGCAGTAAAGTTTAATAAGAATGAAGGTTGGGTAAAGGTAAATGCAACCCTTTCTTTAGATAAAAAACTAGTTGTCATTACGGTTAGTGATTCAGGAGAAGGAATAGCTGCTGTGGATTTGCCTCATATATTTGACCGGTTTTATCAAGCGTCCGGGGCTGCAAATATGGCACTGGGGAGTGGTATTGGGCTAGCAATAGTCAAGGAATTTTCGCAACTCCTCGGTGGTTCAGTGAGTGTTTCGAGTGAGGTCGGTAAAGGAAGTACGTTCACTTTGCAATTCCCTGTTACAGATGGTAAGGTTGAAGATTTGTCACTTACCGAAGAGTCTGAAAGAACCGGAGAATTGCAATGGGAGTTGTTTAAAAAGAAACAACATGTTCTTTTGGTAGACGATAATTCAGAGATGAGATACTATCTGAAAGAGATTTTGGATGGGAAGGTAGAAATATCAGAGGTGGAAAATGGTAAGCAGGCATTAGAATGGTTGTCTGCTAACAAAACTGACCTAATTATTACAGATGTTATGATGCCGGAAATGGATGGTCATGAGTTGGTCAAAAGACTGAAAGCGTCTGGTATTTTCCAAAATATACCGATTATTTCCCTTACTGCATTTGCGGATTTTAAGATTCAATCAGATCTATTGCGACTTGGAGTTGCTGAATTTATGGTAAAACCATTCAGTGCAGTTGAGTTGAATGTCAGGGTATATAATTTATTGAGTATAAATGCGGAACGTCATCAATATATAGTGGCTCCGGAGCAGCCTGAAGAAGATAGTATAGATCAAGAACATGCTGATGAATTTATACTGAAAATAAAAGAATATGTAGTAGCTAATATTAAAGACGATATAACTATAAAAGACCTTGCTGGTTCGCTAGCACTGAGCGAGCGACAATTATATAGGTTGGCAAAAAGTCTTACCGGTTTTACGCCAGCTCAATTGATTAAGGAAGTAAGGTTACAAAAGGCGTATGAATATTTGTTAATGGGAGATGTGTATAAAATAGATGACATATCTCGACGAGTAGGTTTTGACAAATCCAGTTACTTTGCACAGCAATTTTATGAGCGTTTTGGTAAACGCGTACAGGAGTTCTATAATCAATCTTAAGAAAAGAAATTCATTTAACTATTTAAGAAGCCCCGTTATGGGGCTTTTTTTATGCAATTAAGTTTCTGCTTATTTGCTATGTGTATCATTCCACTTGCTGCTTAAATGTTATCATGTTGTTGGTTAGTTTGTCGTAGTTGCTGCATTTTGTTTTATAAATCATTGATATACAGTCTTTTTAATGAAATGGCAGTTCTGTGGAGTATATAGGCAGGATTGTGGACTATGCCTTTTTTGTGTCAGGAATTATGGGTTTTACATTCGTTCAATGTTTACAAAAATGATTTTTCATATTACTAAATGCCTTATGACTTTTAGTGATTTGAGTGAAATAATGAAAAATGAAGTCAGTAATATATGCTGATATTTTATTGAATGTCCCTTATGTTTTTCTCAAGAAGTAATGATAAATATTAAAAGAAAGTGATGAATAGCAATGTATTAAAGCTCAATTTTTTGAGTTCAATTTTTTTAACCTTTATTGTTGGTGTTGCGATTGCTCAACCAAGTATTAGTTCAGTAAGTACAATCTCAGGAAATCCCGGAGCAACTGTTACGATCAGTGGAACTAATTTTAATACTACTGCAACTAATAACAAAGTATACTTTGGTGCAACCAAAGCTACTGTTACAGCAGCATCAGCTACATCGTTAACAGTAACATTACCGTTAGGGGCTACATACATGCCTGTAACTGTTACGGATAGTACATCGGGCAGGACTGCATATTCAAAGGCATTCTTTACGCCTACATATAACAATTCATTACTTGTGCCAGGTAGTATAGGTTATGGTAATAGGGTAGCGTTTACTTCCGCAACCAGTCCTAACGCTGTTGCTTTTGGTGATTTTGATGGAGATGGTAAGACGGATATGGCCGTTGTTGCTCAGGGTACTACAAGCACTTTATCAATTTTCAGAAACACAAGTAGTAGTGGTAGTATGAGTAGTAGCTCATTTGCAACAAAGGTTGATTTTTCTATTACAAATAATTCCAATGGAATAGCCATCGGGGATCTTGATGGCGATGGTAAGCTTGATATAGTTGTAAATAATCAGTTGAGTAACTCTGTGTCGATATTTCGTAATATTTCAACATCCGGAAGTTTTACAACAAGTTCATTGGCATCAAGATTTGATATTGGTGTAGGGTCTAATCCTACAAGTGTGTCAATTGGGGATGTAGATGGTGATGGGCGTCCGGAAATACTGGTTTCAAACAACAGTAGTAATACTATTTCCGTAATACGTAATGCAACTGTTCCCGGAACATTCAATGCAGCTTCATTTTCTACATCTGTCACGTTTGCAACCGGAACATCGCCAAGGAATGTTGTTTTGGGTGATTTGAATGGAGATGGTAAGCCGGAGATGATTGTTACTAATCAGGGTGCGAATACGGTTTCTGTGTATACTAATACAAGTACTGCGGGTACTATTTCTGCAAGTTCTTTTGCGGCTAAGGTAGATTTCACTGCAGGTGCTACACCGTTATATGTTGCGGTTGGAGATTTTGACCGTGATGGTAAATCAGATCTGGCTGTAACTAATCAAGGAGCTAATACTGTTTCTGTGTTTTTAAATACGCATACAAGTGGTAATATATCAACAAGTTCACTTGCTGCTAAGGTAGATTTTACAGTAGGTGCAAATCCTCTTATGTTGGCAATTGGCGATTTGGATGGAGATGGCAAACTTGATATTGCTACGGCTAATGCTGGTACAACTACTTTATCTATTCTCAAAAATACGAGTTCCAGCGGTAGTATAACATCCGGCTCATTTGCGAGTAAGGTTGATTTGACTACTGCTTCATCTCCTTACAGTATAGCTATTGGCGATTTAGATGGCGATGGTTATCCGGATATTGCGACTGCCGAAATAAATAGTAATACAACTATATCTGTATTCCGTTTTACGCCTGTTGTTCAGCCACCAACAATCACTTCGGTAGCACCTAATTTTGCCAATGTAGGTGCAACTATAACCCTTACAGGTACGAATTTTAATACAACTCCTGCGAATAACAAAGTGTTTTTTGGAGCTACATCTGCAACAGTAGTGTCAGGTTCTTCAACCACATTGGTTGTTACATCTCCGGTTGGTGGAACATTTGATCGAATATCTCTTTTAGATAGTGTTGTCGGCTTGACAGCTGCAGAACAGTATCCTTACGTTCCTACATTTAATAACAGCACCTATTTATCAGGCGTCATTAATTTTGGTGGTAAGGTAGATTTCACTACCGGTACCAATGCACAATATGTATCATTTGGTGATATAGATGGTGATGGTAAATCAGATATGGCTGTTGTGAATTACACGAGCAATACGGTTTCAATTTATCGTAATATAAGTACCTCTGGTAGTATTACCGCAAGCTCATTTGCTACGAAAGTTGATTTTGCTACAGGTACTACTCCTTTGAATGTGGTTATAAAGGATATAGATGGAGATGGTAAACAAGATATGGTTGTAGTTAGTTATAACAGTGCAATTGTATCTGTTTATCGTAACATCGGTTCTGCGGGTTCCATTAGTGCGAGCACATTTGCTACGAAAGTAGATTTTGCCACAGCAACAGGTCCTTGGTGTGTAGCTGTCGGAGATTTGGATGGCGATGGTAAGCCAGATATGGCAGTGTCGAATGAGCAGTCTAATTCGATGTCTATCTATCGTAATTTATCAACCACCGGGTCTATTTCATTTACCTCCAAGTCAGATTATACAACAGGTAACGGCTGCCGTGTAATAGCTATGGGCGACCTTGATGGCGATGGTAAACAAGATCTGGTAACAAGTAATTTTACAGGCACCTCACTTTCGGTTTTTCGTAATGTAAGTGCAGCGGGTAACTTAGGTACGTCATCATTTGCTACAAGAGTTGACTTAACAACAGGTTCTGGTTCCTGGGGTATAGGTGTTGGTGATATAGATGGTGATGGTAAGTTAGACCTGGTGACGCCCAATTACAATTCCAATACAATTTCGCTATTCAGGAATACCAGTACAAGTGGTACGATGTCATTTTCTACTAAAGTAGATTTTACTACACCAACTCAACCACATGGTCTTTCCTTAGGCGATTTAGATGGTGATGGTAAGGTAGATATAGCGGTAGCGAATGCCGGTAGTGCCAGTGTCTCTGTGTTCAGAAACACGGCAACAAGTGGCAGTTTCAATTCGAGTTCATTAGGGGGAAGAATAGATTTTAATGCAGGTGTTACGCCCTATAATGTATCTATAGCAGATATAGATGGAGATGGCAAGCCAGACATGGCAGTTACTAACTACGGAAGTAGTACAGTATCTGTTTATCGTAATATTCCAATGTCACCACCACCAACGATAACAGGCGTGAGTCCTAATGTTGGTAATCCGGGAACAACGGTAACCATAACCGGTGCCAATTTCAATACCACTGCAGCCAATAATGTTGTTTACTTTGGTGCTACTAAGGCTACAGTATCCTCTGCGTCAGCAACCTCACTGACTGTTGTTTCGCCTATTGGTGCTACTAACGAAAGATTATCTGTGATTAACGTTCCTAATTCTGCTACGGCATGGGAGCAATATGCATACCTTCCAAAGTTTGATAATAGTGCCTTCCCCCTAGGTATACTTAATTATAACCCTAAAGTTGATTTTACGACTACCGGTAATTCTTATGGTTTTGCTTTTGGAGATATTGACGGTGATGGTAAAACAGACATGGTGATAGCGAATACCCTAGGAAGTGGTGTATCTGTATTTCGTAATATTTCAACAACTGGTGTTATAGCTTCAAGTTCATTTGCTACTAAGGTAGATTTTGCAACGGCAACAGGTGCAAGAGCAATTTCAGTAGTAGATATGGATGGTGATGGTAAACTGGATATTGTTGTAGGTAATTTTAATTCGAATAATGTGTCTGTGTTATTAAATACAGCTACTAGTGGTAGTATTACCTCAGGTTCATTTGCTGCTGCGGTTTCATTTGTAGTTGGGTCAAGCCCTGTGAATATGGTAACTGGTGATTTTGATGGTGATGGTAAAGCGGATGTAGCTGTTGTAAACAATGGTTCTACGACAATATCAATCTTACGCAATTTATCTTCTGTCGGTTCTATTTCATTAGCTGCGAAGGTTGATTTCACAACAGGTGGGGCGCCATTGGGCATAGCAGCCGGAGATATAGATGGTGATGGTAAATTGGATATTGCTGTTGCGAATTCTTCAGCAGCAACTGTATCTGTATTTCGTAATACTTCAAGTCAGGGAAGTATCAATAGTAGTTCATTTGCTACTAAAGTAGATTTTACAACAGGGACGTCACCAAGTGGAGTATCTATAGGAGATATAGATGGTGATGGCAAGCCGGATATGATTGTTGGTAATACAAGTTCAAATACTCTTTCATTATTTCATAACATAGCAACAAGCGGTTCTTTAACAACAGGTTCGTTTGAAGCCAAAGTTGACTTTGCCACAGGTACAGGTGCAAACTATATAGCCTTGGGTGATTTGAACGGTGATGGTAAAGTAGATATTGCAGTTTCAAATCTTAGCTCAAATACAGTTTCGTTGTTCCGTAATACAACAAGTGCAACAGGAGGTTTTACATCCAGTTCATTAGCCACTAAGGTTGATTTAACTACAGGTAATAGTCCGAACATAGTCTGGATAGGCGATTTGGATGGTGATGGCAGACCTGAAGTTGCTACTAACAATTACAATGGATTGAATGCAAGTATCATGCGTGGTAATAATCCGCCACCTACGATTACGGCTGTAAGTCCGAATACGGCTATCCCCGGTACATCAATAACACTTACCGGATATGGTTTCAATACTACAGCCGCTAATAACAAGGTATACTTTGGTGCGACCAAAGCTACAGTTATTGCTGCATCAGCTACATCACTTACCGTTACCGCACCAATTGGAGCTACGTATATGCCGGTATCTGTAACAGATAGTATTGCAGGTTTATCGGGTAGTGCAAAATTATCGTTCACTCCTACTTATAACAACGCACCATTTGTTCCGGGTATAATTAATTATGCCAGCAGAACTACTTTTACGTCGGTTGTAAATCCTAACTCAATTGTTTTTGGCGATTTTGATGGCGATGGTAAGACGGATATGGCTGTAGTGTCTCAGGCAACTGCAAGTACTTTGTCTATCTTTAGAAATACAAGCGCTACCGGAAGTATGACAAGTGGGTCATTTGCCACTAAGGTAGACTTTACATTGACCAACAACGCAGATGGAATAGCAGTAGGCGATTTAGATGGCGATGGTAGGCTGGATATAGTTGTCAACAATCAGTCGAGTAATACGGTGTCGATTTATCGAAACATATCTACTCCGGGTAGTTTTACAACAAGTTCATTAGCAACGAGAGTAGATTTTGGTGTTGGCTCTAGCCCTACGAGTGTAGCTGTTGGTGATGTTGATGGAGATGGTCGCCCTGAGATTCTGGTGACAAATAGTGGTGCAAACACAGTTGCTGTGTTGCGTAATGTAAGTGTGCCGGGAACATTGACTACAGGTTCATTTTCGTCTGCTGTTAACTTTACTACCGGAACTACCCCAAGGGATGTAGTTTTAGGAGATATAAATGCTGACGGTAAGCCAGAGATGATTGTTACCAATCAAGGAGCTAATACTCTTTCAGTGTTTATGAATACGAGCACTGCAGGTAGTATTTCTACGAGCTCGTTTGGCACAAAAGTAGATTTTACAACAGGTGCAACACCGGTATATGTTGCGGTCGGTGACTTTGATCGTGATGGTAAGTCAGATCTAGCTGTAACTAACCAAGGAGCTAATACGGTGTCTGTATTTTTAAATACGCACACGAGTGGAAATATAGCATCTGGTTCATTTGCTACGAAGGTTGATTTTGCGGTAGGGGCGAGTCCGTTGATGTTGGCTATAGGTGATTTGGATGGAGATGGTAAGCCGGATATTGCCGCGGCTAATGCCGGTACAACAACCTTTTCAGTTTTAAGAAATACTAGCACTAGCGGAAGTATAACATCGGGTTCATTCGCAAGCAAAGTTGATTTTACTACTGCTTCATCTCCTTACGGTATAACCATCGGCGATTTGGATGGTGATGGATTACCTGATATTGCAACTGCGGAAATAAACAGTAGCACAACCATATCTGTATTTCGCAATGCTCCTGTGTATGCGGCTCCTTCTATTACTTCATTAACACCGAATAAAGCTAAGCCAGGTACTATGGTAATCATTGCGGGCACAAATTTCAATACTACTCCTGCTAACAACAAGGTATATTTTGGCGCAGTAAAAGCAAGTGTTTCTTCCGCCTCTTCAACTTCACTTTCGGTTGTTGTGCCTTATGGTGCATCGTATGGTCCCGTGTCTGTTACAGATACAACTACAGGTTTCTCATCTGCATCTGGTCAAGTGGCAGGTTATCCGCTTGTGTCTTTTATGCCCATTTTTGATACTACAGGTTTTAGGGTAGATACAGTTAATCTGAAAAATAAAATTGATTTTATTGTAACATCACTAACAGGTAGCAAGCCACTGGGTGCAGCTATTGGTGATATTAATGGTGATGGTAAGGCCGATCTGGTAAGTGCCAATTCAGATAGCTCGAGCATTTCTATCTTCCTGAATGCTTCTTCTGGTGGTACAGTTACTACAAATTCATTCAGCCAGTATACCAAGATTATTTTGGCAGGTAAGCCTAATAATATAAAGCTTGCAGATATAGATGGCGATGGTTTGTTAGATATTGTTGCTGCACTTACAAATAGCACGAGTATCAATATAGTGAGGAATACTACGACCAACCCTTCAACGCCAACATTTGCAGCAAGAGTTAATATTGCAGCAGGTAATATATCGTCAGTTGCAGGTATTGCTGATTTTAATGGAGATGGAAGATTAGATATAGTCCTTTCTTTACCAACTGGAGTTCTTGCAATTTTGAAAAATACTTCAGTGATTGGTACGATTAGTTTTGCCAGTGCAGTAAATGCTACTGCGGGGGCAGTGCCATTGGGAATTGCAGTAGCTGATTTCGATGGTGATGGCCTAGCAGATTTGGCAACAGTCAATTCAGGTTTTACCGGTTCTGCTTATGCCGGTTCTACAGCGTCGGTCTTCAGGAATACATCTACCTATAATACAATATCATTTGGTACTGCAACAAATCTAGCAACAGGAAGCGGACCTATAGATATTTGTTCTGGAGATATTGATGGCGATGGTAAAATGGATTTAGTTGTATCGAATATAAATGATGCTACATTATCAGCATTTAGAAATACATCATCGACTGGGGTAATTTCATTTGCATCGGGAACTGCCTTTAGTGGTGGAGTTGGAGTAGTTGGGGTAAATGTTGCTGATATGAATGGTGACGGTAAGGTTGATGTCGTATTGTCGAATGCTGCAACAAATAGTATTTCAGTATTGCGCAATACAACAACAGGGACTACATTCTCTTTTGCTTCAAAGGTTGATAGGTCAGCGGGTACAGCACCTAGTACTCTAACCTTAGGTGATCTTGATGGAGATGGATACACTGATGTTGTTGTTGGTAACCAAGGTGCCAATACAATTTCTATATTTGAAAATTATCCTTTACCAAAACTTGATTCAATAGCCGGGGTATATTCTCTCTGTGTGGGAGAAAATTCACCATTAACTAATACAATATCAGACGGTACATGGAGGCACAGTAATGCTGTAATTTCAAGTCTTAGTGCTACAGGTGTAATTTCTGCACTGTTGCCTGGAACTGATACTGTATTCTATACTAAGATAATTAATGGTGATACAAATTTTGTGAAACGAGTTATCACAATAAACCCAATTCCTACAATTACGATAACGCCTGTTACTTTGAGCGTATGTAGTGGATCATATACTTATATAACATCATCTGGTGCTGCAACATATAATTGGACCCCTGCAACAGCATTAAGTGCCACAACAGGCGCTACTGTAATGAGTTCACCAACAACTACTACAACTTATACTGTTACCGGTACAAGTGCAGCTGGTTGTACTGCTGCTAACACCCAGTTGATCACTGTTATTCCTACTCCAACTGCAGGTATTATTTCAGGTCCTTCAGTGTTGTGTGTTGGAACAACAGTTACTTTAATTGATACTGTAAGTGGTGGTAACTGGCGTTCTGCTTCAACAAGTATAGCAACAATTAGTAATTCAGGTTTATTAACAGGTATTTCTAATGGTACTGCCACGATTACTTATAAAGTGGCTAATACTTGTGATTCTGCTTTTGCTACTTATTCTGTTACTGTAAATACTACTCAGTGGGTGGGTACAATTTCAGGTAACTGGAATACCGGTGCAAACTGGTCATGTGGTATCGTTCCTGCTGTTACTGATGATATTATAATTCCTGTTGCGCCATTTGCGCCAGTAATTTCTGTAGCAGGAAGTGGCAATGTAAAGAACATTTCTATTGCAACATTAGCTTCTGTTACTGTTGATTCTGCAGCAATATTGAACATAAAAGGTAGCCTGCAAAACAACGGCAACATTTACGGAAAGGGTAGGGCTATATTGAATAATAATACACTACAAAAGATTTGGGGAAAAGGTGCTGTTGTTAATTTAGAACTGAATAATAGTAATGGAGCAAAAATTGATACTGCTGCTAAGCTATCTGTTTATGGTACATTAACGATTTCTTCCGGTACATTGATAACCAATGATAGTCTTGAACTTGCATCAGCCGATACGTTAAATCCGTCATTGATGTATAGTTACATGCCGGGCAGAATTGCAGCTATTCCTGCTTCCGGAGCTTCAATATCCGGTAAGGTAACAGTTAGCCAATATGTGTATGGAGGCTATAGAAGATATCGCTTCTGGAGTCATCCGTTCAGCTCATCAATCTCCTTAGGGCAATTAGAGCAATACATAGATATTACCGGTGTTGGTGGAGCAGCAAATGGCTTTACAACGACAACAACCAATGCTCCATCATCATTCAGGTTAAATCCATACACATCTAATGATACGATGAGTTATGACCCGGGTTGGCAGGCTTTCACCAAGATTAATGCATTAGCTACAGGTACTAATTTGTTTCAGCGTTATCAGGGTATTCGTTTGTTTATCAGAGGTGCTAAGGGAGAAGGTCTTTTGCCTTCTTGGTTAACTTACACACCATCTGCAACTACTGTAAAGATGTCGGGAGTAATCAATCAGGGGGTGCAAATGGTAACATTATCTCAAGGGAGCATTGCACCTGCATACCAATCATTTAATATGGTGGGTAATCCATATCCTTCTCCGGTTGATATTGGAACAGTATTGTATTCTGCTAAACAAAATCATCAGATTTCAGGTTCTGCATTTTATGTCTGGCAGCCAAGACTATCAGGTGGAGGCGGCTATGTTGTTGTGCCAATAGATGGTTCACCATATTATCTTCCGGCTTATACTGCATTTCAGGTACAAGCTGATCATGATGGCGCAATTTTGAACTTTACTGAATCTAATAAAGTAGGAACAGTTAGTAACTATCTTTTCAAATCAGCTTCTGATTATACTACACTCAATGTCTATGGTGCTGATAACACTCTTTGGGATGTATTGCGCATTAAGTTTAGTGATAGTGCAACCGATGCCGAAGATAAAGAAATGGATGCAGTAAAGATTGTCAATACAGACTTCAAGTTTTACAGTTTGAGTAATGACAGTCGTAAACTGGCAATAGATGTACGTCCATATAGTGTTGATAAAGTGATACCATTGGGTATTGGTAGTGCATATAAGCAAGCGTTTGTTATTAAGGCCGATAATATTGCAGTACCTGCCGGGGCAAGTCTTTATCTGCATGATAAATTGTTGAATAAAACAGTCGAAATGAATTCAGGTAGTGAGTATTGCTTCACTATAACGGAAGACAATGCTACACAAGGCGATGATCGTTTTGAATTGTCAATGAAACCAACTGTGAATACTATAAAAACACTCAATATGATACTGACTCCTAACCCAGCAACAGATGGCGTAAAAATCAACTTTACATCTTGCGGCAATGAAGAGATTAAAGTCAATATATTAGATATGAGCGGTATAATCGTTTATAGCATTAAACCGGCAGTAAAACAAAGTGGGGTAATTAGTGTGCCACTGAACAACGTTGCTGCCGGAATATATATTATAGAGCTCACACAAGGCAACAAGAAAATATCACAACGCTTAGTTAAAGAGTAAACAAAAACAGTAGCATTGCCTTGTATTCCATACTTTCGCTGCGCTTCATTCTGGCTTTAAAGTCCTTTTACCTCATCTAAAACCTGTAATTTAAAGGCTAGGCTGTAGTCTTTTTGGGGCCTCTTGGGAACTTCGATTTGTCCTTTATTTATAACGGTCACACTGATTTTGTGTCAACCTTTTTTAGGACGAGGCATTGGAATTAATATATAAGGTTCCCATTGCGTTAGGTAATGGGAATTTTTTTAGTTTATTGTTGTCGTTTTAGTTGTGCTATGACAAGCTCCCATTGTTTGATCACTTGTTCACTCACTTGTTTCATGTCGAGTTCATTCATGCACTTGAAGTGACCCTTAGGGCATTTGTTGTACCCGATTTTACTGCATGGGTGACAGCGAAGTGATGTATGCTCTATGATAACTGACTGTGGTGCTACTCTTTCTTTGAGGTTGTTGTAGCCATAGTAGGGGAACATACCCATTTCCGGTGAAGTATTGCCCCATAAAGAGATGATAGGTTTTTGGTAGGCGGCTGCTATATGCATGAGTCCGGTGTCATTACTGACAATAACATGCGCATTCTTTACTAATTCGGCAGATTCATTGAGGTTGAATTTGCCACATGAGTTATAGACTTTGATTGGGTCAAGTGCTGCAATCTGCTGTCCTTCGTCTCTGTCTTCGGGGCCACCAAGCAGAATGATAGGGTATGGTAGCAATTCACAAAATTTTTTCCACTGAGCTACCGGTAGTTTTTTAGTGTTGAAAGACCCACCAATAACACAACCTACATAGCCGCTCCAGTGGCTCATAGGTATATCGTCGTTGGTTAGTTTTTTATCTTCCGGTAAGAAATGGTCGAGGCCCTTACCATCATTATTGACTTTTATTTCGTGTGCTGCTTCAAAGTATCGTTCCACAATGCTCTTGTCGGGCATAAGGTCGAGTTTGAAATTAGTGAGCAGCCATTTTTTGATATTTAGTTTGGGGTATGCGCTAGATGGTACATCTAAAGCTTTTTTTACCCTTGCAGTACGCAGGTTATTGTGCAGGTCCACAACAAAATCGAACTCTTCTTTCTTTAGCTCTTCTATTACTTTATTGAGATCATTATCGAAAAGGTGCAACTTATCGATGTATGGATTGTTAATCAATAAAGACAGGAAAGATGATTTGGTTAGGTAATGTACCTGAACATCGGGATGCTGCTGCTTGAGGCAGCGCACCACAGGTGTAGTAAGCACAATATCACCAATAGATGAAAAGCGGATGATGAGAACCTTCATTAATTGTACTTGGTTGTCAGATTTCCTGCATAAAGCAGGTTGTATTAATGGAATCAGTTAGGTGAGTAAGTCAATTCGCACCAAACCTTATTGTCAGTAACGCCCAATGCTTCTCTGGCAGCATTGCTGATGCCAATAACGCAGTTTGCATACTGTTTAGTATCGGGGATAGGACCTAATACTTTAGCATATATTGCCTTACCTGTGCCCGGATTAAGTACTTTAATCACTGCACCGCGTGGGGTAGTGTTGTGGAATGCGAAGTAAATTTTGTTACTACCTGTTTTTTCAAAGAAGACTGCAGTGCCTTTTTCGTTGAGCACGTTAGATCCGTTTCTTGTCTGGATATTGTAAAGACTGTCAAGTTCACCAAAAGCGTGACGACCTGTATCTGCAATTACACGACCTTTCTTTGACGGATAAGCCAGACCATTTGAAAGGCTGATGCTATCTTTCTCAACAACTTTTACCCAACCGATAAAAACCGGTTGACCTTCTTTAAGTGTATTGCCATGAAGGCTATTCCAAGCAATGATTTCTTGTTTTTTCACACCTGCATACATGCTGATGAGTGCAATATTGTCTTTTTCACCTACTCTGAAATACAATTCTTCCTGATGATCAATACCAGATGCTTCTTTACTTGCAGTAAAGTTGTCATTACTTACGGGAATGTATAAAGTAGTGCCAGGTGTCAGTTTTTTACGACCATCTACCTCGCTCATGCTTTCTATTTTTTCCTGCGATGCATGGAACCTGTTCGCCAGCATAGCCACTGTTTCGCCGGATTTGGCTTTGTATCTGATCACCAACCCTGCACCCTTGCGCATAGCAAAAATGCTGTCCTGTTGTTGTGCGGCAGCCTGAAGTGTAATTAGCGAGAAAGAAAATAAAAACAAATATCTTAACATATCACCTGCAAATTTACGAGGTAAAGTACAATAATTATGCCCAATTTTTATGTTATATCTTCATCAGGTATCTCCATGCGGATTCGCCAGTGTTTTGGCAGATAATTATTAGCTCTGTTTTGTAGTGATTTTATCCACCCCAAGCCAATATTATTATACTTAATGATATGCCAGCCTTTCTGAATGTTATCGAGGTTCATATCTTCTCTTTTGAGGAATTTTAATGCCTGATCTCTGCTCACATCTATAGCAGATAACTGGGCTGAAGCATCAATGCTTAAGGCAATATCGTGAGCAGGTAGCCACTCTTTTGCGGTTGGAGACCCTAGTGGCAATCCGGCTTTTCTGAAATAGAACATTTTCTGTAACAGAAACCAATCTGCTTCGTGAGCTGCTGCAATAGCATTGTAAGATATTTCTTTGCCGGGTTGTATAAATTGAACGGTATCGTCTGAAAGCAGATACCCTGCCTGAGCTTTTATTTTGCTCATGTTCTGAGGTTTAGACCTTTGAAAACGCAAACTGCCGGTGTATTCTTTTTTGCGAATAGCTGCAATAAAGAAACCCTCACCCTTTGTTTTGCCGGGGAAGAACCGATAACCCTGCATTTTACGTTTGGGGGATTCAGTAGCAGTGATACCCCAATCAGATGATATGGGAACACTAACCGATTCGGCTTCATATTCGTCACCTATCCAGTCCAGTATCTCTTCATCTTCTTGCGGAGAGAAGGAGCAGGTAGCATAAATGATAATTCCCCCTTCTTTGAGTGATGGCCATATATCAGCAAGAATACGCTGTTGGCGAGCACTGCAAAGATCTACATTAGCTTCTGTCCAGTCTTCTAGGGCTTTACGGTCTTTTCGAAAGAGACCTGAGCCACTGCAGGGCGCATCAATAACTATGACATCGAAATAACCTGAAAGCTGGGTGAAATCCCTTGGGTCGTTGCAGGTTACCCAGTTGTTGGTATATCCCCAACGAAGTGCGTTTTCTTCAAGTATCGATGCTCTAGATCTAATGACCTCATTAGAAATCAGTAGGCTATCTTTTGTGAGTAGTGATGCCAGTAATGTTGTTTTACCTCCGGGAGCAGCGCAGAGGTCAAGTATTCTAAGGCCCTCTGTTTGTGGTACTACCTGCTTGTATATATGCTCCAAAAACATAGATGATGCTTCCTGCACATAATAACCACCACCATGAAAGGCAGGGTCGAGCGTGAACACAGGCCGCTCAGCAAGGTATATTCCATTGTTACACCAAGGTATTTTTTCGCCGGGAATATTGATGCCAGCACCTTTTATGGGGTGCATTCTAACAGAAGTGAGTGCCCCAATAGTGTGTGCATTAATAAAAGATGCTTCATCGAAACCGGGAACTGTACGCAGGTCTTGCAGCAGAGGTTGTGGTAAAATCAAGTTATATGCTAGTTGTTATTCAAAAGTAATGAAAGATGACCGACTTGCCCCTCACAAATAGCGATGGCACAGCTAGTTTTGTGGCTGTGTGCTTATTGTGCGCTGCAAATTGATTACCTGAGTCAGAATGTCTTTTGCAGCTGCTTCAGCAGGCATAATGGTTCTTGCTTTTTTCAGGTATTCAATACTCAATTTAAAATCTCGTTTGTTGGCATAGGCAATCCCCAATCCGCAATAAGCGTTGTAATCGAGCAGTGGTGACAAGTGATATTCTAATGCTTTGTTGGCATATTTAATGGCATCGTCGTTCATATTTAGTGAGCCTTTAATGACAGACAGGTAAGAATACAAACCTACATTGTCGTCTTTTGTAGTTTTGATGTACAGGCTATATAAAGAATCTGCTTCCTGATGTTTTGAATTTTTAAGCGCAATGGCTGCTTTCCAATCTAGTCTGGCGGTATCCTTTATGACAATAGTTACCGGGATATTGTCAATGTCTTCAGAATAGTTGTGTGGCGGTGGAAAGCAGTTTTCGAGATAGTCGGGTTTTACGAACAGGCTGTTGAATATGGCATAAGTCCAGTAATTAGAGTTACGCATTGTGTATCCGGAACCAATAACTTTGAATTTGGTTTTTGGGTAATTGTGACGAATGTAATAAGTAGTAAATGCTGTGGCGTTTGAGGCAATAATCGTTGTGTCTTTAGAGTGTTCAATAGGCTCATTTTTCATCATCTTATCGATTGCATTCTTCATAGTAATTTCCCAATAGTCTGTATCGTACTGATAGAACGCTTTACTGAAACCTCCGGCAAACTCATTGAAATAAGTGTATTCGTAAGGATGGTTTTTGATACACCAGGCAATAGGCTTGAACATGCCCGCCAAGCAAACAGCGACAAAGGCGTATTGAAATGCGGGTTTTCGCAAGAATTTGGTGATTTCGCTTAAACCTATACCTGCAATAAGGCAGATGCCGGGGTAAATAAAGAGAAAATGTCTCCACCCGGAATAAAGTGCTGCATTTGTGACAATTGCATAAAAAATAGGGAAGAAAGTAGAAATAACCAGTAGTAAACCAATTCGCCAGTCGTATTCGCGGCTTTTCTTTATGAATAAAACGGCACCCACTAAAATGCTGACGATGATAAAAACCGGTATAGTAACCAGCATGTATTTGGGAATGTAATTTGCAGGTACTTCCAGTGAGTTGATGGCATTTCCTTCAAAGTTGATATTGATTTTTAAAGGAAATTTTTTAGAAATGCCCAGTGTTGTGAAGAAATTATTGATGGGGCTGAGCAGAAGATAAGGCCATGTTATGACTACAAGTGCATAGCCACCCAGAGTGATAGCTGTTAGTTTCAGAGTTAGTCCCTTTATGTTTTCTATTGCATTTGTGCGTAGGTCTTTGTTGAGTAATATGTATAAAGCTAAGAATAAGAACAGATAGCCAATAAGCAATACACCGCCTATGCGGGTATTAGTAGTAAATGCAAAAGACACCATTACTCCCACTGTTGTTTTCCATGAGGGGGTGGGGAGTGATTGCAGAAAATCAATCATGAAATAGATGGTGGCGATGTAGCCTGCACAGAATGGTATGTCTTTAGTGTTGAAGAGAATATGCCCAAAGAAAGATGGCGTAAGGAACAATAGCCAGGAGGTGAAAAGTGCCGCACGCCAACCTGCTATTTTTTTTGCTGTTAGTCCGGCAAAGAAGATAGCCAGTATGCCAAATATCTGATTAATGATATGCCGGGTAGCAAATTCATGTGCTCCTTTGTCGAGGCCGGTAACCTTATTGACACCTACTGCAATGACCTCAAATGCGCTACCATAGTATCTGAGCATGGAGTCAACTTCTGCACCTTCTACCTTGCTTTTTAAGAAACTGGTGTCTTTGCCCCCGCTCATATAGTATGCATAATTGGCCTTACCATAATTATTCATATCTATTTCGTCGCAATGAAAGCCGGTATTGAAACCACTTATCCAAACGGTAAGCAACATGCCCACAATGGAAAGCAGGAAGATTTTTTTGAGCAGGGCATTTGTTTTTTGTGAAGTAGCTTTTGCAGGTGGATGAGTAGTATCGGTTACAGGTTGATGTGAAGTGGTTTCAGCAGCGGTAACCTTTTTGTTTTTCATATATGCAGATTAATGGATTAAGGTTCAACAAGTATAGACTAAAAGATGTTATTATGCAAGTAATGCTTGTTTGAGGCAATTGTTTTGTTAGTGACAATAATATAGACGGTGCTTTTGCAGATAGCGTTAGCATTGAAGCTATTTAAAATGAAAATGCCCTGTGTTTTATAAGTACACAGGGCATTTCTATTATGAATATTCAAATATTAGTTGATCGTGAAAACTTTGTAAGCTTTAGGAGCAGCAGTACCTGTGGCGCAGATTTCCTTTTTAACAGGAGGAGCTACATGAGCTGTTTTCTTATCTTTCCAAATTACAGAGATGGTTGGTGCGATAACCAATGCAACTATAGACATCAATTTAATGAGGATGTTCATAGAAGGGCCTGAAGTATCTTTGAAAGGATCACCAACTGTATCACCTGTAACAGAAGCTTTATGCGGTTCAGATTTTTTGTAGTAGATCTGACCATTGATTTCCACACCTTTTTCGAAAGATTTCTTAGCATTATCCCATGCACCACCTGCATTGTTCTGGAACATACCCATAAGTACACCACTAACAGTAGCACCTGCAAGGAAACCACCCAAAACTTCAGGGCCTAGCAAGAAACCCATCAATAATGGAGAGATAATAGCGATAGCACCAGGAAGCATCATTTTGCGAAGAGAAGCAGTAGTAGAGATAGCCACGCACTTGTCGTACTCCGGCTTTCCTGTACCTTCCATAATGCCCGGAATTTCGCGGAACTGGCGACGAACTTCTTCTACCATGCTCATAGCAGCTTCACCCACCGCACGAATAGCAAGAGAAGAGAAGATGAAAGGAATCATTGCACCAACAAACAGACCCGCCAATACATCGGCATGATAAATGTTGATAGCATCGTTCAATACAAAACCATTTTTCTCAACAACACCTACGTAAGCAGCAAACAATGCTAAAGAAGTAAGTGCAGCAGAAGCGATAGCGAAACCTTTACCTGTAGCAGCGGTAGTGTTACCAACAGCATCAAGCACGTCTGTTTTTTCACGAACTTCTTTCGGTAATTCGCTCATTTCAGCAATACCACCTGCGTTATCTGCAATAGGGCCAAATGCATCGATAGCTAACTGCATAGCAGTAGTTGCCATCATACCTGCTGCTGCGATAGCCACACCATATAAACCAGCGCAACGGTGAGCACCATAGATACCACCTGCCAAAACCAATATCGGTAAGAACGTACTTTCCATACCTACTGCAAGACCACCAATGATGTTGGTAGCTGCACCTGTAGAAGACTGACGAATGATGCTCAGTACCGGGCGTTTGCCCATTGCGGTGTAGAACTCAGTTATCATACTCATTAATGTACCCACTGCAAGACCTACCAAGATAGCTGCAAAAACACCATTTCTTGTGAACTCATGACCACGAAGTGTCATAGTTTCAGGAAGTAAACCGTTTACCAGGAAGAAGCAAGCAATAGCTGTAAGTACAATAGAACCATAGTTACCCATGTTCAATGCTCTCTGTACAGCGTTAGTGCTGATACCTGCACTGTCAGATATGCGAACAAACAATGTAGCCACCATAGACAATAGAATACCCACACCTGCAATCAACATTGGCAACAAGATTGGGGCCATGCCGCCGAAAGCGTCACCAGCAGAAGAAGTTTCTCTACCCAATACCATTGTAGCCAAAACAGTTGCTACATAAGAACCGAAAAGATCGGCACCCATACCTGCAACGTCACCTACGTTATCACCTACGTTATCAGCGATAGTTGCAGGGTTACGAGGATCATCTTCAGGGATGCCGGCTTCTACTTTACCTACAAGGTCAGCACCTACGTCGGCAGCTTTAGTGTAGATACCGCCACCCACACGAGCAAACAAAGCGATGCTTTCAGCACCCAGAGAGAAACCTGTAAGTACCTCTATAACACGCTCCATTTCTGCACTGTCCACAGCAGCAGATGGTGCGAAATACATTTTCAGGATGATGAACAAGCCACCAAGACCTAAAACAGCAAGACCGGCAACACCTAAGCCCATAACAGAGCCACCGCCGAAAGAAACGGCTAAAGCTTTGCTAAGACTTGTGCGAGCAGCATGTGCGGTACGTACGTTAGCCTTAGTAGCAATGCGCATACCTATGAAACCAGCAAATGCGCTGAAAAAAGCACCAACAATAAAAGCTACAGCAACAACCCAGCTAGAGTTAGGGCTGCTGTAACCCATGAATGCCAACAATAAAGCGGCGATCACAACGAAATATCCCATGATTTTATACTCTGCTTTTAGGAATGCCATAGCACCTTCAGCAATGTATTGTGATATTTCTTTCATCCGGTCGTTACCGGCGTCTTGCTTGGATACCCAAGCACCTTTAATAAAAGTGTACAACAGTGCCAGGATTCCAAATCCGGGAACGAGGTAAAACAGTGGCGTCATATCGAAATTTATTGTTAAAAAAATGTGAAGTCGCAAATATAGTTGTTTGATTTGAAAAATTATATGTCGGGCAATAAAACATAAAATATACTTTAAATAAGCACTTTTTGAATTGTAAAACAGTGAATATGTTTAGATAAGATATGATATTGGATGAGGATGTGAATTGAATATTATGGTCTAATTAACTACCTTGCCGTTCTTTCAATCAAAACTATGTCTTTACGTAAGGGGCGGAATCTATTAATTGTATTGTTGGTGATTATATCATCAACGATATTGGCTGTCAATTACATTGTAGTCAGAGATACCAAGAGCCAGATTTATTATAGTGTAAAAGATATACCTAAAAATAAAGTGGGTTTATTGTTAGGGACTGCGAAGTATATGGATAAGGCCAAAAATATTGTTAACTTATATTACCAATATAGAATAGATGCCGCTGTGGCTTTGTACATGGCAGGTAAAATCGATTATATAATTGTTAGCGGTGATAATAGTACACAGTATTACAATGAGCCATTGATGATGAAGAATGATCTTTTAGCCAGAGGAGTGCCAGAGGGACGTATTTTGTTTGATAATGCCGGGTTCAGAACATTAGATAGCATACTGCGGTGTCGTGATATTTTTGGACAAAACAAGTTTACGATAATTTCTCAGCGTTTTCATGATCAAAGAGCATTGTACATTGCCAATAAAAAGAATATAGAAGCTGTTGCTTACTGCGCTGAAGATGGGGACGCATACATTGCTACAGGCATCAGAGAGAAATTTGCCCGTGTAAAAATGATTGCCGACCTACTGCTCAACAAGCAGGCAAAGTTTTATGGCGATAAGATTGAGATACATTAGTCTCAGAATTAAGTAGTCACTCGCTCAAAACAAAGCTGCAGCTTTCTCAATACTTTCCGGTTTACCAACATCTATAAACACATCGCCGGTGTGGTTAAATCCTTTTACAATGTTATGTTGTGCAACATGCAAGTAAAGGTCAATGAGTGAAAATTTTCCGCTGAAAGGAGTGTTGTTAAATATAGTAGGGGAGACAACCTGAATGCCACTGAATGCAAAAGCATCATTTATTTCCGTGTTTCTGGCTGTTTTTACTTCATTAGTGCTGTTGTTGCGCCAAGCACAAAGCTCCATTTGTTCATTAAACAGTAATTGTCTGGAAGATTCCCTTTTCATGACAGCAAGCGTAGCCATGGGGTGATGCAATTCATGAGCGTTGACAAGAGCAGATAGGTTAAGATTTGTGAGTACATCAACATTCATGACCACAAATGCTGATTCTCCTGAAAAATGCGCTATTGCTTTTTTGAGACCTCCACCGGTTTCTAAAACTTCATCTCGCTCGTCTGAAATAGTGATATTGCTACCAAAGCCATTGTTGTTATTCACAGTGTCAATAATCATATCCGCAAAATGGTGCACATTGATTGTGACATCAGAAATGCCGAAACGTTGGAGGTAGGAGATGTTATGCTCGAGTAACGTTTTACCATTCACTATTGCTAATGCTTTTGGTGCATTGTTGGTAAAAGGCTTTAATCTTGTTCCGAGACCGGCAGCAAATAACATGGCTTTCATACTGTAAAATTATGCACATAAATAATAGATAAAGAAACAAAAGTGTTTTTTCTCTACATTAGCGTAAAATATACCTATTTTTAATGAAGACCAATATGGGAGAACTGGATGTCGTAAAGGCAATCAAGGTCATTGATCCTATCATCCAGAGTTTGTTTTTAGTGTACTTTTTCTATTCCCTTGATCAGTGGTCTGACACCTACAGGTTAATCATATTCGGACTATTAGGTTACCAATTATTAAGCTTTCTGGTCAATTTCTTTCTGCATTTTCATAAAAAGTTGAAGACGGAGCGTTTGGCATTTGCATTGCTATCCGCAGTATGGGTGTTCATTTATTTTTATGTTAAGAAAAATGTACATGAAGTGCATTTTCGAAATATAGATTTACGTGTATTTGCCCGCTCGGGAGTGCATGATTTTTATTTGATTGCAACTGCATTGTCGCTATCTATTTGGTATTTTTCTATATGCTTTAGGGAAATCAGAAGATGGATGAAAACGAAAAAAAGGAAATAATATTTTTCTTTCCCCCTCGTTATCCACAAGTTGTATTGCATTACCATGGCTATTTTAAATGAGTAGCGGGTAGTTCGCCTTTTTTTTCTATTTTCACCCTCAAGTCAATTATTATGCATCAAATACTAGATATATACAGAGAGCTCATTAAACCTGAATGGATAGCTGCGCATGGTGGTCTCTATATTGTTATGTTCATCATCTTCGCTGAAACCGGATTGTTCGTAGGGTTTTTCCTTCCCGGAGATTCTTTGCTGTTCATTACAGGCGTTATTATAGCTAATTCAGTATCGAAGTTTGGAAATGTAGGTTTAGATCTTTTGTATTGGATAAGTATTATTTCTGCTGCCGGTATAATAGGTAATATGGTAGGGTACTGGTATGGTAATAAATTCGGGCACATGCTTATGAAACGTCCTGATTCGTTACTGTTTAAGAAAAAGCATATACATCAGGCTCATGAGTTTTATGAGAAGAAGGGTGGTATGGCTATATTCTTAGCTCGTTTCCTGCCTATAGTACGCACATTTGCACCTATTGTGGGTGGTATGGTAGATATGAAGTACAAGAAATTTATCTACTACAACATACTTGGTTGTTTGGCGTGGGTAGTGAGCATGATAATGGCAGGTTACTTGCTTGGGGAAAATGAGTGGGTTAAAAAGAACCTTGAGTTGATAGTTGTAGGCTTGATATTGGTTACTACCGGACCGGTACTGTTTAAAATGTTCTTCGGAAAAAAGAAAGCAACTCCACAAGCTTAATTGAGCAAGATAAAACCTTACTATGCAACAGAATAAAGCTATTGGATTACTGAGTATTCCCGTTTTGGTAGCGGCACTTGGGTATTTTGTAGATATATATGATCTTTTGTTGTTTGGTATGATTCGTAATACCAGTTTGGCTAGTTTGGGGCTAGATGGTGATAATGCGGTAAAAGTAGGGCTAGAGATAATGAGTGTGCAGATGTATGGTCTGCTGATAGGAGGTATTTTTTGGGGCATATTAGGTGATAAAAAGGGGCGTTTGAGTGTGTTGTTCGGGTCTATTTTGTTGTATTCAGTTGCTAATATTGTTAATGGATTTGTTCATACCGTGCAGCAATACGAGATATGTAGGTTTATTGCCGGTATTGGTTTGGCAGGTGAGTTAGGCGCAGGTATCACACTTGTAAGTGAATTGATTTCAAAAGAGAAAAGAGGAATAGCAACATCGTTGGTAGCCGGTATAGGGCTCACAGGTGCTATTGTCGCCTATTTTATTTCGCAGGCATTCGATTGGCGTATTTGCTTTTACATAGGTGGTGGTTTGGGTTTAATGTTGCTTGCGCTAAGAATAAGCGTGTTTGAGTCAGGCATGTATACTAAAATTCAACACTCAGATGTTCGAAAGGGAGACTTCTTTATGTTCTTTACAAAGAAGTCTCGAATGAAAAAGTATATTCTGAGTATATTGATAGGTTTGCCAACTTGGTATGTGATAGGTTTGCTGATACAGGTATCAGATAAGTTTGGAAAAGAATTTGGTATTGAAGAAAAGATCATGCCTGGTAAAGCGGTCATGTTTGCATACGTGGCAATATCTATTGCTGATGTATTGATAGGATTGGTGAGCCAGGCATTAAAGAGCAGAAAGAAAGCATTGTATATATTTTATGCTATAACTATTGTAGGTATAGTTCTGTATTTCAAGCAACAACATGGCACTGCCGGTAATATGTATCTGATATGCGCTCTTATGGGTTTTGGTACTGGTTTCTGGGCGTTGTTTGTTACAATGGCAGCAGAACATTTTGGTACTAATCTCAGAGCCACTGCAGCTACTACAGTTCCTAATATGGTAAGAGGTTCTCTACCTATAATAATATCCCTTTTCACTGCCCTTCAGCATAAATGGGGTTTCAGTTTTATAGATGCCGGTGCTATAACAGGTGTTGTAGTAATGGTGATCAGCACTGTTGCCGTATTCCTAACTGAAGAAACCTTTGGTAAGGATTTGAATTTTATTGAAAATTAATTTCCCTTTCTCTCTTATCCCATTGAAAACTAGTGTATGACAGAAGCACTATTCCAGTTTATCTGGCAGTATAGCCTGTATAAGGTTACCGACCTTACCACATCTGCAGGAGAACCCCTAACCGTAATACAAGCCGGAAAAATCAATAAGGATGCCGGTCCCGATTTTCTGGAGGCAAGAATAAAAATCGGCAATACCATACTTGTTGGTAATATAGAGCTACATATAAGAACCAGTGATTGGCTGAGGCATGGGCATCAAAATGATGCGGCATATCATAATCTGATACTACATGTGGTATATGAGCACGACATGGAAAATGTTGTTGCCAACACACCCGTTTTAGTACTCAAGGACAATATTCCACTGCATGTATTGGCGCACTATGCCGACCTAATGACAGCAAAGGATAAGCTGCCATGTGCGGGTCAGCATCAGAAAGTAAGGAGCATCACTAAAGAAGGGTGGATGAGCCGGTTACTTGCGGAAAGGTGGGAGCAGAAATTGAGTCACTGGAATGTAATGTTGGAAAACTCAGCAGAGGACTGGCGCAATCTGTTGTATTGGCGTATGGCAGCCAACTTCGGGTTCAAGACCAATGCAGCCCCCTTTCTTTTACTGGCAAGATCTATTCCATTGAATGTTTTGGGGAGGCACAGGGAAAATCTACATCAGATAGAAGCATTGCTGTTTGGACAGGCAGGTATGCTGAATGCGTCGTTTATGGATCAGTATCCTGAAACCTTGCAGGATGAATATAATTATCTAAGAAAGAAGTACAAGCTATCTCCCATACCTGTGCATCTTTGGAAATTTTTGAGGATGCGACCAGCAAATTTTCCTACGGTGCGTATTGCTCAATTTGCCATGTTGATACATCAGTCAGAACATTTGTTTTCACAGATATTGGAGACACATTCTGTGAAAGAAATAGAACCACTGCTCGATGTAACCGCCAGTGAGTATTGGCATACACATTTCAGGTTTGATGAGGCACAGGCGCAGACTGCTCCAAAGTCTTTGGGGAAATCATCTGTACAGAATATTATTATTAATACAATTGCTCCTATTCAATTTTTGTTTGCTTCCCGACAAGGGGTGGATAATCTCCGAGAGCAATCGCTTAACCTACTGGAGGCGGTACCTGCTGAAAAGAATAATATTACAGAGACATGGAGTCGTAATGATTGGGTGCCTGCAAATGCAGCACAATCCCAGGCACTGATACAGCTATACAACAACTATTGCACAGCGCGTAGGTGCCTGGAATGTACTGTTGGTTTGAATATTATTCGGTCGGCCAATTGATGGTCAGTGTTTTTTTACAATCTGGGTGCAGGCTTTCTACAATAGGGCAGTTTTGAGCTGCTTTTTCGAGAATTGTCTTTTCCTTATCTGTAAAAGGCTTACTGTCGGGAAAGGTCATATTGATTTTAATTTCTCCGATTTTGCGTGGGTTGGTGACCATTATTTTTTCTACCTCGCAAGTAACTCCATCAATATTGATGTTGTGCGCCTGGCAGGCAATGCCCATGGTAGTCACCATGCAAGATGCCAATGCAGTGGCCACCAGATCAGTAGGAGAAAAGCGGTCTCCTTTACCGTGGTTATCAACTGGTGCATCAGTTTCGATGGTGCTGCCTGAACGCAGGTGAGTAGCTACTGTGCGGAGGTCTCCGGTATAAACAACTTTAGAAGTCATGGCTAATATTTTTGTTAAATTTACTGATTGAATGTGTATTCAAAGATAAAGTTGTAATTTAGTAATAGCGTTTTAATACATTTATATATTTTATTCATTGGTATGAAGAGACTTATTGGGGTAATGGCTATGTTGACCTTGGGCTGTAGTGCTGGCTACGCGCAGGTGGTGACATTTTCGTCTGACACCTCGAAACAAGTGGTTGCTACTGCTGAAGTACCCTATGCCAAGCCCAAACCACCCAAGCCGCCAAAACCAATTGTACATGAGATTAGCTTTGGTTTCAGGCTTAATACAAACGGGTGGAGTATCTATTCTGATTATGGTAAGTTGAAAACCAATGATTTGAAGCATGTAGATATGTCTCATAATGTATTTTTTCTGCAAACAGAATTTACAGAAAAGAAAGATCCTAAAGAACAGAAAATCCATTCACAAACAATAACCGGAAGTGGTACAAGCACTTATATATATGGTAAGATAAATAACTTATATGTGCTTAAATTAGGTTTGGGCTACCGTAAGCAATTGGCGGGAAAGCCGGAATCTGGTTGTGTGTCTATTCACTGGGCTACAACAGGAGGTTTTGCATTGGGGATGTTGAAGCCATATTATATAACATTGGCAGGAAGTAGCCAGAGCATTAAGTATTCAGATCTGAATCAGTCAGATTTTTTAGATCAGCAGAATATACAGGGTAGTGCAGGTTTTAGCAAGGGGCTTGGCGAAATGCAGTTTATTCCAGGCGGTCATTTAAAAACAGCTTTACATTTTGATTTTTCAGCAAATAAGAAAAATGTTATTGGCGTGGAGGCCGGTGTTAATGCTGAGTTTTATTCACAGCCTATTATGCTAATGGCTAATGAGAAGTCTACAACCTCTTTTATAGACTTGTTTGTCGCGTTCCAATTTGGCAGACGTTGGTAATCTCAAATTATTTATTGATTTAGGTGGGCTTTTATATCTGATTGATATTGAAATGTCATATTTTAATTTGATGCGAAATCCGCTCTACAGTTAAGCAGTTGATGTGTAAGCAGTTTGGCTCTGTTTTTTGTGCTTATTATGCAATGACATATTGAACGTAATATGATGAGATGGATAATAAGTTGATTTTAGCTTTCTCTGTAGTGTGTTTTATAGTTAAAAGCTAGGGGTTGTTAGAATTTAATTATACTTTTTATGCCCAATTTGCTATAATTTGCATCCCAATATGCAAGAGTTGCCTGTAATCAGTTCAGTTGATGTAAAAGCTGACACGCGTGTGAAGAAGCCGAACTGGCTTCGTGTAAAATTACCTATAGGTGAAAATTACCGTCATGTGCGCGGGTTAGTGGATGAACATAAACTACACACAATATGTGAGAGCGGTAATTGCCCGAATATGGGTGAGTGTTGGGGAGAGGGTACTGCTACCTTTATGATATTGGGTAATATCTGCACCCGCTCTTGCGGTTTTTGCGCCGTTGCTACCGGCAGACCTGACCCGGTTGATTGGGATGAGCCACAGCGTGTGGCTGAAGCCATTCATCTGATGAAGGTAAAACATGCGGTGTTGACATCTGTTGACAGAGATGAGTTGAAAGACGGTGGTTCAATAATATGGGCCAATACCATCAAAGCTGTTCGTGCGCTGAATCCGGGTACTACATTAGAAACATTGATACCTGATTTTAAGGGAGAGTGGGATAATTTACAACGTATTATAGATGTGGCACCTGAAGTTGTTTCCCATAATCTGGAAACAGTAGAAAGACTTACTAAGAAGGTAAGAATACAGGCTAAATATCACCGTAGTCTAGAAGTGTTACGCCGTTTGAAAGATGGTGGTATGCGTACTAAGAGTGGTTTGATGTTGGGGCTTGGAGAAACTAAAGAAGAGGTGTTGCAGTCGTTGCAAGATCTTGCTGATAATGGTATCGATGTTGTGACACTGGGTCAGTATTTACAGCCAAGTCAGAAGCATTTACCTGTAGTTCGTTTTGTTCATCCTGATGAATTTGCAGAGTATCGTGAGGCGGGTTACAATATGGGTATTGATTATGTAGAGAGCGGTCCGTTGGTGCGTTCTTCATATCATAGCGAAAGGCATGTATTCCCGGGAGAAGGCAGAAGGAAATGGGAAGAAAGTAAACAGAATATAATCATCTAAGATTTATACTATAACAAAATGTCCGGCTCAGCGAGCCGGATATTTTGTTATAGGGAAGTTTTGAAGACATGCGTCTATGCGTCTTAATCTCACTCGAAAACTACTTTACTGATATATTGCTGTCCATTTATGCTGGTGCGGAGCAGGTATATACCTTTTGCTTTTTCAGGGGTTTGTATTTGTGATATTGTTTGCCAGCTGCCTGAGCGAAGATAAGTATTGAAGATGTTTCTTCCGGTCATATCTAATAGGTCAATTTGCATGAGGCTGCCTGCAGGCGCATACCATATAATGGTAAACCATCCGTCAGTAGAAGGGTTGGGGTACAGTGCACCTATTGTGTTAGGGGCGGTCCATTCTACTGATCTTTCAGGTAATATGAGGTAAGAGCCATCGTCGAAGAAAGCGGTCAATCTATAGTTGATGATATCGCCATTGTTCACTCCGGCAGGTATATCGTTATAATAATATGATTGTGCATAGTGATGCATTGATGGGGTAGTATTGATGGGGGAATATATATTGTTATTAATAGCTCGCTCCAGCAAGTAGTGATCTGCTACTCCATCTATGTATGAAGTCCAATCGACCAACACTGCATCCTGATTTATTTTCTGTGCATGAAGACTAACGATATTGTTGACTGAATCTGTAGCGCTGATCTTACGAATAGGTGAGTAATAAACTGTGTTTTTGCCGGTAATAGTCCACTTAAGTCTGTAGTATAAGTCTGTAGCAGCGAAGGTTGAGATATCATCGGTTTTTCTGTA
>CANGMZ010000032.1 GCA_947454715.1 Chitinophagaceae bacterium
GTCAGTCCAGATGGTAGATACATCTATTACAGTGAGGATATGTATCCGGGAGGATATTTTCAGTACAACAAAGACCCGAATAACCAGATATTTGTTATTAAGCGTTTTGACAGAGAAAAAGGCACAAGCGAGACAGTTACAGGTGGTCCTGGAGGTGCAGTTCGTCCACAGTTGAGCCATGATGGTAGGACAATGGCATTTGTAAAACGAGTACGTACAAAATCGGTCTTGTTCCTTCGCAATTTGGAAACAGGTGAAGAATGGCCTATATACGACCACTTATCAAAAGACCAACAAGAAGCATGGACGGTATTTGGTATATATACAGGTTATGCATGGATGCCGGGAGATAAACAAATTGTGATATGGAGTGAGGGTAAGCTGATAAAAGTAAACGTAGCAGCTATGAACGAAGCTACAGAAATACCTTTTACCTGTAACGTAAAACAACACATTACAGATGCAGTTCGCTTCAAACAAAATCTTGATCAAGACGAATTTACAGCTAATGTAATCCGTAATGCAACAACTTCCCCAGATGGGAAATGGTTAGTATTTAATGCCGTTGGTCATTTGTGGAAGAAAGCACTACCAGATGGTAAACCGGTAAGACTAACTAAAGATAATGTACAGGAATTCGAACCTTCGTTCTCTAAAGATGGTAAGTTGTTGGTTTACGTTACCTGGAATGATTCGGCAACCGGTACAATATGCAAAATGCATTTCCCTGATGGCAAGAAGGAAGTGCTGACACACAACAAAGGAATGTACAGAACACCAGCTATCTCACCCGATGGAACTGAGATAGTATATTCTAAAGATGGCAGTGACAATATTATGGGAAATACATATACTGTAAAACCCGGTATATATATACTGAAAGGAGATCAAAAAGAAGAATTTGTAACGGATAAGGGCGACAATCCGCGATTCAGTAATGATGGTAAACATATCTATTATCAAACCGGCGAAACGCCTGATAAACAACTAGGTAGTTGTGACCTACAGGGCAATGATGAGCGCACCATATTTAAAAGTACCTATGCAGGGCAGTTTACGGTATCGCCTGACAATGAATGGGTAGCTTATGTGAACTTACATCAGGTATATATTGCACCATTTCCGCACACAGGAAAACCCATTAACCTGAGCGCAGACTCATCTGATTTCCCTGTTAAGCGTGTGTCTCGTGATGCAGGTATAAATCTACATTGGAATGCAAATGGCAAGCAGCTACATTATACACTTGGCGATCAGTATTATACTATTAATCTGGAAGATCGATTTGAAAAACCGGATTCTGTATTTGTTATGCCGGAGCATGGCATTAGCGTTGGGTTGACAATAAAAGCAGACAAGCCTACTGGTAAAATAGCTTTCACACATGCCCGCATCATTACAATGAATGGAGATGAGGTAATAGAAAACGGAACGGTACTTATTGACGGAAATAAAATAGCTTCAGTAGGGAAGTCTGCAAATGTGGTTATCCCGGCAGGGACGAAAGAAATTGACTGTCAAGGTAAAACAATTATGCCGGGCTTTATTGATGCACACGCTCATGGTAATCATTTCCGCTATGGACTGACTCCGGATAAACACTGGCCCTATTATACTAATCTTGCTTATGGGGTGACTACTATGCACGACCCTTCAGCAAATAGTGAAATGGTATTCGCACAGAGTGAGTTGGTGAAATCAGGTATTATGGTAGGACCAAGGGTATTCTCAACAGGAACTATTTTATATGGTGCAGATGGCGACTTCAAGGCAGTCATCAATAACTATGAAGATGCTAAAAGTGCGCTAAGACGCACTAAGGCCTATGGTGCATTCAGCGTAAAAAGCTATAATCAGCCTCGTCGTGAACAACGCCAGATGGTGATTGAAGCAGCTCGCGAACTGGGTATCGAAGTTGTGCCGGAAGGTGGTTCATTCTATTTCCATAATATGAGTATGATACTCGATGGACATACCACTATTGAACACAATATACCGGTAGCAACGCTTTATGATGATGTAATACAGTTATGGAAACGCGCTCAAACAGCCAACACACCTACCCTTATTGTAGCTTATGGTGCATTGTGCGGAGAATATTATTGGTATCAGCATACCAATGTTTGGGAAAAAGAACGCCTGTTGCGTTTTACACCACGTGCAGTACTCGATACCCGCAGTCGCCACCGCACTATGGCACCGGAAGAGGAGTATGAGAATGGTTATATGCAAGTATCTCGCAGCTTAAAAAAACTTACAGATGCCGGGGTCACCATAAATATGGGTGCTCACGGGCAAATACAAGGTATTGGTGCTCATTGGGAGATATGGATGTTAGCACAAGGAGGTATGACGCCTATGCAGGCTTTGCGCTGCGCCACCATCAATCCGGCTACAAGTTTGGGTTTAGATAATTGGATCGGTTCATTACAAACGGGTAAAATGGCAGACCTGATCATTATGGATAAAAACCCGCTCGATAATATTTACAACACGGAAAGCATTCACTATACTATGGTAAACGGTCGCTTATATGATGCCGAAACGATGAATGAGATTGGTAATTACAATAAACCTCGTGAGAAATTCTACTGGGAAAACGGAAAAAATGCAGCTTCCTTCCCTTGGTTTGCAGCAGAAAAAGAAATAGGAGATTAAGATTATTGATACCTTATTAATACAAAAAGTAAAGCCTGCTCGCATATTGAGCAGGCTTTACTTTTTGTATCAATTAAAAAAAATATTACATATCGTAATCGTCATTCAGTATTACATCTGTAATCACATAATCTCTTTCATGTCTGATTTTAACTTTAGCCCAAACACTTGCATGACCTATATGTATCATAGGTGATGCCTTCGTAAGATCAATAGTATCATATACTACATTGCTGGCATTATAGATGATCAATTTTGTCCATCTGCAAGTTGGGTCAAGACCTTCATGCTTCATTTCCACGTTGTGGTAATAGTCATACCCGTACTTTTCTTCAAAAAGACTCAATGTTTTGAAGTGCTCTTGATTAAAATCATACATCATTTTTGTAGTGTAGTGACCGTTTTTGTCAATACCCACAGCTACAATGTGCAGATTTTCAATGCTGTTACTTCTTATTCTAAGCGTTTGTCCTTTTGCTGAAGCCAGACATACGAAAACTAAGCAAAGCGTAAGTAGGTGTTTGATCATTTGTATGAGTTATATATTCTTTTAGAAAATGATATCCTTACATGATACAATCATCATGTTGCAACAAAAATAATTAAAGAAGTCATAAATGAATATCTTTTTCTGATTTTATATAAAAAGTATATCCATCAATAATATTTTCAGTGAAAACAGTACTCGTTTTTAATAGTCAGTTACCTAAAAAGTACTTAATTTTAGAGCATAAGTTGTAGTGATGCTGTATGCTGTAGTAGATATTGAAACAACCGGAAGTTATGCCGCGGCTAATGGCATAACAGAGATTGCTATTGTGATACACGATGGCGAAAAAGTGCTTAACTTTTATGAAAGTCTGGTAAATCCGCACGTGCCTATACCCTACTTTATCGAAAAACTTACGGGCATAGATAATAGTATGGTCGCCAATGCACCTTCATTTGAGGAGATTGCAGGTCAGGTATATGAACTGCTGCAAGACAAGATATTTGTAGCGCACAATGTCAATTTCGATTATTCTTTTGTCAAATATCATCTCGACAGCTTGGGTTACGAACTCGACTGTAAAAAATTGTGTACTGTAAGGCTGGCCAGGAAGGTATTGCCCGGCATGAACAGCTACAGCTTGGGTAAGCTAACTCAGCAATTAGGTATTCATCATGGTGCCCGGCACAGAGCCGGGGGCGATGCACTGGCTACCGCAGATTTACTGGCTATGATTGTAGCCAAAGATGTACAAGGAGCTATACCTGCTGCACTCAAGGGCAAAAGCGGAGAATCGTACCTGCCACCTCACCTGCCTGTAGAGCAGATAGCTCAATTGCCGGGAACACCGGGTGTCTATTATTTCTATAATGCTGAAGGTAAAGTGATTTATGTAGGCAAGGCTATAAACATCAGAAAAAGAGTAAAAAGTCACTTTTCAAATAATAAAGTTAACCGCCAGAAACAGGATTTTCTCAGAGAAACACAACGTATCAGCTACAAACAATGTGCTACCGAACTGATGGCGCATATACTGGAAAGTACAGAGATACGCCGTTTATGGCCGGTACATAACCGCAGCCAAAAGGGTTACTTACCACAGTTTGGGTTGTTCTCTTATGAAGATGGTAATGGCTATAAGCGATTGGTGATAGAAAAAAACAGGCAAGCTGCCAAGCCACTTTATACATTCAATACCATTTTTGAAGGTCAAAACCGCCTGAGAGAGCTAATACGGGAATTTGATTTGTGTAACAGACTTTGTAATATATCTCCTGATTGTGAGTGCGCTGAACATGTGACCGTAGAAGAATACAATAAACGAGTAGATGATGCAATGAGCTGGTTGTGTAAGCACCTGCCAACATTTGCACTTATAGATAAAGGTATTGAAGACAACGAACATAGCTGCATTCTGATAAGGGAAGGCAATTTTGTAGGTATGGGCTACCTCACCGATAAAAAGCAACAAACAGAAACGCTCGATATTTTGCAACAACAATTAGAACCGTTGCAAGACAATGATTTTATAAGGAATCTGGTATTTAAGTACGCCACCGAGAATCCTGAGAAATGTATGGCATTTTGATTGAGAACAGCTGAATACAGGCATAATTAATGCTATTTATCTCATTTTTGTTTGGTCATACAATATTAATCCCCTATTTTTGCAGCCTTAATTCACGCATGGCAAAACCCATGTATAAAAAACAACTCAAATGAAAAAAGGCATTCATCCTCAAGGCTACCGTTTGGTAGTGTTCAAAGACACTTCAAACGAAACAACTTTCTTGACTCGCTCTACAGCTCAGAGTAAAGAAACTATCATCTGGGAAGACGGTAACGAATACCCGGTAGTTAAGGTCGAAATATCTAACACTTCACACCCTTTCTACACTGGTAAGTCTATGTTCATAGATACTGCAGGTCGTATCGAAAAGTTCAAGAAGCGTTACGAAAAGAAAGCATAATAAAAGTTATACTATACATAACTTGCATAAAGCACAAAAAATCCCGACTTTTGTCGGGATTTTTTATTGATACATATTCCTGCATTTACTATCCTTCTTGGAGTATCTTACAGGGATATACATAGTCTACATATTATATGAATTATATACTCTTTGACCAAGGTAGAGAAAATCTGTTCCCCTTCACACATACTCGCCCTGTAGCAGATATCCGTTGTGGTATTCTTACTATGCGCGAGCGTTGGGAAAAGTACCTCGAAGATAAAACAGGCACCCTAACCGCTGACTATCTGCAGCCATTGTACACAACTACCATTATGGATGACAATATCTATATTAATGGTGGCATAGCCGGCAACTGCTCATTTGTAGAAGCTATTAATCGATTACAAAAAGGTGAACAGCTAACAATAGGAAACATTGTTGTAGCTGCGCGCACTACAGGAATGAAAACACTTGCAGATCTTCATGCTGCTATACCTACCCTATCATCAAAAGCCTATGAAGGCAATTGCTTTTCATTACAGAATGTTTGGGATATATTTTCGCACAATGACCGCGCTATAAAGGAAGATTACCAATTGCTGACCAACGGTCGCACTAGTGAAGCTATTCCGGAGCATGTATTAGTTACCGGTAAGGAAAACCTGTTTATAGAAGAAGGTGCAAAAATAGCAGCAGGTGTTATCATTAATGCTACTACCGGACCAGTATATATTGGCAGGGATGCCGAAATAATGGAAGGTTGTATGGTTAGAGGCCCATTTGCATTATGTACTCATGCAGTGCTGAAAATGGGTGCAAAGGTTTATGGTGCCACTACTATTGGTCCGGGCTGCAAAGCGGGAGGAGAAATAAGTAATGTGGTATTCTTTGCCAACAGCAATAAAGGGCACGATGGTTTCTTAGGTAATGCAGTTATTGGTGAGTGGTGCAATCTGGGAGCAGATACCAACTGCTCTAACCTGAAAAACAATTACGATGAAGTGAAAATATGGAGTGAACACGAAAATAAGCTCGTAAAAACCGGACTTACATTCTGTGGCTTACTTATGGGCGATCATTCTAAATGCGGTATCAATACTATGTTCAACACAGGTACTGTAGTTGGTGTGTCGTCTAATATATATGGTGGTAATTTTCCCGAAAAATTTGTGCCTTCATTTAGTTGGGGCGGTAGCGAAGGTATGGTTACCTACAAATTCAATCAGGCAATGGACACAGCCAACCGCATGATGGCCAGGCGAGGAACAAAATTGTCGGAGGCAGAAATGAGCATGTACACGTACCTTTTTGCTGAAGCCACAAAAGCATAAAGTATCAACGAATAATCTTTATTTTACACAACTATTTAATAATCAGAACATTTTAAACCTATTTATATGCGTAAAAAGATAGTAGCTGCCAACTGGAAAATGAACCTGAATCTTGCTGAAGGTAAACACCTTGTAGAAGGTATACTTAATGGCATGCCGGAACTAAGCAGTAACAAATTGGTAGTAATAGCATCACCGTTTGTACACATAGCACAAACAGCAGCTCAATTAAAAGGTAAAAGCAATATTCATACAGGTGCGCAAAACTGCTCTACTGAAACTTCAGGAGCATATACAGGTGAAGTATCTGCAGCTATGCTAAAAGATGCAGGTGTGGAATTTGTGATTATTGGCCACTCAGAGCGCAGAGAATACTTTAATGAGACCAACGCTATGCTGGCTAAAAAAGTAGATCAGGCGTTAGCTAATGGCTTGCATATACTGTTTTGCTGCGGTGAAGCACTTGAAGTGCGTGATGCGGGTACTCAAAACGCACATGTAGAGCAGCAGATAAAAGAAGGAATCTTCCACCTGAGTGCAGAGCAAATGGAGCACGTTACCATTGCTTATGAACCAATATGGGCGATAGGTACCGGCCGCACTGCAACATCTGCACAGGCACAGGAAATTCATGCACACATTCGCCAGGTAGTAGCTGCAAAATATGGTGCAACAGTAGCAGACAATGTATCTATACTCTATGGTGGTAGTTGCAAACCATCTAATGCGCCCGAACTATTTGCCTGCCCCGATGTTGATGGTGGACTTATAGGTGGTGCATCACTGAAAGCAGATGAATTCCTCGGAATTATAGATGCAATGAAGAAAATCTAAGAAATTTGAAAATAGTTTTGGTGGTGTAAAATACTTACGTATCTTTGCACTCCCAAAACGAAATGGCGCGTTGGTCAATCGGCTAAGACGCCTCCCTTTCACGGAGGAATGACGGGTTCGACTCCCGTACGTGCTACTAGAAGGCAATCATTTTTTGATTGCCTTTTTTTATTGGTTTAGTTCAAATCTCCTCCTCGCAACGTGAAATTCTTGAAGTTTTCGTAAATCTATTTTCAATAACTTCGGTTACTGATACAAAACAAATACACCTCGCTGTTTGTTGTTTTTCTGAGATAGACGTGTTTTTATTCTTATTAGCAAAATGATATCTTTATGGAATGAAATACTTTATCACATTGATTTCTTATTTGCTGCAACAGCAAACAGCGCAGCTTCCATTTCCTAAAAAATATAAGGATTGTGACATTAAAGATACCTGCATCTATTGTGGTGATATCCACGCAATGTATACAAAGAATATTACGAGTAAAATTCAGCGTAGCCTTGATCATGGTGCAGCGAAATGGATGAGTACAAGTGGACGCATTTTTTATGAGATAAATGTTGATTCTACTGGCCATTCATGTGTGCTGAGTATAAAAGATGAAGTACACATGTCTGATTTGACAGAAAATGTAAGAAGGTGTATCAACAATCTTTGGGATTGGACTCCTGCTATGTTAGCTGGTCACCCTATAAACTCAACTGTAATTTTAGAGCTATACTTTATAGGCGATGCAGCAAGTGTCAAATTCATAAAGCCAGAAGAAACTCATTGATTTATTTGAGAATTATAATCTTCTACCTTAGCTATGAGAAATATTTTACATTTTATTGTGGATCAAGGAGAAGTGAGGAACATTTGTATAGTCAATTAAGTTACTAATACAAAACGAATACGCCCCGATGGTTGTTGGTCAGAAGACCAACAACGGCGGAAATTTTGTCAAATCTTAAGTAGTAGTTAGAATTATGGAAAATATTTATTTCAGTTCATGAACATAGAGATATAGAATTTTGTGCTTATCTGTACTGGCGTAGAAATTATAAATTATACCATCACCGTAAGTAGATAATTTAGGAATATACTCATCAATATATTTAGAAATTTCTTCCCCTTGTTTTTTCATACTCAAAGTATCACTATTAGGATTATCAACTAATAAGTTAATAGAAGGATATATCCTAAAATTATATTTAGAAACGGTTGCAAACTGTATTTTAGGTTTTGAAGGAATTTGGGAGATTTCAAATGGAAAAATATTTTGAGAAAGACATTCTTTGGCCCACACTTTAGTATTGAATAGTACATCTTGTTCAATTAAGTTGTGATAGTAATCTCCTCCAGAATTTAGTAACATTTTCGCAAATTGGATATTCATCATTGCTGCTAATAACTTATTATTAGATTTATCAAGTTGAGCCAAGTTGAAATAGTCTTCTGATCGTCTATTCTTATATGAATATATACCTAGGCTGATATCATTAATTGACCAAACTCCTTGATTAAAGTATAAAATAAATCCCATTGAATATTTATAATATTCATTTCCATTGAAATTGTAAATGCATAAACATATACTGTCACTATATTTAGGAAAATCTATTATAAAATCTTTTCCAACAAATCTGAATGATTGATCTAAATTCTTCTGACTTGCATAAATGATTTTCAAACTATCCGGGTTGAATTTACTTTTCCCGTTAATTAAAGTTAAAGCTTTTTTTAAGCTAGTAATTCCACTATATACCTCTCCTGACATAAAACAATTAGCACTCTTAACATTTTCATCAGTTAAGTACCCGTAAGCTATTTGTACATTCTTTTTAATCGCTGCATTGTTAGACTCTAAGGAATGATGTGTTGTTGAATCGACCACATTACAACTAAACAAGAATAGAAAAGACACTAAAACAAAAAATTTCATACGTAATATTTTATAGTATTCATGTACTCTAGGTGTAACCTTTTAAAATTACCATAAATACATATTTTTGAAAGATTCAAACTATAACAATTGTATCTAATTATAAACACTAAATCCAAATCATTCCCTCTACTTTTACAAAAAATCAACCCCAGTGACCATGAAAAAGTATAATGACGATGAATTAGGGTATTTCGGGCTGTCGGAACAGAGGTTATATGCTCCGGAAGATTATGAACAGCAACTGGATGAGGAAGAACTGGAACATAAAGTAAAAGAGGAGTCACCGACAAATACGCGTAAAAAGGACATCAGATACAAACATAATACTGAGGATATTTCTATAGATAGAAATGATGATGATGCATCTATAGCAGAATCGTTAAGCAAGGTTGATTTTATTGCTCTAAACCCTGATGAGATAAAGTCCGGTGATTTGTTACAAACAAGAGTGGACCAATGGAGTAATGCCATTTTAATTCCTCACAATACCCTATTCACTGCCATTTCTGCACCTAAAAGAATCAATAGAATTGCCAAAGCTGGCACTGACAAAACACATCAGGAATATTTTGTGCAAGGTAAGGTGCTGCTTCATACCGGGCAGCAAATAGATGTAAGGGTTAATATTATCAATTGCCGGAAACCGGATAGTAATATTGCCAAAGGTCCTGATGATGACCTGAAATGGTAAGTTGGGTTTGAGTAACTCGCTTACTTACTGAAATAGGTATATTCGTAATACTCTTTATACTCATCCGGCGATTTCCTGAGTGTATAAAGCAGTAGACCATTTTTGTCATAGACATATTTTGTAACTATATTGCCATTGCCTTCAATCAATATAGCTTCGTTGATTTTTCCTGCTTTGTTGTAGGTATATTCATATATTCTATTCCCTCTAAATGATGATTGTTTAACTATTCTGCCGCTATTGGCATCATCATAGTCATACTGAGCGCTCAACTCTCTTACTCCTGTTATTGGGGGCAAATCAATATTGTGTTTTTTGTACAGCGCAGTTAAATCTTCTGGCGTCATCTTGTCTGTTTTATCAGAGTATATCGTCATCAAAAACGGTGTGTCTATCTTTTTTGAGCGCAGCATATACTGCATGGTAGCGCCGAGCACCCTTTCTACATCTTCTTTGTAGCTTATTTCACCTACCTCTCTTACTCTGTAATTGTGTGTGACAGGGTCTCTTTTTTTATCGTATATGGTGTACATAGGCGCAGATCTATTCGTCATCTTCTCTCCCTCAAAATCCATAAATATGCTGTATTCAACAGCGTCTTTTACATAAGTTTTAGACACCGACTTACGTTCCGGAGGGTAATAAGTCCATACCATTCCGGTATCACCAACCTTTTGAGTAGTAAAATACATACTTTTTTTTCTGTTGCCGGCTTTATCTACATTGTATTGTGTGTACAGGTTTTCGTCCGTATTATCGTAAATCAATTCACTATAACCTGTTGGCCCTTCAGGCCCGTAGCAATAAAACCTGACTAACTTACCTTTGTTATTATAGACCATTGAGTCAACAGTAAACCCATTATTGAATTTATAGTATGTTATTCTACCGCCAGTATCTAGTTTCACGGTGAGCTTATTGGCTCCGCCATTGCTATATTTATCAATTGTCTGTACATGGTTGCGCTTCATGTCTGCAACAAAAGTATCTACAGGCACATCTCCTAAAAGATTATTAAGAATCTCAGAGCGACTTCTCTGCGCATACGAGGTGTATGACATCACCAACAAACAAAACAGTAAACAGTAATTTTTAATGCTCATAACACGCTCCTGCAACAATTTATACAATACTTTTTATCAATATCGCTATTGAATCGGAACCTGCGGAACAGCATCTGCATCGGGCATTACCCACTCATCGTTGAGTTCGCCAATATAGCCCAGCAAGTCTTTACGGCCATGAAATTTTTCTGCACTGGTCATAAATGTGCGGGGAATATACTCCCATTCTTTCTTCATGGCTTCAACAAACTGACGGGCATTTTTTGCGGCTTCACGCTGGGTTACTTTATCTGCCTTGGTGAATACTACATTGAACGGCACACCCCACTCGCCCAGCTTGCGTAGAAACGCCAAATCGAGCGCCTGTGGCTCTAAACGGCTATCAGCGAGCACAAACACAGTCACCAGATTTGTGCGTTCTTTCAGGTAGCTTTCTATCATTTTTTCCCATTCCTTGCGTTGCGCCATAGAGCGTTTGGCAAAGCCATAACCGGGCAGATCCACGATATAGAAGGCATTGTTGACCAGAAAATGGTTGATAAGCTGTGTCTTACCCGGCGTGCCAGACGTCTTGGCCAACTTGGCATTTCTTGTCAGCATATTAATGAGGCTGCTCTTCCCTACGTTAGACCTTCCTATGAAGGCATACTCAGGTTTATCCGGTTTCGGACAAGCTTTTACATCCACATTACTTATTATGTACTTAGCAGTTGTTATTTCCATTGAGTTTGGTTGTACTTTTGCATCAATGCAGTCGATCAATGATACTAATCCCGCAGCAAAGATACTCCCTGATGCGGCATCAAATTTAAATAAGAAAGCGCAGGTTGCCGAAATGTTTAATAATATAGCCGGCAAATACGATTTTCTCAACCATTTTCTATCTATGGGCATAGATAAAGGATGGCGAAAAAAAGCAATTGCCGAGGCTGGAGCAATAAAGCCTTCGCGTATTCTTGATGTAGCTACCGGTACTGCCGACCTGGCTATTGCTGCTGCCGCACTTCAACCACAACACATAGACGGTATAGATATTGCCGATCAAATGCTGGAGGTGGGTCGTAAAAAGATTGCAGAAAAGAACCTTACCCAGACTATTACATTACAAACAGCTGATAGTGTGGCATTACCATTCACTACAGGCAATTTCGATGTGGTTACCTGTGCATTTGGTGTTCGTAATTTCGAACATCTGGAAGCGGGCTTAACGGAGATGTGCCGGGTTTTGCGCCCGGGCGGCAAGGTGGTTATTTTAGAGTTCTCTCACCCTACAGGCTTTCCTATAAAGCAATTATTCGGTTTCTATTTTAAATATATCCTTCCACTTATGGGTAGATTAGTGTCTAAACACAGCAGGGCATATACTTATTTACCTGAGTCTGTTATGGCTTTCCCACAAGGTGATGATTTTTGTAAAATACTCACCTCTTGTGGTTACAAAAATGCTAAAGCACAACCGTTGACTTTTGGCATCTCCAGCTTATACACTGCTTACAAGCAATAATAAACAAGCATACTATATACAAAACAGGCTGAATCGTATTACGGTTCAGCCTGTTTTATTAATATAATTATCAAATTTTCCGTAAATTAAAAATACCCCAAAAACTCGTGCGAATAGGTGGTGTATTCTATACTGATTTCGTCTCCTTCTTTATAATTGAGGAAATCTGCAGCGGCTACTTCTATACTCAATTTCACATGCGACTCTATGTAAAAGTGAAAAGTGTTATTCATTGGAACTTGTACCAATCGGGTAATATGTGTGCGCTCAATTGTTTTTGTTCTGTGTCTAAGGTCACGCTGCAAATCGCGCAGGTTATACCTGTAAGCTACAATTGTGGCTACAGTAGATATAAACAATAACATCCCTGCCGACACGAAGAACTTAGTATAGGAGAACGCGTTAGGTGCACCATCAGCTACTCTGTACCACGCAGCTATATATGGTACCACAAAACTAACAATCATAAATATGGTGAACACCTTATAATATTGCTTGCGCTCCCTTGCCTCTTTTTTTATCAAAAAATCGAGCTCACCGGCACTTAGCGATTCATTATAATATACAAGTTCATAAGCCACAGTCAGATTGCTTTAACTGTAAACAGCAGCATATTTATCATTGATGTACGTCATGAAATAGGCAGTATTCAATTGTTCTCCGGTTACCTTTTCACACAGTTCTTCCGATGTGTATCTGCGACCATACTGATGAATTTTATCTCTTAACCACAGTAACAATGGTTCAAACTCGCCACGAGCAAATTTCAAATCCAAATCTGTTATCTCTTTATGCGCCTGTGCAAAAAACTGTGCTGCATAAAAACTACCCAGACTGTAAGTAGGGAAATAACCGAAACTACCATGACTCCAGTGTACATCTTGCAAAATACCTTTTACATCATCGGGCGGGGTTATACCGAGGTATTTTTCATACATACTATTCCATACCTGAGGTAAATCTTTAGCGTCTATCTTATTTTCCAATAATCCCTTCTCTATCTCATAGCGGATCATTACATGAAAATGATAAGTAACCTCATCTGCCTCTGTGCGAATGAGTGAAGGTTCTACCCTATTCATGGCTTTGAAGAAAGTATCAACAGTTACATTTGCCAGTTGCTCAGGAAAATATGATTGCAGCAGTGGATAAAAGTATTGCCAGCTTGCTATACCACGACCAACACAGTTTTCCCATAATCTCGACTGAGACTCATGTATGCCTAATGATGCTGCCGCACCCAGTGGTAAGCCGTATTGCTCAAAAGGTAACCCTTGTTCATACAGGGCATGACCACCTTCGTGTATCGTACTCCATAGTAGTGAAGCATAATTATGCTCATCTACCCTGGTTGTTATGCGCACATCTTTACTTGAAAAGGATGTCGTAAACGGGTGCTCAGCATAGTCCTGACGACCTGCTTCAAAATCATACCCCATCTTACGTAGCACATTTTCAGAAAAATCCCATTGCTGTTGCTTTGGGAAATCTTTATGAAAACAATCGTTACTAACTTGTTTTGCTGCTTTGATTTTTGCCAAAACAGGGGGTAGTTGCTCCCTTATCATTGCAAAAACAGGTTCTAGCATTGCCACAGTTGCCCCCGGTTCATAATCATCGAGTAAGGCATCATAAGGGTGATCAATGTAACCATATAACCTTGCCTGCTCTTGCTTAAGTGCTATCATCTTAGCTAAAGAAGGTGCGAAAATGCTGTAATCTTTCTTATGTCGCGCTTCTATCCATGCATTGAAACACTCGCTACTCTGCTTAGACAAAGACTCTACAAATGAAGAAGGCAGTTTTTTATTTTTTTCAAAATCGTGCAGGCTCAGGCGCACATTGGCATGCTCAGTATTGCTCAAGTCTTTACGGTGAGATAACTCTTTAAGTATGGTCTCTAAACGTGCACTTGTAAGTATATCATGTGCCTGAGCGGCCAATGTAGCCAACTGACGGGCACGATGTTCCGCACCTTTTGCGGGCATGTATGTTTCCTGATCCCACTCTAATACTGCAGCAGCATTGCTGATATCAGCAGCTTTCTGCATGAGTGTTACGTATTCTGTATATAAATTATGAGTGCTATCCGGCATTATAAATATTCTAATATTAATTATGACAATGTATTTTCCAGACGTTCTATCTGTTGTATTCCATCAAGTGCAGCCAAGCCATTACATAGCTTATTCAGCTCTTCACGGTCATGAACATACACCATTATCGTGCCTTCAAAAATACCATCATTGGAGTCTATACTTAATGATCGCATATTGATTTTAAGGTCTCCGGATATGATATTAGTAATTTTTTGTATCACCCCTACATCATCTAAACCTACAATGCGCACACCTGTAAGGAAAGATATCTCCTTATTCTTAGCCCACTTGGTTTTAATGATCCTGTGACCATAGTTAGCCAGTAACTTAGCCGCATTAGGGCAGTCTGTGCGGTGAATGGTTAACCCTTCACCCGCAGTTACAAACCCAAATACATTATCACCGGGAATAGGCTGACAACAATGTGCAAGCTTGTACAATATCTTATCTGAACTATCACCAAAAATGACCACCTCACCTTTTGCAGGTAGTGATTTTTTCAGTTCGTCCTCAGTTATAAGGTTGATTGTATCACTTTTTTGCTCACGCGATGGCTGCAATAGCTTTTCCCCGTGCAGGTTGAAGTCCTTCAGTTCTTTGAGATCTACAGCTCCTACGGCAATGGCATAAAACAATTCAAAATGGGTAATGCGTTTGTAGTGTGCGCATATCTCATTCAGATTGAAGTGCGACATTGGCGCACCCATGCTTTCAAGTTTCTTCTTGAGTATACCTTTGCCCTCTTCGCCAACCTTTCTTCTCTGCTCTTTAAAGTAACTCTTGATTTTAGACTTTGCTTTGGCTGTAATCAGGAAAGCCAACCAATCTTCAGATGGTTTTTGTTTTGATGAAGTAATAACCTCCACCTGATCACCACTATTTATCTGGTGGCTAAGCGGTACTAACTTATAGTTGACCTTTGCACCAATGCATTTCATACCTAATTCGGTATGTATATCGAATGCGAAGTCGAGTGCAGTAGCACCTTTAGGCAACACACGCATGTCACCCTTAGGGGTATATATGTAAATCTCTTCGGTAAACAGATCAAGCTTGAAATCCTGAATGAAGTCAATAGTATCAGTATCCGGATTAGTAAGAATCTCACTCAGGTGTACCAAAAATGCATCGAGTTTACTTTCCTGCTGCGAAATTGCCCCTTCTTTATACTTCCAATGAGCTGCAAGACCTTTTTCGGCTATCTCGTTCATTCTATCTGAACGTATCTGCACCTCCACCCAACGACCGCCCGGCCCCATAACTGTAGTATGTAACGCTTCATAGCCATTTCCCTTAGGGACACTTATCCAGTCACGCAGACGCTCTGTACTCGGATGATAGATATTGGTAACTATAGAATATGCCTTCCAGCAATCGTCTTTTTCTTTATCGAGCGGAGAGTCGAGTATAATACGAATAGCGAATAAATCATATACCTCATCAAACGATACATGCTTTGTTCGCATCTTATTATATATGGAATTAATTGCCTTTGGTCGTCCGTATATTTTAAAATCGAGTCCGTTTGCAGAAAGCACATCTTTAATAGGCTTAATAAACTCATTGATATAACGAGTTCTGTCACGTCTGGTCTCTTTAAGATTTCGAACAATCTCTTCATATATATCCGGCTGAGTATACTTCATTGCCAAGTCTTCCATTTCACTCTTAATCTCATAAAGACCAAGACGATGTGCTAATGGGGAGTATATATATGTAGTTTCAGAAGCTATTTTCAATTGTTTTTCCCTGTTCATGCTCTCCAGGGTACGCATATTGTGTAGTCTGTCTGCCAATTTTATCAATATCACGCGCGGGTCATCGACCAATGTGAGTAATATCTTTCTGAAATTCTCTGCCTGCAATGTAGAGTCACCTTTAATGTCTACAACATTAGATATTTTGGTAAGTCCATCTATAATTTTAGCAATTGGTTTAGAGAATTCACGCTCAATATCGTCGAGTGTTATCTCAGTATCTTCAACAGTATCGTGCAGTAAAGCCGCAATAGCAGAAGTTACGCCTAGCCCTATCTCCTCTACCACTATTCTAGCTACAGCCAGCGGATGTAATATGTATGGCTCTCCAGATTTACGACGAGTATGTCTGTGTGCTTCTACAGCCATCTCAAATGCCTGCCTCAGCCTTGCTTTGTCGCCTTTTTTTATACGCTCTTTAAGTGCTCTGAGCAAGGCTCTGTATTCACGGAGAATGATTTTTTTCTCTTCCTCATCAGTTTTATCATACGACAATAATACCTGGTTCTGCATAGTATCGAATTTACGCTAAAAACTCAAAAGTAGCAATACAAAATGCAAATGCAACGATTGATGAACACTAATATCATAAAACCATGACAATTGCAGTTATGCATATAAATCAACCTATTTTCCTTAGTTTTGAGCACTATGTTGCGATACATTATAATCATCTTGACTATCGGGTTGCTGGCTTCTTGCAGACCAACAACATTTACTCCCAAACCAACCGGCTATTTCAGAATAGATACACCAGCAAAACATGAGTATCAGAAATTTGAAAAAGCAGAATATCCTTATTCATTTGAATATCCTACCTACAGCAGATTGGAAAAAGACAGCCTTTTCTTCAGTGAAAAAGCAAAGAACCCATATTGGTTGAATATCAATGTTTTTCCATTAGGTGGTACTATTAACCTTACTTATTTATCAATAGCATCTAAAGAGGAATACCTGAAAATGGTCAACGATTCTTATGGTCTCTCTGCATTTCACGAAAAGAAAGCAGATTATATACATGAAGAAGTATATCGTAATAAATATGGTGTAACAGGAACAATTTACACAGTGGGTGGTAATGCTGCATCAAGAATACAGTTTACTGCAACAGATTCTATGCACCATTTTATTAGAGGCGCACTCTATTTTGATGTAACACCTAATGCCGACTCACTGAAACCTGCTACCGACTTTCTGGAACAAGATATCAACCACTTCTTAGAGACAATACAATTTAAGTAAATAACCGTTGGGCGCATCTTAAAAAATCATTTGTGCTGTTGTATGAAAACCTTACTTTTGCAACCCTTATAGTTCTGTAACAAGGACAGGTTTTGTAGTTCAATGGATAGAATAGAAGTTTCCTAAACTTTAGATCCAAGTTCGATTCTTGGCAAGACCACATTAATTATAATTTTTATTGAATTTATCCCCACAAATAGAGTATTTGCGGGGATTTTTTTATATTTCCCTTCAAAAAATCGTTATGTTTTATAAATGCCTAACGAGTTGCAAAGTCTGAGTGTTTACTTAATATGTATTGAATTGTATTAAAATGATAAAACCAGCATAGTGAGTCACTGTTGATAATATTTATAGACTAATTTTGTTGCGCTCATCATAATTATAGAAAATTATATTAAGCTGCTTCATTCTATGTCCAATAATATCAACCGAAAAGAAAAAATTGCTTTAGCAGCATTACATTTATTTGCTGAGAGAGGTTATGAAAATACGACTACCTCATTGATTGCTAATACAGCAGGTGTTTCTGAGGCATTAATTTTTAAACATTTCGGAAATAAGGAAAATCTGCTTAACTATGTTGTAAAAAGTGGGTATAATCGTATCATTACCCACAATAGAGGGATGGTTAAGGAAACTGACCCACTTAAATTGATATTCAAAGTAATAGATCTTCCAAAAAAACTAATACTCGATGAGCCGGAATTTTGGAAACTACAAACCAGACTCATGGATATTGAGCCTTATGAGATACAATATCAACTTTTCCTTCACCCGGTATATACCTTACTTACCAAAGCTTTTACTGATCTTGAATATATAAATCCGGAAAAAGAAACAGAACTTATATTACTAATGGTAGAAGGTATGTGGAAAAGCTATGTTGCGAAGAAAGACGAACAAACTTTACAACTAGCTGCATTTATTAAAACTAAGTATGGAAAGCAATAGCCCCAAGCTAGAACAAAAAATATCGTATTAATAAAGTAGAACCTATAATATTCTCAAATTCAAGCTTATGTGTATCTTCATGGGGTAAATAGACATTCCATGTTAAGAAAAACAACATTCATTATTATATTCACTTTTCTAACAGGTATTACCTACTCCCAGAGTGTAAAATGGCATTATACATTAAAAGATGTCAGCTTTGGACAGACTGCAGCACGAGATATTGACGGAGACGGTAAACTGGAATTGATATTTAGTACCTATTGGAATGATAGTAATGTATATTGTCTAAATGCAGAAAATGGGTCATTAAAATGGAAGCATGCTCAGCCTGGTCCAGGCGGTGGATGTAATGACGCGGGTCCGGTAATTTTCAATCCTTATAATAATGGTAATTTAAAAGTAGTAATCCCCGGTTCGTGTATGGATACAACCTTTTGTGTAGATGCCGATTCAGGATATGTACAATGGAAAACGGTAACCGGAGGTGGCGACTCTCCCCCGAGTGTGGTAGATTACAATAATGATGGCTTTCAGGATATTTTACATGGTACTTTTTTTGGAAATGTACAGTGCCTGAATGGAAGATCAGGAAGCATATATTGGACATTGCCGGTGGATATTAATGCAGCCATAGAAAGTGAACCAACAGTTATAAAAACTGCTACCGAAACGCTTTTTGCAGTCGCAACCTGGGACTTTAATTATGATAGCAACAGAATAGCTTGTTATAAAGCATCAGACCATTCTTTAAAATGGAAATATTACACACATAATTTGCTTTATCATGGTCCCGCTATCGGTGATTTGTTCCGGAATGGGCAGAAAGAATTGGTTATTGGTGATTATGATGGTTACTTATATTGTTTAAATGCAAGTAATGGAAATCTAATATGGAAAGATTCTGTATCTAAAGTTGCCGGTGGTTATATTGGTGCGCCTGTAACACTTGCCGACCTCAATAACGACGGTTATCTGGAAATTATATATATGGATGGCAGCAATATAAGAGTAGTGAATAGAAATGATTCTGCATTATGGTCCTATTCCCCACCCGCTGATTTTACAAATTTCAGAGGTGCCGCTATCGCAGATGTAAATAATGATAACATTAAAGACGTAACATTCGTTACAAACTATGGCAAAGTAATTTCTCTTGATGGACAAACAGGAAATGTCATTAGAAGTTTTGACCTACATACATATTCAATTGATAGTCTAGGAAACAGCAGCATCATTTTTGAAGTAGATAATGCACCGATAATTGCTGATTTCGACCAAGATGGTATTTTAGATTTATTTATAATAGGTGGCAAAGGGCGAAGCGACAGTACCACATATAATGACTATGGATATGCTTTTTGCTTATCATGGGGTGTTGGTAATGGTCCGGATTGGACCATGTTCCGGCATGATGAACAAAGAACAGCATGTCTCTGTGATGCAAATGGATTGCCGACATCCATTAATGATGTACACCAAACAAACAAAAATTTAGTAACTATATTCCCCAACCCAACTAATGGCTCATTTTCTGTTTTATTCAATTCTTTTGTAAATGAGATTGTCAACTATACATTGATTGACCTTACAGGTAAAGAGATTCTACCAAAGATCAGCAAACAAATTAACAAGGGTGAAAATGAAATATTTTTTACAGAAGAAATAATGCAAAAGATTAAAAAAGGTGTGTATGTACTAAAAGTTACAGGCAATTCAGTCAATTTATATGAACGTATAATATTTAATTAACGAATTATTCGTTTTAAAGCCATTATTCTACTCAAATTTTAGAAGGCATGTTCGATAATTTCAACTATCGCACATGCCTTTGTTTATTATATAGTCTACTCTTTAAATATTCTGGAATATTCATCCTCTGAATGTTTTTTTATACATATAATATATTATCACTGTAGATAAATTACTATATTATTTTTATAATAATAATTTTCTGTTAACGAAATGATAACTACTACATATAGTAGTTATAACGACCAATAAATATTATTTTTACGAAAAAATAGTTTTTATACCTCATTGAAATATACTTATAATAGTAGTTTACATGATTTAACACATCTATTTTTATATATTTTATTGTATAGTATAATAATACAAGATATTTAAGATATTTTAAAATACACATTTGTAATAATTAATACATGTTAAGACAATTGCATACAAACTATATGAAACATTATTTTTTTCTTTTCGTTTTGCTAATAATATCGATAGGATCGTCTAATGCAGCAACAACATTTTCTCCTTTATCCAGTTCATCAATATCTGCAAATGCATCATATTGTAATAATGTAACTGCTGCGCCTATTGTGTTTACATATACAACGTGCAGTACAGGAAGTGGTGGATCTACAGGTATTGCTATTTCAATAAAATGGTACAGCAGTCCAAGTAATGTAACTTCAGGTGGAACACTTGTAAGTACAACTGCAGGAAATGCAGCTACGACAGGAACAGGAACAGTAAGTTATACTCCTCCAACTACGGGTGTTGGTGTTTTGTATTATTATTGTACCATTACGTGGACAGGTGCTGGTAGTTGTAATACAACTGGAACCCTTACAAGTGCAACAAATACCAAAATAACTGTTACTGCATTACCTACAGTTACTTCTTTATCTGGTGTTACCACATTATGCAGCGGAACATCAACAACATTAAGTGCGGGTGGTGCAACAACTTACAGTTGGTCACCATCTACAGGTTTGAGCGCAACAACCGGGTCACCAATAACAATTACGGGTGTCAGTACTACTACATATACTGTTACAGGCACAGATGCACTTGGGTGTACAAATACAGCAACAAAATCAATAACAGTAAATGCAACCCCAACAGTAACAGCTACTCCCGGTAGTGCGGGGATATGTGTTGGTTCATCTACAACTATTACAGCTGGTGGAGCAAGTACTTACAGTTGGTCTCCGGCTACAGGCTTAAGTGCGACTACCGGAGCAACTGTTACATGCAACACAACAGCAACCACAACATATACAGTAACAGGAACCAGTGCAGCTGGCTGTGTAAATACAAACACTGTTACAATAACAGCCAATCCAGTTCCGACAGTTACCGCAACACCTGGAAGCGCAGCAATATGTACAGGTTCATCTACAACTATAACTGCAGCAGGTGCAAATACTTATACTTGGTTACCTGCAACAGGATTGAGTGCAACTACAGGAACAACAGTAACTTGTAATGCTACGGCAACAACAACATATACAATAACAGGAACAAGTGCTGCTGGTTGTGTGAGTACAACTACAAGACTGATAACTGTAAATGCATTACCAACTATAGTAATGAGTGGTGGAGCAACCACAATTTGTACAGGTGCTACTACAACAATTGGCGCATCAGGCGCAAGCACTTACAGCTGGTCACCATCTACAGGTTTGAGTACTACAACCGGAACTCCAATAACTGTAACAGGAATTTCTACAGCTACATATACAGTAGTTGGAACGAATGCAGCCGGATGTAATAATACAGGAACCAGAACAATTACCGTTAATCCATTACCAACAGTGACAGCTACACCGGGTAGTACCTCAATATGTGTTGGCTCATCTACAACTATTGCAGCAGGTGGTGCAAGTACTTATAGTTGGTCTCCGGCTACAGGCTTAAGTGCGACTACCGGAGCAACTGTTACATGCAACACAACAGCAACCACAACATATACAGTAACAGGAACTAGTGCAGCTGGCTGTGTAAATACAAACACTGTTACAATAACAGCAAATCCGGTTCCGACAGTTACTGCAACACCTGGAAGTGCAGCAATATGTACAGGTTTATCTACAACTATTACTGCAGGCGGTGCAAATACTTATACATGGTTACCTGCAACAGGATTGAGTGCAACTACAGGAGCAACAGTAACTTGTAATGCTATAGCAACAACAACATATACAATTACAGGTACAAACGCAGCTGGATGTATCAATACAGTAACAATACTGATAACAATAAATACATTACCAACAGTAACTGCATCACCAGCAACATCAGGAATTTGTAATGGATCTACAACTGCTATTACTGCAGGTGGTGCCAGTACTTATACTTGGTCACCTGCTACAGGTTTGAATACTACAATAGGGGCATCTGTAAACTGCAGTGCAACTGCTACAACAACATATACAATAACTGGCACAAGTGGAGCAGGCTGTGTGAACACAACAACACAAACTATTACAGTAAACCCTATTCCTACAATCAATACATCAATAGGATCAGGAACAATTTGTGCAGGTTCAACAACAACAATAAGTGCAACAGGTGGCAATACATATACTTGGTCTCCTGCTACCGGATTAAGTGCAACTACAGGTGCATCAGTAACATGCACGGGAGTATCTTCTACTACATATACTATTTCTGGTACTACAGCAGCCGGTTGTACAAGCACTGCGACAAGAGCAGTTACTGTAAATCCTTTGCCTGTTCTTACAATAGGAGGAGGTACAACAAGTATTTGTAATGGATTTTCTACAACAATTAGTGTATCGGGGGCAAGTACATATAACTGGTCTCCAGCTACCGGACTCAGTGCTTCAACTGGAAGCTTAGTAACTTGTAATGCAACTACTACTACAACTTATACTGTTACAGGGACAAATGCAAATGGTTGCGTTAATACTAATACAGTCACAATTACAGTAAACCCAATACCTACAATTACAGCTACTGCGGGATCAACAGCAATTTGTATTGGATCATCAACAACAATTACCGCAGCTGGCGGAAGTACATATAGTTGGAGTCCGGCAGCAGGTCTTAGTGCAACTACGGGTACAACGGTTATATGTAGTACAACGGCCAATAGAACTTATACAATTACCGGAACAACAGCTGCAGGTTGTGTCAATACAACTACTACAACAATTACCGTTAATGCATTACCTACAATTACGGCAACAGGAGGTATCACAACAATGTGCGCAGGTTCAACAACAACACTTGGTGCAACCGGAGGAACTTCTTACAGCTGGTCACCTGCTGCGGGATTAAGTGCAAGTACTGGTACACCAGTTACCTGTACAGCTACAACTACAACTGTCTATACTGTTACCGGAACTAATGCAAATGGATGTAACAGTACAGCAACACGTACCATTACAGTAAATCCAATTCCAACAATTGTTATTACACCAGGTTCTGCCGGAGTATGTACCGGAACATCCACAACAATATCTGTATCAGGAGCAAATACATATACATGGTCACCTGCAACAAATTTATCGGCTACTACGGGAACATTAGTAACATGTAATACAACAGCTACCAGAACATATACTGTTACCGGAACAAGTGCTGCTGGCTGTATTGGTAGTGCTTCACAAACAATAACTGTAAATGCGTACCCTACAATTACAACAACTGTAGGGTCGGCAACAATTTGTAATAATGCATCAACAACTATTACTGCAGCCGGAGGTAGTACTTATAGCTGGAGTCCTGCTACAGGGCTGAATGCAAGTACAGGAGCTACAGTTACTTGTACAACAACGGCGACTAGAACGTATACAGTTACCGGCACAAGCGCAGCAGGCTGTTCAAGTACAGCGACAAGAGCAATAACTGTAATTACTGCACCAACCATTACAGCAACAATAGGAACGCCAACATTCTGTACCGGCTCTTCAACAACTATAACTGCGGCTGGTGGATCAACTTATACTTGGTTACCTATAACAAGTTTAAGCGCTACAACAGGTGCTACCGTGACTTCTACGACAACAGCTACAAGAACATATACTGTTACTGGTACTGCTGCAAATGGATGTAAAAGTACAGCAACTGCAGCTATTACTGTTAACCCAAAACCAACCGTTACTATAACTGCAGGTTCAACTGCAATATGTACGGGATCATCAACTACAATGACTGCTGCAGGCGCCAGTACCTATACATGGTTGCCAATAACTTCATTAAATGCAACAACCGGCGCTACAGTTACAACATCAACTACAGCAACGAGAACTTACACAGTAACCGGAACAAGTGCTGCTGGTTGTACAAATACAGCAACAAGATCAATAACGGTTAATGCATTGCCAACAATAACAACAGTTGCTGGTGCAACTACAATATGTAGTGGCTCTTCGACTACTATCAGAGCAAGCGGAGGTACCACGTATTCATGGTCTCCAGCAACCTCACTCAATGCGACTACAGGGGCTACGGTTACTACAACAACTACTGCTACACGCACATATACAGTAACCGGAACAAACGCAAACGGTTGCGTGAATACAGCAAGCAGAACTATTACTGTGCCACAAACAACAGTTACTGCAGGATCACCTGCGATTTGTACAGGATTATCTACTACACTTTTGGCTGCGGGAGGAACAACGTATACATGGTCACCTGCAACTAGCTTAAGTGCAACAACAGGCGCAACTGTAACTACTACTACTACTGCTACCCGAACATATACCGTAACAGGAACTCAAAGTGGTTGTGTAACAAGCGCATCGGTGACTGTGACTGTAAACCCACTACCAACAATAACTTTAGCTGGTGGTATTACAACAATGTGTAACGGTTCTTCGACAACCATAGCGGCAAGTGGTGCAACAACTTATACTTGGCTTCCTGCAACTGGTTTAAATGCAACAACCGGAGCAAATGTGACGGCGAATCCAACAAGTACTACTACTTATACTGCATCTGGAACTAATAGTAATGGATGTGTAAATACTGCTACCAGAGCAATTACAGTAAATCCTTTACCTACAATTACCACAACAGTAGGTACAGCAGCTATGTGTATTGGTTCATCAACTACTATTACGGCAGCAGGTGGAACAACTTATGTATGGACACCGGCAACAGGATTAAGTGCGACAACAGGGGCTAATGTTACAGCGTCACCAACCACTACAACAACTTATACAATAACAGGAACAAATGTTAATGGCTGCGTAAATACATCTACAAGAACAATTACAATTAATCCATTACCAACTATAACGACGACTGTTGGTTCAGCAGCAATCTGTATTGGATCTAATACAACAATAACTGCGGCCGGAGGATCTACCTATACATGGTCGCCTTCTACAGGATTGAGTGCCACAACAGGTGCTACTGTTACTGCAACACCCACAACTACTACTACATATACAATAACAGGAACAAATGTTAATGGATGTATAAATACAACAACTCGCACAATTACAGTTAATACATTGCCTACAATCAGCATTGCTCCTTCAACTATAGCAGTATGCATTGGCATTTCAGCATCACTTACCGCAAGTGGAGGAACAACTTATTCATGGACACCTGCAACAGGTTTATCAGGAACAACCGGCGCAATCGTAACAGCTAGTCCAACAATATCTACTACTTATACAGTAACAGGTTCTAATGGAACATGTGCAAATACTACATCGCGGCTGGTTACTGTAAATGCTTTACCTACAATTACACTTACACCAACTTCACCAACAATTTGCAATGGTTCTTCAACAACAATTACCGCAAGTGGAGCTACTACATACAGTTGGTCTCCATCAACCGGACTTAGTGCAACTACAGGTGCAGTTGTTACATGTAACACGAATGCTACAAGAACCTATACTGTTACGGGAACAAATGCTAATGGATGTATTAATACAAATACTACAACAATTACTGTTACCAACGTTGCACTAACTGCAGGTTCAAGCAGTATATGTCGTGGCGCAAATACGACTTTAACAGGCTCCGGTTGTACAACATACACATGGGCTCCATCTGCCGGACTTAGTGCTACTACAGGAGCAACTGTAACTGCAACGCCTACCACTACAACTACATATACAGTAACAGGAACTTTGTCTACATGTGTTACATCAATTGCTCAACTGATTGCTGTTAACCCAATACCGACTGTTACAGCTTCGGCAAACCCATCCGCAACTATTTGTAATGGAAGCAGTACAACAATTACAGCAGCTGGTGCAACAACATATACTTGGAATCCAGCAGTAACATTAAGCGCATCAACAGGTACTGCTGTAATCGCAAGTCCGTCTGCAGGTACTATTTACACAATTACCGGTACAAGTGCATTTGGTTGTGTAGGAACAGGAACTCAATCTATTACTGTTTCACCATCACCAACCATTACAGTTACAGGCGGAACGGTTAATATTTGCAATGGGTCATCAACAACAATGCAAGGGTCAGGAGGTGTAACATATTCTTGGTCGCCTGGAACAGGTTTAAGCTCTACAACTGCAACGACAGTGACAGCAACACCGACAGTAACAACAACTTATACACTTACAGGGACGTCTGCTACAGGTTGTTCATCAACAGTTACAAGAACGATTAATGTTTCAAATACAGCAGTTTCAGCAGTGTCACCTTCTATATGTAATGGTTCATCAACAAACATCACAGCAAGTGGTGGAACCTCTTATAGCTGGTCCCCATCATCTGGATTAAATACTACTACTGGAGCTACCGTAATTGCAACCCCAACAACAACTACCACATATACAATAACCGGTGTAAGCGGAATTGGTTGCATTAGTAATATTACACAGCTAATAACTGTTAATCCTATACCAACAATAGTTGCTTCCTCAGGAGTAACCGCAATGTGCAATGGATCTTCAACTACCCTATCTGCAACTGGCGGTAATACATATAGCTGGTCACCTGCTACCGGCCTGAGTGCATCTACCGGAAGTCCTGTTATTTGCTCAGCAACTACTACTACAATTTATACTGTTACTGGCACAAGTGCAGCAGGCTGTTCAAGCTCAACTACAAAAAGTATAACAATAAATGCCTTGCCAACAGTAGGCATAACAGCAGGTAGTAATAACATTTGTTTAGGCTCAAATACAACAATTACAGCAACCGGTGGTACTTCTTACAATTGGTCTCCATCTACTGGGTTGAGCGCAACTACCGGAAGTATTGTAACTGCAACACCATTATCTACAACAACATACACGGTTAGTGCTACTAATATTAATGGATGTATAAATACTAATACTGTAACAATTACAGTTAACCCAATACCTGTAACTATTGCTTCATTAGGGTCAAATACAATTTGCGCAGGACAGAGCACAACTATTAGTGCATCTGGTGCAGTAAACTATAGTTGGTCTCCGTCTACAGGTTTGAGCGTAACTACAGGTTCAATTGTAACGGCTATACCATCAACAACAACAACGTACACAGTAACAGGTACTAGTGGTACAGGTTGCTCTAGCACAACAACATCTTTAATTACAGTTAATCCATTACCTGTAATCACAGTAATACCGACAACAACTACATTGTGTTTGGGCGCAAATACAACAATATCAGCTAGTGGAGCGGTATCTTATTCATGGACGCCTGCTACAGAATTAAGTAGTAATACCGGATCTTCAGTAATCAGTACTCCATCTTCAACAACAACATATACAATAACAGGAACAAGCGTAGATGGTTGTATTAATAGCACTAGCCAAACAATTACGGTAAATGCATTACCTATACCTACATTTACTACAACACCAGGTGCTACGATATGCACAGGCACTAATGTTACTTATTCTACTCAATCAGGTCAATCATCATACTCTTGGGGTATCTCTGGTACAATGGGTGTTGATTACACAATAGTTGCAGGAGGCATTGGAAGTACAGACAATACAGTAACATTAAAATGGTTAACTAATGGAATTGATACTGTAACCGTAAATTATACAAATGCATCTGGTTGCACAGCTATTTCAAGCGCAACTACAATTGCAACAGTTAGCTCCATTGCAACAGTAGCTGCAATAACCGGTGCTAATATATTGCCATTAGACATAACATCTACTTTGAGCGATATTACTCCAGGTGGTACATGGTCTAGTTCAAATACAACTGCGGTAACTGTTGATGCTGTAGGTAATATCCACACACCAGGCATTGGATATTCTACAATTAGCTATTCTATTACAAACAGCTGTGGTACTGCAACTGCCACAATATCCATTGCAGTAATTAATAGACAATGGTCAGGTGGCGCATCGGGACAAGAAACTGATTGGACTGAACCAACCAACTGGTTTGGAAGCGCAATGCCAGATTCTACCCATGACATGCTTATTCCGGCTAGCCTAACCTATTATCCTGTAGTTCCGACATCAGGAACAGATTATATAAAAAATCTTACTATTGAAAACGGAGCTATGATTACTGTAAATGCATCAGGTTCATTAAACATAAAAGGTAAGTTGACAAATAATGGAATAATAGATGGTGATGGTGTTATGATTGTAAATGGCAGTTCAGCACAGAAAATTGGCGGGAATGGCTATTACAACAATCTTGAAATTCATAATAACTCAGGAGTTTCAGTTGATACATCATCTTCAGTTATCATCGCAAACGCTTTAACGATATCAGCTGGTACATTCAATACTAATGATAGTCTTACATTATTTTCAGATGGCACCTACACAGCACGAATTGCTCCAATTGCATCCGGAGCTTCAATAATTGGGAAAGTTCAATCGCAACAGTATATTCAAGGAAACTACCGTCGTTATCGTTTCTGGAGTCATCCATTTAATGCGCCACTTTCATTAAGCCAAATAGAACAATATATTGACATTACAGGTACTGGTGGTGCTGCAAATGGATTTACGACTACATCTTCTAATGCAGCATCTGCATTTAGGTATAATACTTATTTAAGTAATTCAACTGCTAGTTATGATCCGGGTTGGAAGCCATTTACTAACATCGGGCCATCTGCTGCAGATACAAATAAAATTAATAGATATCAAGCGATTCGTTTGTTTATTAGAGGTGATAAAGGAGAAGGATTAGGTTATGGTAGCTATACGCCTTCACCAACAAACATTACGATGGTGGGCAATGTTAACCAGGGTAAACAAATTATACACATGTCGAAAGGTAGTACAAACCAAGATATTAACCTATTAGGTAACCCTTACCCATCACCTGTAGATATTGGTACTGTATTATTTAATGCTCAAACAGCAGGATTTGTAACAGGTGCTGCATTCTATGTTTGGAATGAATCTCTTGGTGCAGCAGGTCAGTATCAGGCAATTTCAATAGGAAGTTCATCTGCTTCACCTTATTATTTGCAAGCAAATGCAGCATTTCAGGTAAGAGCAGTTCACAATAATGATTCTCTTATATTTAATGAAAGTAATAAGGGAACTGATGCGACTACTTATCTATTCAAAGCACCTGCAGATTATACGTCATTATATGTTTACGATGCAAATTATCACCTTTGGGATATGTTACGTTTTAATTTCAATACCAATGCAACAGATGCAGAAGATGATAAATATGATGCAATAAAACTTCCGGGTGCTGATTTTAATTTCTATAGTTTATCAACAGATGAAAAAAAGTTAACGATTGATAGCCGGCCTTATGTTTTAGGAAATACAATTCCACTAGGTATCAGCAGTTCATATACGCAAGATTTCATTATCAAAACAGAAAATGCTGATTTACCACATGGTGCGTCTTTATACTTACATGATAAATTGTTGGGCAACTATACACAAATTAAAAATGGGGAAGAATACAGATTCACAATAACAAAAGATAGTTTGTCTCAGGGAAATAGAAGGTTTGAACTAACAACCAATGCACCTGCTGATATTGCCAATTCTAGGTTATTGAAAGTGGATCTATACCCTAACCCGGCAAATGATAACGTAAAAATTAATATCACCAATGAAAGTAAAGACAAAGTAAATATTTCTGTATTAGATATGAACGGAGTAAGTGTTTATAATACTGAATTAGGAATTCAAAAAAATGGTTCACTTGACATATCACTAGATAAATTTGCTTCCGGCATATACATGATAGAAATCACTTGCGGTGATAAAAAAATAACGAAAAGGCTAATAAAAGAATAAAATCAAATTGTAGATATTTTAACATAATATCTATATCGCAAATAATAGTAAAATACATTACGGATAGCCCCTATATATACTACTAATTGTAGTATATATCGGGGCTGTTGCTTAAAAAAATACGTAGAATCGGTTGTTACATA
>CANGMZ010000033.1 GCA_947454715.1 Chitinophagaceae bacterium
GCTGTACATTATCTAACCCGTCTATACGCAAAATCTCTTCTACTATATCAGCAGGTTGCGAAACATCAGGCTTATTAGAAGGCACTTGTAGCGTAAGTCCATCAGCATTGTCTGCTTTAACTACAAAACCCAATGCAGATAATGTTTCCTTTACTACTTCAGGAGCATACGCTTTGCCGCTTAGCTTATTGATGTAACTATAAGTGATAACGACCTCAGCAGGCTTCAATGCAACAGGATACAAATCCGCAACAGCAGATACAATTTCACCACCAGAAACTTCAGCTATTAATGCTGCTGCGCGCTCCAATGCAGGAATGACATTATTGATATCTACACCTTTCTCAAAGTGTGTAGCCGCATCTGTACGTAACCCAAAGTGCGTACTTGTGATACGTATATGTCTTGAATCGAAATACGCACTTTCTAAAAATACATTTGTTGTAATATCTGTAATACCGCTGTGCAAACCACCGAATACACCGCCAATAGCCAAAGGCCCTTTAGTATCGCAGATAATCAAATCAGAAGCACGGAGCTTTCTTTCTTTTTCATCAAGTCCGATAAATGGAGTTCCTTCAGGTAGAAATTTAACTATAATCTCATTGCCGTTTATCTTGTCAGCATCAAAAGCATGTAATGGCTGACCGAACTCATGCAAAACATAGTTCGTGACATCGACAATATTATTGATACTGCGCACACCTATAGCCGTAAGCCTGAGCTTCAACCACTCAGGTGATTCACCAACTTTTACATTCTTCAGGCTAATCCCAGAGTAACGTGGGCATGCTTCAACAGCATCCACGGTTACTTTTACAGGAGATATAGCAGCAACTGTATTCTTGCTTTCAGCAGGTAATACAATATTGTATTTCTTGCCCTTGTGATGGGTGAGATATGCACATACATCGCGCGCAACACCTATATGACTATTGGCATCTGAGCGATTTGGAGTAAGCCCGATATGTATTGTAAAATCTGTTTCCGGCACATTAAAATAATCTTTTGCTCTTGCCCCAATAGGTGCATCTGCAGGAAGAATCATAATGCCTGCATGACTTTCACCGAGCCCTATTTCATCTTCTGCACAAATCATACCTTCACTCTCCTCCCCTCTTATCTTAGCTTTCTTAATAGGGAAAGAATCGCCATTTGTCGGGTGTACAGTTGCACCAACAGGAGCTATGACAACTCTTTGTCCTGCAGCAACATTTGGTGCACCACACACTATTTTTAGCGGATTTTCGCCACCCACATTTACAGTTGTAACACTTAGTTTGTCGGCATTTGGGTGTTTAGCGCAGGTAAGCACCTCGCCAATCAGCAACCCTTCAAGTCCGCCACGAATGGCTTCAGCGCGTTCTATAGCTTCTACTTCAAGGCCTATAGATGTAAGAATCTGGCTAAGTTCGTTTACTGGCAGGGCTTCAGGAAGATAATCCAGTAACCATTGATAAGAAATTGTCATTAAAACAGTTTGAAATTTACGCAAAGATAATCCAGAGTATAGCAAAACCCATGAACTTAAAAAAATGGTTTAACAAAGTTACTTATCCCCATGAAAACCTGCATATTGTGTTAATTAACCTTAGAAACATAAATAGTTTGTGGATATCTCTCAGCATTTCGGAACTTTGTGTGGATAAAGGTGTGGATAGAGCGTGCAGATATAGGTAGTAACTATAAGGTGTTGTTTTTTTTGCTGTTACCAAAATCGCTGTTATATTCGTCCTCCCCCGAAACCGAATAATGAAACTGAAGCATGATTGATGAAATTATGTTTTACTGAAAACAGGGTTAGAATAATAAAAATATAAATTAATATACTACATAAGCGATTAATAAAGAATGTCTGTCAACATTAAAAAAGATTTCGGGAATGCCAGAAGCCGCAAGCAGGACCTCTCCACGATGGTATTTGGGAAGGTTCCGCCACAATCTCTTGAACTAGAGGAAGCGGTACTGGGTGCTTGTATGCTTGAAAAAGATACGTTTGCTCAGGTGCTGGAAGTGATACAGAGTGCAGAATGTTTTTATCTGGATGCACACCAGAAGATTTATGCAGCTATGCGCCGCCTTTTTGATAAAGGTACACCTGTAGATTTGCTAACCATTACTGATGAATTAAGAAAAACGAATGAACTTGAAATAGTTGGTGGCGCTTACGCACTTACCCGACTAACAATGAGTGTAATGTCTTCTGCTCACGTTGAAGCACATGCTCGTATTGTAATGGAAAAATTCATTCAGCGTGAATTAATACGTATTTCCGGATCGGTTATCAGTGATGCTTATGAAGATAGTACGGACGTATTCGACTTGTTAGACAAAGCGGAAACAGGTTTATACGAGATAACCGATAAACACCTTCGTAAAAACTTTAAAAGTCTGCAAGATGTATTGGTGCAGACCATGAATGAAATTGACGAAGCCCGTAAAAAAACAGACGATCTTACCGGCGTACCGTCAGGATTCAAGGGGCTAGACCAACTCACATCCGGCTGGCAAAAAACGGATCTTATCATTCTTGCCGCTCGTCCGTCTGTGGGTAAAACTGCATTCTGTCTTAATCTGGCATTAAATGCAGCCATGAACCCGGGCAAAGAATTCCCAGTAGCGTTCTTCTCATTGGAAATGGGTGCGGGGCAGATAGTAAAAAGGTTGCTGAGTGCGGTAACCGATATCCGCCTCGAAGCTATTACACGTGGTAAGATGGCAGAACATGAGTTTATCCAGATGTCTCAACGTATGGCTAAGCTTGCTCAGGCTAAGATATTTATAGATGACCAGGCAGCACTTAATATATTTGAGTTACGTGCAAAGTGTCGTAGACTTAAGCAAAAACACGATATAAAAATGATCATCATCGATTACCTGCAGTTGATGACAGGTGGTGATAATGGCGGTAACCGTGAACAAGAAATCAGTAAAATATCAAGAGACCTCAAAGCCTTGGCTAAAGAACTTGATGTGCCGGTTATTGCACTTTCTCAGTTAAGTCGTGCGGTGGAAACAAGAAAAGAATCTAAAGTACCACAGTTGAGTGACCTTCGTGAATCAGGAGCGATAGAACAGGATGCAGATATGGTAATGTTCCTTTACCGCCCTGAGTATCATGGTATCAATAACGATGCTATGGGGGAAACCATTGAAGGGGAAACACACATTCACATAGCTAAACACCGTAATGGTAGTCTTGGTGTAGAGAAAGTAAGATTTATTAAGGAGTATCAACGCTTTGTAGATCTGGAAGATAATTTCAGCCAGTTCGGGCCATCACCAAGCGACAATCCGGCGGCAGGAATACGCAGAGATACCAGCGATTTCGGTAGTTCTAAAATGTTTATACCAAGCGGATTCCAGACTATGCAATCTAAAGCTAATGATGTAAACTGGGACGACGACGATATGGGCGGACCGGGCTCAACATTCAAAAAGCGTCCGGGTCTAGGTGATGAAGATGCACCCTTTTAATGAGGGCAAATTCCATAAAGTGATAAAATAAGGGTTAAAACACATCGGCATGATATGTTTTAACCCTTGTTATTTATTACGAAGTTTGTGCTTCAATTATCGATTCACTGAGATAAATTTATCATCGTTGATTTGCCGCCACTATTGCATTAGAAAGCTCAGTTTCCAGTTTCAGGATTTTAGGATGCATATCATCAGGTGCAGCAAACACAAAGCCAGAACCATTTCTTTCTTTTACAACATCACAACAAAAAATCTCTGACCTAAAAAAGCCACTCATCATATCTGGATAAAGAATTGTTGCACTGTAGTACAATTGCCCATCTTCATTCTCCAATGGTTCTAACCGGCAATCAATGATACCATCAATCGATTCAATGGCTAATTCTATATCCTTATTCATAAGTCAGCACAATATAAGTGTTGTTATCAGAAGTGCTTCCAATAACTATCCCACGTGTTTTTTAAGTTTGAGTATCACCATTTTTGATGTTGGTGTATTACTCTTATCCGCAGTGCTTCCTATCGGCACCAGTACATTCGTTTCCGGAAAATACGTAGCCGTACACTGCTCTGGTATATTGAATGGGATAATGATGAATTTATGCGCAACACGCTCTACGCCACCATGATTGTTGTACAAATCAACAATATCGCCATCTTTAAAACCTAAGCGTGTAATATCTTTTTCGTTCATAAAAATGACCCTACGCTCATTATAAACCCCACGATAACGGTCATCAAGACCATATATAGTTGTATTAAACTGATCGTGACTGCGTAGTGTCTGCATCATCAACTCATCAGGGGCCAACTCTATTTTTGTGATGCCAGACACAGAGAAATTTGCTTTACCGGTGAGTGTATTATATTTTCCTTCCCGAGCACCATTGGGCAAGTAGAACCCACCCAAGATACGGGCTCGTTTATTGTAATCCTGAAAACCCGGGATAGCTAATTCTATGTCATTACGAATATAATCGTAGTGCTCCATATACAGGTCCCAATTCACCTTACTTCTATTGCCCAGTGTAGCTTTTGCCAGTTTTGCAACAATAAGTGGCTCACCTAGCAGCTGATCTGATATTGGCTTCAAACTCCCTTTCGACATTTGCACTACACCCATAGAATTCTCGCACGTAATAAACTGAGCTTCGCCATTCATTATGTCAAGGTCAGTATGCCCGTAGCAAGGCAATATCAATGCCTCTTTACCATGCACCAGGTGACTACGATTGAGCTTTGTAGATACTTGAACGGTAAGCGCACAATTACGCAATGCGTCTGCAGTGTAAGTAGTATCAGGTGTTGCAGATAAAAAGTTGCCTCCCATTGCAAAGAAAACCTTCGCCTTTCCTTCATGCATGGCATGAATTGCTTCCACAACGTCGTAGCCATGATGCTGAGGAGGAGTGAAACCATACACCCGCTCTATATTATCTAAAAACCTTTGAGGTGGTTTTTCGTAAATACCCATTGTTCTATCGCCCTGCACATTGCTATGTCCGCGTACAGGACAAGTGCCGGCTCCGGGTTTAGCAATACTACCCTTCAACAATAGTAAATTGACAACTTCCTTTATGGTGTCTACAGCATTTTTATGCTGTGTCAAGCCCATAGCCCAACAAGCTATTATCTTACTTTTGCTTTTAAAGACTTCAGCTGTTTGCTTTATTTGCGCCATCGATATTCCCGATGCTTCAGCCAAATCTTCGACCTTGTATTTTTTTATATTCTTTATAAAATCTTCATAACCACTGGTATGTTCATTGATAAATGCCTTATCAAAAACAGAACCCGGTACTTTCTCTTCCGCTTCAAGCATCAATAACTCAATAGCCTTGAGCAATGCCATATCTCCATTCAGTTTTACCTGAAGAAAGATATCTGTAAGACGCGCTTTTATTCCTAGTGCACCTTTTACCGTTTGTGGATTACTAAAACCAATTAACCCGGTTTCCGGCAATGGGTTTACAGAAATAATTGTTGCCCCGTTTTCTTTTGCTTCCTGTAATGCAGATAGCATTCTCGGGTGATTAGTCCCCGGATTTTGCCCTAAGATGATAATCACTTCCGCTTTTGCGAAGTCTTCTAATTTTACAGACCCCTTTCCAATACCAACCGTCTCATTTAATGCCACACCACTCGATTCGTGACACATATTAGAACAGTCCGGCAAGTTGTTGGTACCATACTCTCGAGCGAATAACTGATATAAAAAAGCCGCCTCATTACCAGTGCGCCCCGATGTATAGAATACAGCTTCGTCAGGCGATGCCAAAGCATTCAAGTGCTGCGCTACTTTTTTGAATGCATCATCCCAACTTATTGGTTGGTAATGGGTTGCACCCTCCGGCAAATACATTGGTTCTGCAACCCTACCCTTCTTACCTATCTCATAATCATTCAACTTCGCCAAGTCAAAGACTGAATTTTCCTTGAAAAACTGTGCAGTAAGTTTTTTAGTTGTTGCTTCTTCAGACACTGCTTTTGCGCCATTCTCGCAGTACTCCGCAATCTTAGAGCGTACCCCATCAGGGTCGGGCCAAGCACAACCCGGACAATCAAAACCATCTTTTTGATTAAGTGCCAATAACGCCTTCATACCTCTGGCCACATCCATTTCTCCAAACACATGCTTGGCACTTGACAGTACTGCAGTCATTCCGGCAGCAACAGTCTTTGGTCTGGCTAATCTGAGTTTAAGAAATGTTTCCGGATTCTCAGGATTGGGATTCCTATTAAGCGCTTTATTATCCAATGTTCTATGTCTTTAAATGCTATTGCTAATGTACGAATTATATCTATATCTACTAAGCAGGGCCTAACATACAAGATGTGGCATCTTTAATAAAAAATGCCACATCCACGTTATGTAATTAATATATTACTTATTGAATTCTACCGGCAAAGTAATCTCCTTTCCATCTCTTTTCAGTTTTACCTCCGATTTATCACCGGGAGTGAATTTACCTAAAGCTTCCATATAACTCTGCATACTGAGAATCTTCACATCACCCAACTGAACAAGAATATCACCTGCTTTTACTCCTGCCTTTGATGCCGGCTTACCTTCAGTTACACCATCTACGCGAACACCGCCATCCTGATATGTATAATCGGGCATGATACCTAAAGTAACTTTAAATTTAGAACGACCACCCGTTGCTGTCTTTGTTACCGCATAACGAGGTTTTATATGCTCCTTGTCCATCTTAGCCACTACATCTTCTGCATACCTGATTACCTGAACTTCTCCAGGATAGTTAATATTCGCAGCAATATCTGTTGGCTTATGATAATCTTTATGTGTTCCTGTGAAGAAAAATAAAACAGGAATACCTGCATAATAAAAACTAGTATGATCTGATGGGCCAACTCCTGAACTGTCTATGACCATTTTAAAATTCTTTCCTCCCATACTCACTACGTCTTCCCATGCAGGCGATGTACCTACACCTCCAACTGTAAGAGCATGTGTACTGTCATTCAGACGACCAACCATGTCCATATTTATCATGTACGCTATCTGAGTGCTGTCTATTTTTTGGTCTTTCACAAATGCCTTTGACCCATATAAACCAAGCTCCTCACCTGAAAAGTGAACAAAAAGGTAATTATAATTATGTAGTTTTTTGCTTTTCACCCAATGAGCCAGTTCCATGAGTGCTGCTGTGCCACTGGCATTATCGTCTGCGCCATGATGAATCTGATGTTCCTTAACAGCATTAGCTTGTAAACTATTACCATCTTCGCCAAAACCCAAATGATCATAATGCGCACCAATTACTACAGTATAAGGAGCACCATTATCAATATATGCAGCAACATTTGTACCTGTGCGCTCCGTTTTAAGAATAGATATATTCATATCTACCTGTAAACTGCTCTTGTTACCTGTACCCTCCTCTATCTGCTTGATATATTTCCTGTAAGCCTCATACTTAATACAAGCAACAGGCAAATCTAACGGATCAAATTCTGACTGTTTATTAAATGTAGGTTCGTATTTGCTACCATAAGAATCGAAGAAAACAACTCCTTTGGCTCCACCACGCTTTGCTTCTTTGGCATAATCATGCATATACTTATCTGCATCGAAATGCGGATCTTTTGCCTGGTCTTTATCTGTATATAAAGGCACCATCCAAATATTTCCTTGCTCGGTTACCGCAGGCATTACATCGCTTGCAGCAGCACCGGTGCAACTAAATGGCAATGGAAATACCTCATCATTAAGCTTCAATAATTTATTGTTCAGTCTGATTTGAGTAGAGGGTGCAATCTCCCTTCCATAAGTAAATTTAAAGGGGTATTTGTATTGCCCCTTATACCCGGCAATACCTAGTTTTTTGTAGCGTTCTTCTATATAATCACCAGCCTTCTTCTCACCGACAGAACCGGTGCGACGGCCTTCCAAATCATCTGAAGCCAAAAAGCTGATGTCAACTTGTAGTTGCTTGGCAACCTTTTTGTCTTTTTTGTGCGCAATGGCAGGAATTGCAGTTGCAACAGCAACAACAAAAAGTATAGAGGTGTTACGAATGCCCATAAGTGGTATTTGTATAACAAACCTACAAATTAATGCCCCAATTGCGAAATGAGTGTATAGACAAAAAGATTATTTTTCAATTATCAGACCCAAAGTAGCTTCATAGTTAGCCAATTACCCCATCAAACAATTAAAAACTACCTTTGCACTATGGCGAAATTTTTTCTCAGAAAAAAAATAGGTGATCGGGTGATTAACGGCCACCCATGGATATTTGCAAATGAGCTGGGCGACAGCGAAGGTGAATGTGAACCGGGCGATATAGTAGAAGTTTATTCTTACAGTGGATCTTTTGTAGGTAAGGGATATATTAACCCTGCATCTCAAATACGTATTCGCTTACTTACCAGACATAAGAATGAAACAATTGACGATAATTTCTTTTATAATAAGATAAAAGCAGCTTGGGAATATCGTAAAAGCATAGGTTATGTAGAAAACTGCAGACTTATTTTTGCTGAAGCCGATGCGCTACCCGCACTTATCATTGATAAGTTCAACGATTATATTGTCATTCAAACACTCGCACTGGGAATTGAAAGGTGGAAGGATGATATTGTTTTTGCATTGAACAGACTCTTTTCTCCTAAAGGAATCTATGAACGTAATGACGTCCCGGTTCGTGAGTTGGAGGGCATGAAACAACAAAAAGGTTTCTTGTCAGAACCATTCGATACAAATATCATCCTTAACGAAAACGGTCTGAAATTTCATGTAGATATTGAAAATGGCCAAAAGACAGGTTATTTCCTCGATCAGCAAGACAATAGAAGAGCGATACAGCATATATCAAAAGGTGCAGATGTATTGGAAGCATTCTGCTACACCGGCACATTCTCATTGCATGCGGCACATTATGGTGCAAAAAGCACACTTGGATTGGACATTTCGGAAAATGCAGTTAACACTGCCCGCAGAAATGCAACCCTCAATGGATTTGATGATGTCTGCAAATTTGAGGCAGTCAATGCATTTGATATGCTGAAAGCATGGGGCAAAGAAGGTAGAAAGTATGATGTAGTGATGCTTGATCCTCCTGCATTTACGAAAAGCAGAGAGAATGTAGACAAGGCTGTAACAGGTTACAAAGAGATTAACCTCAGAGGCATGAAACTCACTAAACCCGGCGGTTTCCTAGTTACTGCATCATGTACTAATCTCGTTCCACCAGACTTGTTCCTCAAAACAATAGCTATGGCAGCAAAAGATGCGCATCGTACACTCAGACAAGTATGTTGGCAAACACAGTCATCAGACCACCCGATATTGTGGAACATACCATCAACTCAATATCTGAAATTCCTAATTGTACAAGTAATGTAATACTTGTAAATATCACTATATGAAACACTTTCTTTGTTGTTTATTGCTGTTGACCGCATATCATTTACAGGCACAAGTCTCTGACGTTGTATTTGTAGGTTCTGCGACCACCGGCGATGGGCAATCATTCACCTATAAATTGCAATTAACTGATTCTGATGGCGTACTCAACGGCTATTCCATAACAGACGTTATGGGACCCGATGAGACCAAGGCACTTATAAAAGGCACTCTCGATGTTGACAAAAAGCGAATAAAATTCAGAGAAACTAAAATTGTCTATTCCAAAGGTAAACCTCAAAAAAATCAAGATCTGTATATCTGCTATATGCAGGCGTCTTTGAAAATTTCTACCAAGAAAGGTGCTACCATATTAAAGGGAACGTTTAAGGGAGTAAAGGAAGATGGCGTTACAGAATGCGCAAAGGGTTCTCTTGTATTGATCTCTGCTAAGGACCTTATGGCTAAACTGATGAAAGCCAATGCCACCAAGGATACTTCAGTAGAAAAAACTATTCTACCGCAAAAAAAAGAAGTACCAATCACGTCAGCAGAAGTCGCTAAAATATTACCCGGAACAGCGAAAGAAGTTACGTGCTTAGGAGAAATAGCCAAGCTGGAAATTTGGGATGCCAAAACAATAGATGGAGATGTGATTTCTATTCTTCATAATGGCCGTATTCTTCTTGACCATTACACACTCACAGGTGATCACAAAGCAATCAATGTCCATCTTGCCCCAAATCAATCAGACACACTAAAGGTGATTGCCCAAAATGAAGGAACAGAACCACTCAACACGGCAAGGATTAAAATAGTCTCAGCCGGAGAAACACAACATATAGATGCAAGCACCACTATAGATAAACCTATTTGGATTATTTTGAAAAGAAAATAACTGCCTCTGCAAAAATCACCTGATATAGGTGAACTGAATAAACCAAAAAGCCATTACTTTTATCGAATTAATTACCATACATATATGAATAAGAAGTTTTTGGGCGTAATAGCCCTTGCGGCAATTACTGTGTCGTGCAATCAGCCAGGAACAAAAGAGGCTGCAAAAGAAGATATTCTGGGTGCTCACAGAGACACTACAGTAAAACCTAATGACGACTTTTTTGAATATGCTAACGGCAAATGGATAAAAAACAATCCTATTCCGGGTGAAGAAACAAGTTGGGGTGTAGGCGAGCTCGTACAGAAAGAACTGAACGAAAAATTACTTCATATCAACGAAGAAGCAGAAAAGAAAGCAGAAAAAAGTGGTTCAGGTCAGCAGATTGGTGATTTTTGGCACAGTGCAATGGACTCTGCTGCTATTGAAAAAAATGGCATTGAGCCACTTCGCCCTGAACTTGATAAAATAGCTGCAATTAAAACAGCTAAAGACGTTATGACCCAAGCAGCACAAATGCACAAATATGGTGTAGGTGTGTTCTTTAATGAGGGTGTGGGACAGGATGCAAAAAACAGTAACCTTGAGGCATACAGCATGGATCAGGGTGGATTAGGCCTGCCAAGTCGCGACTATTATTTCAATACAGATGCACGTACCCAGAAAATCCGTAATGAATACCCAGGTTATATTGCTGCCATTTTCAAAAACATGGGTATTGATAGCACTCAGGCTAAAGCAAAGGCTACAGCAATCATAGCGTTTGAAACAAGTTTGGCTAAAGCATCACGCAAGCTTGAAGATCTTCGTGACCCATATAAGAATTATAACAAATTTGCGATCAGCCAATTAAATAAAATAGCACCAAGTACAGACTGGGCAGGAGTAATTGCTCAGATAGGCGTAAAAGGAGTGGATAGTGTCATAGTTGGCCAACCCGAGTTCTATACTGCACTCGATAAATTGGTGAAAACTACCGATGTTCAAACACTGAAAGATTACATGACCTTTCATCTGATCAGTAATTTTTCAAGCTACCTGAGCAAACCATATTTTGATGCTACATTCAATTTCTACAGCAAAACCATTCGTGGAGCACAAGAGCCACGCCCACGTTGGCGTCGTGCGCTCGATGCAGAGCAAGGTGTTATCGGCGAATCTTTGGGGCAACTGTTTGTAAAAGAATATTTCAGCCCTAAAGCTAAAGCTCGTTACGAACAGATGGTTGAAAATGTACGTATGGCTTACAAAGCACGTATTGAGAAACTAGACTGGATGACAGATAGCACTAAGAAAAAAGCAGTACATAAATTAATGGCTATTAAGAAAAAAGTAGGCTACCCTGACAAATGGAAAGACCTGTCAACTTTAAAAATAGATCGTGGAGCTTATGTATCGAACATTATGCGCGCGAATGAATGGTGGAACACTTACGGGTTAAATAAGCTAGGCAAACCGGTAGACAGAAATGAGTGGGATATGACACCACAAACATATAATGCATACTACAATCCGTCTAACAATGAAATAGTACTACCAGCTGCAATGATGACCGTACCGGGTTATAAAGACGAAGAGTTGGACGATGCATTGGTATATGGTTATACTGCTGCCAGCACTGTAGGTCACGAAATCACTCACGGATTTGATGATGAAGGTCGTCAGTTTGATGAAAATGGAAATCTGCACAACTGGTGGGGACCTACAGACTCAGCACAGTTCGTAAAACGTGCTGAGGTTTTGGTGCAGCAATTCAATAAAATGGTGCCATTAGATACAATGCATATCAACGGAAAAGCTACTTTAGGTGAAAATCTGGCTGATTTGGGCGGTATTTTAATAGGTTTGGATGCGTTCAAACAAACAGAAGCATACAAAAAGGGAGACAAAATTAATGGTATGACGCCAACACAACGTTTTTTCCTTGGCTATTCATTAGGCTGGTTAATGGCTGAGCGTCAGGAAAAAATAGCTACTCAGCTATTGACCGATGTTCACTCACCTGCGAAATATCGTGTAAACGGTCCATTCCCTAATGTACCTGACTTCTACGAAGCCTTTGGAATTAAAGCCGGTGACAAAATGTTTATTGCAGATACTGCAAGGGTTCACTTATGGTAAACATAATTTTTCTAATAATAAAACCGCTCAAATGAGCGGTTTTATTATTTATACCAAAAAATCAATAATATCTACCTGCACCACGATAGTGGAAAGAATGGCGGTGAAACCTAAACTTGGTTCTATACCTACGCATATCATGTCTGGCACAACTGTCAAGAAAAACAACCAATAACAGAAGTGAAATTATCTTAATTGCAATATTCTTCATAAGTGCACAAAGTTAATAAAAGAGGGAATTATACAAAGCACAGAAATAAACTTACCATTATTAACTTTTTATATACATTTTCAGTGGCAAACCTGATTTGCTTGCTGGGATTTTTAATGCTATTTAACATTATCTTTGTTGCGCTTTAACAAATTCGAAAAGCCTGTATTTAATATAAAAACTGAATGAAAAACTTTTCTTCTATTCAAAAAAGAGTCAGCCTAACAGCTGTAATCCTATTCCTCTTTTCAGCTGTAGCATTTGCTCAGAACGGTACTGTTAAAGGTTTCGTTTACGACAAAAAAACAGGTGAGCCACTTAGTTACACCAATGTAATAGTTACCCATTCCACAAATGGTGCTCAAACAGATAACAACGGTTATTTCTCTATAAGCCTCCCTCCGGGTACATATACTTTGTTGACAACTACACTCGGTTACGACTCTAGTATTATCACTGTTACCCTAACGAAGGATATGATTATCAACAAAAAAATCATCCTAAGCCAACTGGGTAGAGAGCTAAAAGCTGTTGAAATCACCGGTGGCAAGAAAGAAAAATCCACGCGTATCAATACCGGTGTAACGAAAATTACGCCTCAGGAAATGAAGCGCTTACCAAGTGCCGGTGGCGAGCCTGACCTTGCTCAGTACCTACAAGTAATACCCGGTGTTGTATTCACAGGTGACCAAGGTGGTCAGTTATATATTCGTGGTGGTTCTCCTTCACAAACAGGTATTTATCTTGATGGTGTTACTATTTACAATCCTTTCCACTCTATAGGTCTGTATTCAGTATTTGAAACGGAAGCTATTCGTAGTGCAGATGTATACACTGCAGGTTATGGTGCACAATATGGTAACCGTACTTCTGCGATTGTTGACGTACACTATAAAGATGGCAATAAAAATAACCTCGCAGGCGTCGTTTCTGTCTCTCCTATTATGTCAAGAATAATGTTGGAAGGTCCATTAGTAAAGTCTAAAAAAGATAATGGCGCAGGTATCACATTCCTAATGACAGGAAAAACCAGCTATCTTGATCAGACATCAAAATCTATTTATGGCGGCTTGAATGAAACATTCAAGAATGGTCTTCCTTTCAGTTTTAACGACCTTTATGGTAAGGTTACATTCAATGGTGATAACGGTAGTAAATTGAATTTGTTTGCTTTCAATTTCGATGACCACGCTAGCTTATTAAACGAGACTACGCACCAGTCTGACGGTGATTATCACTGGAAAGCATTTGGTGCAGGTTCTACTTTCGTAGTATCTCCGGGTGGTACAGCAGCACTTATTGATGGTAAATTTGCATTCTCAAACTATAATATCAATTTGGCACAAGTGGGTGTACCAACTGATACAGTTCCTAGCACCAGCCAAATCAATGGCTTTGAGTCCGCAATCAACTTTACATACTTCCTTAAGAACTACAGCCAAATCAAGTATGGTGTAGAGGTAAGCGGACAACATACCTCTCTTAATTACTACAGTGGTAGCGGTGTTAGTACTACTATGGATCGCCAGAGTACAATGGCTGCTATCTACTTACTTTACAGACAAGTAATTAAAGGTAAATTCATTTTTGAACCTAGCTTCCGCGTACAATACTATTCTGAGTTGAATAAAATTTCTCCGCAACCAAGACTGGGTATCAAGTACAATATCACTGACAATATTCGTATTAAGGCTTCTACCGGTTTATTTGCACAAAACATTATCAGCACTAAAACTGACCGCGATATCGTAAACCTATTTACTGGTTTCCTATTAAGCCCTGATCAGCAAATTAAAGATGCTAATGGCAATGAAGTAAAATCTAATCTGCAAACTGCGTTTCATGGCGTAACAGGTCTTGAAGTAGACTTGGATAAGGTTGAATTGAACTTAGAGCCATGGATCAAAATATTTGGACAGATAGATGAATTGAACAGAAACAAACTGTATGCTACAGATCCTGACTTCGTTGCAGCATCAGGTAAAGCTTATGGTGTTGACCTTTCTGCTAAATACTCTTATCAGAGAATCTTCCTTTGGGGTGCTGTAGGTTACCAGCAGGTAAATTATACAAGCATAGGACCTGATGGGTTGAAACAAACTTACCCTACTCCATTCGATACCCGCATGAATGCAAATGCATTGGTGTCTTACACAGCAGGCAAGAAAAAGGATTGGGAATTATCTGCTCGTTTTAATATTCACTCACCGTTCCCATTCAGCCAAACACAAGGTTTCTATGAAAACGTAAACTTCACTGGCAACGGACTTGCAACTAATCCACTTGGTCAAAACGGAACTCTAGGTGTGCTTTACGCAAACGAAATCAATGGCGGTCGCCTTTCATGGTATCACCGCTTGGATCTTTCTGCTAAGAAACACTTTGTATTGAGAAACAAGAGTGGCTTAGATGCAACATTGGCAGTAACGAATGCTTACGACAGAAATAACATTTTTTATGTAAATCGCATAACAAATGGCAGAACTTACCAGTTACCTTTGTTCCCAAGTGCAAATGTTACATGGACATTCTAAAGCATCTTTAATCTGAATGATATTAAATAAACGACACCGGTCATATTCCTATTTACTTTTAGCCATGCTGGGCTCGGCGTTCAGTTTTGCCGGGTATGCTCAGGTACTAACACCAGATCTACCGGCAAACAGGAATTTAATATTAGCAGAAGAGCAATACAAACAAGAACATTATAGCCTTGCAGAACAAAGCGCGAAAGCATATTTACTGCAGGCTACTGAAAAAATAAGGTCTGAGCAGAGCACTGATATTGATAAAGCTAACTTTCTGATTGCTATATCTGAACTCAAAACCAATGCACCAGGCTGTGTGTCATTAGCAATTCAGCTGAAGAATAGCATACAAAATATTGCATACAGTCAGCGCGTTTCATTTGCTTTGGCACAGTATTATTTTCTCCATAATCAGTTGACCGAAGCAATTGCTTATTATGAAGCTACTAGCCTTGATAACCTGACTAACAGTGAAATAGCGGACCAAAAATTTGAGCTGGCATATTGCTACTTCAATAACAAACAATTTGACAAGGCTACTTCCCTTTTTGCTTTTATTAAAGAAATAAAGGAAGGTAAGTATTACATGGCAGGCAATTACTATTTTGGCTTGCTCGCTTATAATGAGAATAAATACGCCGCAGCATTAAAAAGTTTCGAAAAAGTAAGGGACGATAAAGAGTACAAAACAATTGTCCCTTATTATATCGCTGAGATTTACTACTTCATGGGTAACCGTGAGCAATCTGTAAAAGAGGCCAAAGCTATTATTGAAGGTAGAGATAAGAGCTACTATGATAATGAGGTACATCTGCTGGTTGCACAATGCATGTTTGAAGAACAGAAATATGCTGCAGCAAAACCTTATTTCGAATACTACTATGACCATAGTGAAAAAATAAGAAAGGAAGATCTTTATAAGATTGCCTACTGCTACTACAGATTGAATGACTGGCAAAATGCAACTGAGAAATTTAAACTCCTCAGCAACGCCAATGACTCTCTTGGGCAGTCGTCTATGTATTTACTTGGTGATTGTTATATGAAAACCGGTGAACACCAAAGTGCACGCAATGCATTTGGCATTTGTGCAGACATGCCATTTAACCCGGGTCAGCAGGAGGCATCTATGATTCTGTATGCGCGCATCAGCTATGAAGCCGGATACAATGATGATGCATTAAGAGAATTATACACGCTCCTGAAAACATACCCGACAAGTCAGTATAAAGACGAGGCCAATACTTTATTATCCGGTTTACTCCTTAAGACCAATAATTTTGAAGAAGCTTTAAAATATCTGGATAAAGTAAATAATAAAGAAAAAAACTATTGGCAAGTATTTCAGAAGGCTACCTATCTAAATGCTGTACAACAGTTTCGTAATGGCAATTTGAATAGCGCATACAGCTATTTCACATCCTCAACCCAACACCCTATTGATGCCGGCTTGGAGTGTGCCGCATATTTTTGGAGAGGAGAAATAGCATACCGTATGCATAAATATGCAGATGCTATTGCCAATAGTCAGGAATTCATTAATCATAAAACAGATAAAATTGATCTGTCTCATATAAGCCCACAGGCAACTACCCAGCATGCGTATCTCAATATGGGGTTCGCGGCTATGGAAAATCAAAATTTCAGTGGTGCGCAAACCTACTTCAATCATGCACAACAAGCGAAGGGAGACGATGATTATTCTGGGGTAATGGCACGTCTTCGGGAGGCCGATGCAGTGTTCATGCAGCAGAATTATGTAAAGGCAATTACACTCTATGACAAGATCAGCACAACTGATACTACTAATGCAGATTATGCCCGCTATCAGAAAAGTATTATTCTAGGTTTACAGGGTAAGAATAACGACAAAATAAATGTGCTTCAAACACTGACCAACCGCAAACCGTCATCAGTTTATGAAGTAACTGCGCTCTATGAAATTGCCGGTACGTATATCGAGTTAGATAAATATCCGCAAGCGTTGGTATACCTGAAAAGAATTACAGACTCATCGGGCGACAAAAGTGCGGCACCAAAGGCATGGCTAAAAGTTGGTTACATATATCAGCAAACTAACGACAATCTTAAGGCAGTTGAATCTTATAAGCATATTGTTACGGAATACCCTGCATCAGAAGAACGTATCGCTGCATTAAGCGCACTCAAGAGTTTATACATACAAAATAACCTACCCTCTTCTTATGCACAATTGTTGAAGGATAATAACCTACCAAGTGCAGAAAGCGGCGCTATAGACTCTACATACTATGCTGCTGCTGAAACACAGTTTGCATCAGGAAAATGGGATAACGCGATGCTTGCATTCAGTAGCTATTTACAACAATATCCAAATGGCGTATTCGCGATTAAAGCACACTACTACAGAGGGGAAAGCTACTACCAGTTAAGAAAATTCCAAGAAGCGCTAGAAGACTTTAATGTTGTGTTAGCAAACCCGTGGAATGATTTTTCTGAAAACAGTGCACGACATGCAGCAACTATAGCTTACGATAAAAAAGACTATACTGCTGCTTATGAGTACAACATGAAGTTGCGGAATAATAGTGCTGCCAATGCTATGCTATTGCAAACAGCTTACAATGGCCTTATTAAAAGCGGTTATAATTCCGGGAAATATAGCGAAACAAGCATGTATGCCGATTCTTTATTAGCAACAAAGGGGCTGTCAGCAGATATGATTAATGAGGCACTGCTTTACAAAGCCAAAGCACAGCAACACTTCGCTAAAGGAGATTCTGCACTTGCTACTTACCAGCAGTTAAGCGGAAATACCAATGGTGAAATAGCTGCGGAAGCTCGTTATCATATATCTGAGATATACTTGCAACAAGACAGCCTCAAAGACGCTGAAGAAGCAGCTAATGAAACTATAAAATTATCGGGTGGCTATGATTACTGGGTAGTGAAATCATACATTTTGTTAGGCGATATTTTCGTGAAACAAAAAGATTACTTTAATGCCAAAGCAACCTTTTACAGCATAGTGAAGCACACTAAAAATGTGGAATTGAAACAGGAAGCAACAAGAAAACTGGCGGAAGTAAAAGTGCTGGAGAAACAAAAAAGTAAACTGAAAGAAGAATAAATAGCAGCGCATGAGCGTAAAACCTTTTATATTATTGGCATTATCCGTAGTTGTTGCACAAAGCGCAACTGGTCAGCAGCGTGCTGCTGATACGGTATTGAAAGGTTCTACCATAGAGGTGATACAGTCTTACAAACCTCAGGTAAGGAAAGCACCTAAACCTGAATGGCTACCCCAATTACCACCGGCAGACACGTCGCGCCCTGTTTTAAATTATGATGTACCACAACAGACGCTTTACTATTCATATACTTCCGGTCAATTACGTCCGTTAGCGCTAGGTAAAGATTCTTTGGTCATTCCGTTCCCAAATTATATTAAAGCAGGTGGCGGTAATTTATCAACCTTGTTTTTAGATGCAGGTATTGCAAGCATAAGAGGTAAGAATTACGAAACCGGCATTCACCTACATCACCTTTCACAAAAAGGAAATATTAATTCGCAACAGTCTTCTCTTAGTGGTTTAGAGGCAGATGGCGTATTACATACCACTAACAATGAATGGCATGCGAGTGCCAATATAGAGCGAAATCAATACTACTTTTATGGTATAGACCCTACGCTCATTGTGTTGCCGATAACTGAAGATAAAAAGCAGACATTCACCACTGTAAGAGTGAGTGCAGATATGAAAAACAGGGTGCAGGATCCAGTTTCAAAAATCAATTATCACCCTTCAGCTACTGCGTCAATTTATGATGCAAGGTTTAATAATTCAAGGTTTAATAATTCAGAAACTAATTTCGGCTTTAATGCGCCTTTCTCTTACGGTATAGATAGTACATTGAACCTTAGTTTAGCTTTATCTACTTCATTTACTCAGCTTAAAATGAGTAGTAACAATATCAGTAATAATATTGCTGCATTAACTCCCGGCATTACACTGAACAAAGGAGCACTTCAAGGAAAAGCATTTCTTGGCTTCGCTGTTGGCAAGGGAGGGATATTGTATATTTTACCTGAACTTACAGCTTCTTATCAGATACCATCTACAGCGTTAAGATTGAGCGGTGGTTGGCAAGCTAATGTAAGACAAAACACTTACGAACAACTTACTTCTGAAAATCCTTATCTACTTTACGATTATCACACATTGTTTTCAGGCAAAGATGTTAAACAATCACGCAGAGATGAATTGTTTGCAAGTGTTTCCGGAACACAGGGAAGCCACTTTAACTATTTGGTAAAAGTAAGTTGGTGGAATTTCACTAACCTGGCAACATATCTGGACACATCAGCATTTAATCAGCGTTTTAATGTAATATATGACGACGTTAGTGCCATCTCTTTACATGGAGCTGTTAGATACACTCAGTCTAGCAAATGGTCGGCAGGTGTGACTGGTGATTTTTATAAATTCTATCAGGGCACACAACAATATGCGTGGCATCAGCCTACCCTTAATATTAAAGGCGACTTTTCTATTCGCCCGATAAAAGACCTCACAGTATCGGCTTATTTAACCGTATTAGGCGGTATTTATGCACTTGATAATGCCAATAAAGCGATAATGCTGACCCCTATTACTGATATTGGTGGCAATGCTGAATACAATTTAGGAAACAGAATGAGCGTTTTTCTTCAGGTTAGCAATCTGCTCAACAGCAAATATCAACGCTGGAGTTATTATCAGTCTTATGGATTGAACGTTTATGGCGGATTACGTTTAAAATTTTAGTGGGAAATAATTAATTTCAGGTGTACTTTTACGAGTAGAAATGGAAATCGATAAATACATAGGACAATTCATCCTAAAAAATAATTTTTGCTACATACATGGCCTGGGCAATCTGGAACTGGTTAAGCGACCTGCCGTGCATGATGGTAAAGCATTACAGGCACCTACCTATGAAGTAATAGTAACAGCAGGCGGCTCCATAGACGACAGCTTTGCTAACTTTATTGCCACAAATGAAATGATCAGCATATCTAAAGCCGCCAATGCGCTACGCGAGTACAGCATGCAGGCACGTAAAGATATGCAGGCAGGTAAAGAAGTGCCAATTCCGGGTATCGGTAAGTTTTCTGAAGAGAACGGACGTGTGAAGTTTATCACAGACGCCAATTTCAGATTTACGCCTGCCGGTATGCCTACACTGAAAAACAGCAAACAACTTGAAGATCAGAAGATAACACCAGCTCATAAACCATCTTACCCACCTCCGGCTAGCGCTAATTCGGTTAACTGGACTATGGTAATAATTGTAGCAGTGTTACTGGTTATTCTTGGTGGCGGCGGCTATGGCTTCTATTACTACAAGAGTCATCAGGCCTCTAGCGAACCGGCACCTGCACCAAAAGACACTGTTATACATGCACCGGCACCTGTTGTTGACACCACTCACCCAATAAAAGATACCATGTCAAACGCAGCACCTGTTGTAGATACCAATGCTGTGAACGCATACAAAATGGTGATAGGAGAATACAACAACAAAGCGAAAGCTGAAGCCCGTTTCCGTAGATTGAAAATAGACGGCAAAAAGATAGATTTGATAACAAAAGATTCTCTGAATTATATGGTTATAGAAACGGTTAACTGCCGTTCTGTTGACACCACTCACTACATTGATTCATTGAGAAAATTCTATGGCTACAAGAAAGTAGCTGTGTATAACTAATCATTATTTACTTCGGTATAAAATCTTACCATAGGCCGGCTTTTAGATGTGTAGTCCACAATCTGAAAGCCGGCTTTCTCAAATGATTTATACAGCCCTATCCACGCGAAAGAATCCGGCAATATGTCTTGTGTGGGGACAGTAGGATAGGCTTCAATAATATTTATCTTCTGCTCTCCTGCATATTTGATTAATCCGTTTAGCATAGCTACAGACACGCCCATCCTTCTAAATTGTTTCTCAATGAAGAAACAAGTAACCGACCATACCGGCTTACTGTCAATCCTTTTATGAACTCTTGATTTTTCCAGCTTCAGATAGTCTTCTCTCGGAGCAAAAGCACACCAAGCAATTGCCTTCCCTTCATAAATTCCTAATACACCCGTGGGTACACCAGCCCAAACTAATTCTTTCATCTTATTCTTGTTCCCTTCATCTGCTTTGCCCGCTACAAATTCAGATTTTGGCAATCTAAAGTACATGCACCAACAATTACCACATGCACCACGTTCCCCAAATAATTCGGTAAACAATAACCAGTTCTTCTTGGATAATGGCTCAAATGTCATCTCCGTAACCAAATCGGAGTCAACTACTTCGGGGATTTTTTTCATAAATATCTATTGAGTATAATGTGCAAATACCTTATAAACCTTGCCGTCCTCATTTATTTGCATAAACTCTGCTGCCAAAAGATTATTAACACTTGTGTAATATACAATTATCGAATTTACAGATACCAGTATTTTATTCAACTCAAAATGCAAGTTTGGATATAAATTTAACGCCCTTTGAAAATATAACTGCAAATCAACTTTGTTATGTATTGTACCTAATGGGTCGTTATTTATCTTAGTAATAAACGGAGAAGTAAATTGAATATCATCAGTATAATGACTCATAATCAGATCTAAGTCATGCTTATTCCACGCAGTTATCCAATCATTTGCTATTTGCCGTACTCTTTGTTCCATGAGCATAATTAACATCTATTTGTAGCAAAACTGCAACATTTTATTTAGCAGAATTAGGCACAGTTTTTAGAATTATCAGCATAACAGATGCTCAATAATCGTTAACACTAAAATAGAGGAAAGTGTAATTTCTATTTGGCATATACTTTTATAGAAATTACCTTTGTCTATAGTGGGATAAGTGTAATATTCAATAATGACAATTACTGCTTACCATTATTCATTTGTCTTTCTGAATTAACGACCAACATGATGCAACCGGAACAGTTCTTTGAACTGATGCTTAAAGAATTGGAAGTGCACACCGAGATGCAACCTTATTATAAATTTCTGGGTAAGAAATCTTCCTGGCATTTTCGCCGGAATTATTTCCTGCAAAGGCTTCGCTATATTCAAGAGCAAGTAGCCAACAACAAAGAACTAAGAATTTGGGATTGCGGGAGCGGATATGGTACTACATGCCTTTTTCTGGCAATGAATGGTATAAAAACACATGGCACTACGTTAGAGTTCTACTACGACATGGTGCAGAAGCGTAAGGAATATTGGAGCAAATATGGTGACACATCATTATTTACATGCTCTTATGAAAACCTGTTTGACTCACCTCCACCCGCAAATAGCTATGATCTGATCATTGTTCAGGATACGCTCCATCATCTGGAGCCAATAAATGATGCCTTGAAAATTTTTCAAAATTGCTTAAGCAAGGGGGGACGTGTTTTATCTATTGAGGAAAATGGCAGTAATATTATTCAGAGAGCCAAACTATATAAATACAGAGGTAACAAAAGAATTATCTCAATATGGGACGAAAAGCTGCAGAAAGACATATTGATAGGCAATGAAAATATCAGAAGCCTGCAAAGTTGGTCTCAGCTTTTTGAAAAAAATGGGTTTAGTATTCCGGAAAAAAATGTGCAATACATAAGATATTATTTGCCTGTTCACTATCGTTTTTCTGACCCTCAAAAATTGCTCGAGAAAGAGCAAAAAATACAATCATCGAATGGACTGAGAAGAAATTATTTCTTCTTTGGTCTTAATTTTATAGCTAGCAAGAAATAACACACGTATATGAAAGCTCTTTTATCACTTATGACCATTTTAGTATGCTTTATGCCTCTCAGTAATGCCATGGCAACAGATACTACTTCTAATAGAATTGCAGCTGTATTGGTGCAGTTACGCTCTGAAAATAACCGCATAACAGCGCTGAGTAAAGCAGATAAACTTACCTTATTAGCGACAGCCCAAAAAGATGCAAATGGCGCAAAGGCAGCCATGATTCAAGATTTTACTGATCACTTCAAAGAAAGGCAAGTCTATTATTATATTGATACTAATTACAATAAAGTAATATCAAAAGATTTTGATGGTGTTTTGCTTAATGCAGATGGCACTCCTGCTAAAAATCTGGTCATAAATAAAAATAGCAGTAACTATCTTATCGTTTTTTATGGCACTGCTATTTTCCAAGCACCTGGCGAGGGTGTTATAACTGACTCATCCAGATATATCAACGACATGAATCGCCCTCAGGGAAGAGGTCTGGTTGTTTGCAATGATAAAATGCAGCAGAAAGAGTTTTATTATAAATTTGGTTACGAAGAGAATTTAATCAAAATATTTTCAAACAGAAAATATTACTACTCATCAAAGAAATTCGAAATTGAGTATTTCCCTTTTGCCAAACAACTGAATAACGCTTTCAAGAAAAGCAAGAGCAAGGAATAGATTTCCTAATATTTACAAATTCATCACTACGGGAAAATTATCCATTACATTGCGTTAATTGTCCATTTTTATGGGATTTATGTTGTTGCACCTTTGCAATGTCAATAATGACAAAACATAAACAAATAAAAACATGACACGTTTAACAGCAATCAATCCGGAACAAGCAACAGGAAAAACGAAAGAACTATTTAATGCAGTTCAAGGTAAATTAGGCTCTGTACCTAATATGATGAGAACAATGGGCAATTCTCCGGCTCTTCTCGAAAGCTATCTAAATTTAAGTAGTACACTTGGCAGTGGTATACTAGGAGCAAAGACAGGTGAATTAATTGCATTGGCAGTCGCAGAAAGTAATGCTTGTAACTATTGCCTATCAGCACATAGTTTTATCGGCAGCAAATTAATGAAAATAGAACCTGAAGTACTTGCCAATGCCAGAATTGGTAATTCCCTTAATGCTAAGACCAATGCAATTTTACAGTTTGCAAAACAAATAGTTAATAAAAAAGGATTAGTTTCTGATGCAGATGTCACCTATGTTAAAAATGCAGGAGTAACTGAAGGTGAAATAGGAGAAATAGTTGGGCATATAGCAATTAATATACTTACCAATTATTTCAACATTGTTGCAGGCACTGAAATCGACTTTCCGGTTGTAAGAGCACATACTTCAACTATCTGATTTATAATAATAGGTTTATGCTGCTCATTTCTTTAGTTAGAAAAACCAGTAGATTTGTTACATACTAATCATCAATATTCATAAGGGTCGGTTTTGCCGACCCTTTAAAAATCAAGCTTGTGGAACAAAAAAGATATCCTTTACCCCCATTTACAATGGAGACAGCACTCCAAAAAGTACAAGCAGCAGAAGATGCTTGGAATAGCAAAGATCCGGAACGTGTATCTCTGGCATATACTATTGATACTGAATGGAGAAACCGGACAGATTTTATAAATGGAAGAGAAGAAGTAAAACAGTTTCTTAAAAATAAGTGGGAACTGGAACAGAATTATAAGCTAAAAAAGGAATTATGGGGATTCAGAGAGAATAGAATGGCTGTGCGATTTGAATATGAATGGCACGACCAGACCGGACAATGGTTTCGGAGTTATGGAAATGAAATGTGGGAGTTTGACGAGAATGGATATATGCAGAAACGCTTTGCAAGTATTAACGACATGCCTATTAATGAAATGGATCGTAAACTGAAATAACTGTGACAGCACAAAATATTCTTACATTAACCGATCCTGCAAATGGCAATTTAGCTTTTAAGTTATTTGACTTTGAAAGCAATAGCTATTTTGACCATTTGAAACGTAACAATTATTATTCACTAATATGGATTACAAGTGGTAGTGGAATAGCAAAAGCTGATTTTTCTTCACATAAATTTGAGGCAGGAGCATTATTCGCCTTCGCCCCATATCAGCCGTTTATGATCGAAGCTGATAACCTAGTAGGAAAATGTATTCATTTTCATCCTGATTTTTTCTGCATTCATAAACATCAGGCAGAAGTGGCATGTAATGGTGTATTATTCAATAATGTTTATGAACCACCATACATATCTGTAGACAATAAAACTGCTACAACACTTAATATGATCATCGAGCAAATGAAGGCAGAAATGCAGTATACTGCAGTAGCCCAATATGAGCTTTTGATTTCTTATCTTAAAATATTCCTGATTACAACCTCCCGTTTAAAAATAGAACAGCAACCTGTTATTACTGCAAACAAAACAGTTAGTAAGGACCCGATAATCTTACAAAATCTAAAAGAATGCATTGAAAAAAATTTTAAAACCAAACATTCTGCCGGTGACTATGCCACAGTACTAAACATTTCACCTAAAGCACTGGCCAAGATCGCAAAAAATCATTTTAATAAAACACTTACTGATCTTATTGCAGAGCGCATAATTATAGAAGCGAAGAGAGAATTGTATCTGACTAATAAATCAGTAAAGGAAATAGCCTACGAACTAGGCTATGAAGATGAATATTACTTTAGTAGATTTTTTAAAACGAATGCTGATGTGTCTCCACAAATATATAGAGAGACCGTTGGTTTTGCACGTGCAATGGCGTGATTCAGAAAAATCATGTTTTATCCAAAATGAAAAAGCCGTTCTGATAATATCAGAACGGCTTTTCTATTATTTTCAATAAGCAGAGTTAACTGCAGATTGCTTACTTGATGATTTCAGTAACCTGACCAGCGCCTACTGTACGACCACCTTCACGGATAGCGAACTTAAGACCCTTTTCCATAGCTATTGGAGCGATCAATTTAACTGTTAAGTTAACGTTGTCACCAGGCATAACCATTTCAACACCAGCTGGCAATTCGCACTCACCGGTAACGTCTGTTGTACGGAAGTAGAACTGTGGACGATATTTGTTGAAGAACGGAGTATGACGGCCACCTTCTTCCTTAGAAAGAACGTAAACTTCACCCTTGAAATCTGTGTGCGGAGTAATGCTCTTAGGTGCACAGATAACCATACCACGACGGATATCTTTCTTTTCAATACCACGTAACAGAAGACCTGCGTTGTCACCAGCCTCTCCACGATCAAGCAATTTCTTGAACATTTCAACACCAGTACAAGTAGAAGAAAGTGGATCTTCATTGAAACCTACGATTTCAACGTTTTCACCAACCTTGATCACACCGCGCTCGATACGACCTGTAGCAACAGTACCACGACCAGTGATAGTGAATACATCTTCTACAGACATAAGGAATGGCATGTCAACCGGACGAGGAGGCAATGGAATATAGCTATCAACAGCATCCATAAGATCTTCTACAGCCTTAACCCACTTAGCATCGCCAGCAAGTGCACCTGTAGCAGAACCCATTATGATTGGAGTGTTATCGCCATCGTAATCGTACTTGCTCAAAAGCTCACGGATTTCCATTTCAACCAATTCCAAGATCTCAGCATCATCAACAAGATCAACCTTGTTCATAAATACAACGATACGTGGAACACCTACCTGACGAGCAAGAAGGATGTGTTCTTTAGTTTGTGGCATAGGACCATCTGTAGCAGCTACCACAAGAATAGCTCCGTCCATCTGGGCAGCACCAGTGATCATGTTCTTTACATAATCCGCGTGACCTGGGCAATCCACGTGCGCATAGTGACGTGAATTAGTCTGATACTCAACGTGAGCGGTGTTGATAGTGATACCACGTTCCTTTTCTTCCGGAGCAGCATCAATTTCATCATATCCTTTCATCTGCGCCAAACCCTTGCTAGCGAGTATAGTTGTTATAGCCGCTGTCAATGTGGTTTTACCATGGTCAACGTGGCCGATGGTACCAATGTTTACGTGGGGTTTGTCCCGCTTAAAGGTCTCTTTTGCCATTTTTATTTTGTTTTAAAATTGTTTAATTTTTTGTTTGTTATTATTAACGCCTACAGGCGTTTGTTACTTTTATTATTTAGTGAATTTTAATCCACTTTATCTCTGAGTTGTCAAAGCTATAACGATAATATCGATGTTCGCTGTTAAACTTTTCGAAATACTTTTTTAGAGCTGTTGAGCAGGATTGAACTGCCGACCTCTTCCTTACCAAGGAAGTGCTCTACCACTGAGCTACAACAGCTAACCTCTTTTCTCACCGACTTTTCGCTTACCGCTAAAATCTTTGCTATAAAGAACTTCCTTACATTAAATTAACTAATTAGCATATCGCTAATTAGCTACTCAATCTATGAGCGGGAGACGAGATTCGAACCCGCGACCTACAGCTTGGAAGGCTGTCGCTCTACCAGCTGAGCTACTCCCGCATTATAAAATCTGGTATAAGCAATATCAGCTGGCAGTTTTTATTAAATACTGGCTACCAACTGTGAACTACTGTATTGTAACTAAAAAAAGTGGGCAGAGTAGGGTTCGAACCTACGTACTCGTGAGAGAACAGATTTACAGTCTGTCGCCTTTAACCGCTCGGCCATCTACCCTTGTAAAAACTCAAAAATTAAAACTAAAATCAGTTACCGATGAATACCGATAGCATTCTCATTTTAATTTTAAGATGAGCCACTTGCCGGAATCGAACCAGCGACCTACTGATTACAAATCAGTTGCTCTACCATCTGAGCTAAAGTGGCTATTGGTCAAAGAACTTGTTATTGAGCACTTTCGTTTTCAATAATTTGGATTGCAAAAGTAAAGAAGATTTTCAATTCAGCAAATTATTTTTGCTACTTCCTTAAAATATTTTTTTACTATCCTGTTACTGCCTTCGCCGTAACACCGTCTCCTCTGAAACGGAGTGCAAATATAGGCTTTACTTTTTTCTAAAAAAGTGTTCAGCGAAAAAATTAGTGGTTTTAAAAACATAATTTTTTTTCAACTGCAAAAGAGGTAACAAAAAGGGCAAAAACGCTTATCGTTTTTGCCCTTCGGTATTCTGTATTATTTGTTGTTTCAGATCATTAAACCGTACTTATTTGCTGTATCTATAGCAATGTCATATCCTGCATCTGCGTGACGGATAACGCCCATTGCCGGGTCATTGTGCAACACACGACGCAAACGCTCATCAGCATCAGCTGTACCATCTGCAACTATAACCATACCGGCATGGAGGCTATACCCCATACCTACACCACCACCATGATGGAAAGATACCCAACTGGCGCCACCTGCAGTATTGATCAGCGCATTCAATATTGGCCAGTCGCCAACAGCATCACTACCATCCTTCATTGCTTCTGTTTCGCGATTAGGAGACGCAACAGAACCTGTATCAAGGTGGTCGCGACCAATCACTATCGGTGCTTTCACACGACCATCACGAACCATTTCGTTGAACAACAACCCTGCTTTTTCACGGTCGCCCATTCCCAACCAGCAGATACGTGCGGGCAGGCCCTGGAAGGCGATACGCTCACGAGCCATCTTCAACCAACGATGAAGGCCTACATTATCAGGGAACAACTCCATCAAAGCCTTGTCTGTTGCATAGATATCTTCAGGATCTCCGCTTAAAGCCACCCAACGGAATGGCCCCTTTCCTTCGCAGAACAACGGACGGATATAAGCCGGCACAAAACCCGGGAAGTTAAATGCGTTTTCTACATGACGCTTATCATGCGCCTGTCCGCGCAGGTTATTACCATAATCGAAGGTAATGGCACCTCTCCTTTGCAGTTCCAACATCTCCTTTACGTGGCGCGCCATAGTATCTAATGAGCGGCTCATGTATTCATCCTTGTTCTTTTCGCGGAGCACGTTGGCTTCCAGCACACTCATTCCTTCAGGGAAATAACCGATCAGCTCATCATGTGCAGATGTCTGGTCTGTCAATGTATCAGGAGTAATGTTTCTATCTATGAGTCGCTGCAATAGATCTACCACGTTACAGCATACCCCTATAGATACTGCCTCACCCTTTGCTTTCGCTTCGAGTGCCCAGTCTATACTCTCATCTATATTGTGTGTATATTTATCAAGATAGCGTGTTTCAATGCGCTTTTGTATGCGCCACTCTTCCATTTCTGCTGCCAGACAAACACCCTCATTCATAGTAATGGCCAATGGCTGAGCACCACCCATACCACCTAAACCGGCAGTAACATTGAGTGTACCCTTAAGCGTACCGCCATAATGCATGTTGGCCAGCGACAAATAGGTTTCATAAGTGCCCTGTACAATGCCCTGAGATCCGATATATATCCAGCTACCGGCAGTCATCTGACCATACATCATCAGTCCCTTTGCTTCCAACTCGCGGAAATGCTCCCATGTAGCCCAGCGACCAACCAGATTTGAATTGGCGATAAGCACACGCGGCGCGTTTTTATGCGAACGCAGCACACCTACCGGTTTACCACTCTGCACCATCAGTGTTTCATCTTCTTCCAGATTCTTCAGGCATTCCAGTATCTTATCAAAACTTTCCCAGTTGCGGGCAGCCTTACCAATTCCACCATATACCACC
>CANGMZ010000034.1 GCA_947454715.1 Chitinophagaceae bacterium
AGGTGGTATTGCCAGGCTATAGCAGAGACTACTATCATGGGAATGCCTATACGCACCCACCTTCTGATTAAGAAGGGAGTCACATTGAGCATTTGATCTTTGTTTGGGTAATGAATTACAAACCCGGAGATGATAAAAAAACCGGTAACAGCCGCAGCCCCGCAAAACAAATGCTCACTCAGCAAACCCGCGACATGAACAATTGATGATGATGAGTGTTTGAGCAGGTCGGTAAACGGGTTGTGTATATGTGACAATAACACAATAAAAGCCAGTATGAATCTGATACTATCCAACCCATTGACCCAGTTAGCTTTTTTTGCGTTCATCGTTTAAATATGAAGGAAATAAAATTGATGATTTAATCGATATCGCACTAATCTTGCAATACAATATCAATTGATTGCATAAAAATAAGCAGCAAGTCCCAAATCTGTCGTTGTGGTCAGCTCCATATTTGTTGAGGAGATATCTGCAAGGAAGTATTTTATTTGATTATGCCCTACTCCATTTCTGGTTACCGTATCTAGCGTACCATCCATAGCCCAGATAAACGGATAATCTGTAGTTACTCCGTTTATGGCAATTGTCTCTACCCCGGAAAGATCTTTATTGAATGTTATGGTGGTTACACCAGACTGCACCGGCTGAATCTCAGAAGCGTCAATTACGCCATTGCCATTGGCATCGGTAGCTGTTTTTATCAGCTTCCATTTGTGCTGCATGCGGGTAAGTCGCGTTTCTGCGGTTTCCTTCTTAGTGCATGAGGGCACAACACAAACTAATGCCACAAAAAACAAAAAGAGAATTCCTGAAAAGCGTTTCATATACAGGTAGCGACTAAGTTATCTTCAATAAATCTATAATAAAGATATGCAGCCATGTTGATGGCTGCATATCAAATTTACTAATTATAGAAATAAAATGTTGTTAATAATCTCCGTAAGCTGTTTTTGGCAAAATAGTCAATGCCTCTTCCAGTTGCTTATCGTTTGGAGCAATACCATGCCACTCGTGTGTACCTTCCATAAAACTGATACCCTTACCCATGATGGTGGTCATCAATATGCAGATTGGTTTTCCGTTGCCTGTAGCTGCTTTTGCTTCAGCCATTACTTTCAGCACATCATCCATATCATTACCGTTCATCTCCATTACCATCCATCCGAATGACTCGAATTTGGCACGCAAGTTACCCAAGCCCATTACCTGATCTGTAGGACCATCTATCTGCTGACCGTTGTAGTCGATGGCACTGATAAGGTTATCGATTTTGTGGTGCGCAGCAAACATGATTGCTTCCCAGTTCTGGCCTTCCTGAAGTTCACCATCGCCATGAAGTGTATAAACTAAATGGTTATCGTTGTTCATTTTTTTAGCCAAAGCCGCACCTGCAGCTACGCTCATGCCCTGACCCAATGAGCCACTGGCAATGCGCACTCCCGGCAAATGCTCATGAGTAGCAGGGTGCCCCTGTAAACGAGAGTTTATATGACGGAAAGTAGCTAATTCGCTTACCGGAAAATACCCACTACGTGCGAGCACGCTATAAAACACAGGAGAAATATGACCGTTAGACAAGAAGAAAAGATCCTCATCCTTACCATCCATATCAAAGCCCGGCTTGCGGTCCATGATGCTGAAATAAAGAGCAGTCAAATAATCAGTACAGCCCAGTGAGCCACCGGGGTGACCACTTTGTACCTGATGCACCATGCGTACTATGTCACGGCGCACCTGCGTGGCCATTTCTTTTAGGTTGATGTTTTCCATTTTGCTGAAGACGAAATTGAGTACAAAAATAGGCTTTCAGCTTCATTTATTTTTATAGAAAATGTTGAATTATTGTGATTCCGTAATTTACACCCTCGATGGACACAGCTAAGGGACAAAAAAAGCACTTTACAACACAATTGCTGCATTGGAATCATAATGATAATGACCGCAGTTTGCCGTGGAAAAACGAGCAAGACCCATATAAAATATGGCTATCAGAGATTATTCTACAACAAACCCGCGCATTGCAGGGTTTACCATACTATACCGCATTTACGGAGACCTACCCTACTATCAAAGATCTGGCAGGGGCTAAGGACGAAGATGTATTCAGAATATGGCAGGGATTAGGATACTACAATCGCTGCAAAAACATGTTGGCAACCGCCCGCTACATTACAAATGAGCTGGGTGGTCAGTTTCCCAACACCTATGAAGGCATAATAGCACTCAAAGGCATTGGCCCTTATACTGCTGCTGCCATAGCCTCATTTGCTTTTGCGCTGCCATACTCAGTAGTAGATGGTAATGTGTACCGGGTGCTGTCGCGCTACTTTGCTATTGAAACCCCGTTTGATACTACTGAAGGAAAAAAACAATTTGCAGAACTGGCGCAAGCGTTGATAGACCCCACTGCCAGTCAGGCTTATAACCAGGCGATTATGGACCTCGGTGCAACAGTTTGCACACCGCGCAACCCATTGTGCAGCCAATGCCCGCTGGAAAAGAACTGCATTGCCTATCACCAAAACATGACCACCTTGCTACCCGTTCGCAGCAAAAAAACACAAGTAGCCACCCGCTATTTTCATTATCTTATACTTAAATGGGATAATAAACTATGGTTACAGAAACGAACCGGTAAGGATATTTGGGAAAACCTGCATCAACCATTGCTTATTGAAACAAATGCTGCGATGGATAAAAATGAACTGGCACTAACTGATGCATTTAAAGCAGCCAACCTTAGCTACAAGCACATAGAATATTCGGGACATGGCACACAGCGGCTCACGCACCGCATCATACAAAGTCGTTTTTTCACAATAGAACTTAATAAAAACACCGGCTCATTGCCAGTTGATGGCTCATGGACACCCCTTACCCAACTGCAAAACTTAGCCTTCCCTAAAACAGTTCTTTCATTTCTGAAAAATAATCTCTACTTTTAATATAAATAGTTGACAATTTATTTGATTTAAGTGAATTGATATGTTGCAATATTTGCTTGTTAGCAATTACTAACAAAAAGATATTGTGACCAAAAGCAGACTAAAAAACGGCATTATTGTACAGTACTTGAAAAATATTGGCATAATGCAAGCAACATATAACATTTTATAACAAATAGAAAGGGTTGGAATTATTTTTTATTTCGTCCCTTTTTTTAATTTTGACCCGTAACAAACATTTTACCATTGGAAGGCATACCCGAAGGAAATAGACACTTCACAAATTTATTATTAGAATCAGCAAGTGCGTTCTCTACCTCAAACGCAACCATTCTCATCATTGTTATACTTGTTTTGCTTTTGATGACCGCAGTAATAGCCGGTGCTGAAACAGCATTCTTTTCACTGTCTGCAAAAGATATTCATTTTCTCAAATCAAAAGAAAAAGGCTCTGCGCGTCAGGCATCACAACTACTCGATCAGCCCAAAATGCTGCTGGCAACCCTGCTTGTTGCTAATAATTTTATCAATATAGCTATAGTTATTACCACTAACATGTTTATCGGATCTATAATACCCCATAATATAGGTCCTATCTGGTCATTCATTATTCAAGTAGTGGGTGTAACCTTCTTATTGGTGTTGTTTGGCGAGGTATTACCAAAAGTATATGCCACACAGAACAACCTGCGTATGGCACTTTTTGCATCACCATACATAAAATTGCTGCTTGAGGTTTTCAGACCTATCAGTGCGGTTCTGGTGTCATCTACTAAATTTATTGAAGCTAAAATAACCTCAAAACCAGCCAATAATATCAGCAGTGAGGACTTTGCACATGCTATTGAACTTACGGTTGGGCACTCTGCTACCCGTGAAGAAGTAAATATATTTAAGGGAATATTGAAGTTCGGCAACATTACAGCCAAGCAAATTATGCGCACCCGTCTGGATGTTACTGCTATTGATTTCGATATGACCTTTAGCGAAGTAAGGGCACATTGCCTGGAAGCAGGCTATTCCAGATTACCGGTGTATAAAGAAACTTTAGATAAAGTATCAGGTATCATACATACCAAGGACTTTTTACCTCATCTGGACAAAGACGTATTTGACTGGCATGTATTGATTCGCCCTGCATATTTCGTGCATGAAGGAAAATTGATTGAAGACCTTTTGAAAGAGTTCCAATCAAAACGAATACATTTTGCAATGGTGGTAGATGAGTTTGGTGGTACTTCAGGTATCATCACCCTTGAAGACATCATGGAAGAAATCATCGGTGACATTAAAGATGAATTTGATGAAGAAGATCTGAACTACAAGAAAATAGACAATAATACATACCTGTTTGAAGGTAAGATGCTCATCAATGATGTGTGCAGAATTATCGGCGAGCCGGCTGAAACATTTGAAAAAGTGCGTGGCGAAAGTGACTCATTAGGTGGGCTTATTCTTGAAATAAGAGGACGATTCCCTATTGTAAATGAGTCAGTTAGCTATAAACAATTTGAGTTTACCGTAATGGCACTTGATAAGATGCGCATTCAAAGAGTAAAGCTCACAATTAATCCGCTACAAGAAGAAGAGGAAGAATAACGCTTATAACTAACCACAACTCCATGCACAGGATAGAGAAATTATTGTTGATTGCTTTCTTTATACTTCTGGGGGATGTTGCTATGGCACAACAAATTATAGTTGGTGCATACAAAATTACAGTTGGTACATATAATCTTAGATATGACAACCCTGCAGACAGTGGTAATCTATGGATAAACCGTGCGCCTGTCGTCACTTCCCTTATCAGATTTTATGACTTTGATATATTGGGCACTCAGGAAGGTTTAAAGAACCAGCTTGATGATATCAGTAAGACACTCCCTATATATGATAGATATGGTATAGGCAGAGATGATGGTAAAGATGCCGGAGAGCACTCTGCTATATTTTACAATAAAGAACGCTTCACGCTCAAAGACAAAGGTGATTTCTGGTTATCAGAAACACCGGATAAACCTACGCTGGGTTGGGATGCTACTTGCTGTAAACGAATATGCTCGTGGGTAAAACTATATGACAAACTATCAGCCAAAACATTGTGGTGCTTTAATGTGCATTATGACCATCAGGGTGAAATAGCGCGGAAAGAAAGTAGTAAACTTATACTTAAAAAGATAAAAGAAATAGCGGGAAATGGCATGGTCATACTTATGGGAGATATGAATGGTGGACACAGTACTGTTTGTTATCAGACAATCAATACATCTGGCATATTAAAAGATAGCTATGATCAAACTGCCACACCATATACCAATAACCCATCATTCAATGGCTTTGGCAATCAAGTGGCAGGCAATGAAATAATAGATCATATATTCATTTCCAAGCAGTTTAAAGTAAAACGTTGGGGAATACTCAGCGACACCTATCATGGTAAATATCCTTCAGATCACTTCCCTGTATTAGCAGAAATTACCTATATCCCTTAGCCAATAGTAAATACCAATAAACTATATCGGCGCTAATCAGTAAATTTGACAACTCATGTCTGCCCGTTTATTACGTAGCTTATTGTTAGGTCTTGCATTGTTGTTGGTAACATTACCGACATTCTTTTGCAGTTCACCTAAGTCTGCAGAAAACACAGAAGCACAACCAACATCTCCGTGGAAAAATGTATATGATACATCTGCACACTATGTAGGTATGCAAACCTGCAGGGGGTGCCATGAAGAAGTATATAAAACATTCATACAAACCGGCATGGGGCAGTCTTTCGGGCTGGCTACCAAAGAGAAATCTGCAGCAGACTTCTCCCCTGCGCATGCGTTGGTCTATGACACGGCACTTGATTATTACTACAAACCTTATTGGGACAGAGATTCATTCTTTATCATGGAATTCAGACTCGATGGTAAGGACACTGTGCATAAACGTATTCAGCGAGTTGATTACGTAGTGGGTTCGGGACAACATACTAACTCTCATATTTTCAGTGTCAACGGATATTTGTATCAGGCACCTATAACCTTTTATACTCAAAAACACAGATGGGATTTGGCACCGGGGTTTGAAAAAGGTGGTAGTAGCCGGTTTCAGAGACTTATACAATTGGAATGTATGAGCTGCCACAATGGCTATCCTGATTTCGTGAACGGTAGTGAGAACAAATTCAATGTAGTTAAAACAGGTATTGACTGTGAGCGTTGTCATGGACCGGGCAGCATACATGTGTTTGAACGCCAGAACAACAAACCTGTAGATACATCAAAGGGGCCCGACTACTCCATTGTAAACCCTCGCAGACTATCTACAGAATTGCAAAACAATGTTTGCCAGCGTTGTCACTTGCAGGGCATCACTGTACTCAATGACGGCAAAAATTTCTTTGATTTCCACCCCGGAATGAAGCTATCTGAAGTGATGAACGTCTTCATGCCGGAGTATGAAGGTGCGCAGGATAAAATGATCATGGCATCGCATGTGGAACGCATGAAAAAGAGCAGATGCTTTGTTGAATCGGGCAAGATGAGCTGCATCAATTGCCATAATCCACACGTCAGCATCAAATTTACACCCCGCACACAATACATCACCGCTTGCCAAAGCTGCCATGGAACAGGCAACGGGCAAAAGCAGTGTACAGAAACTATGCAAGTGCGTGCCACAAAAAACAATGATTGTATCACTTGCCACATGCCACACAATGGTAGTATTGATATTCCACACGTAGCGGTTACAGATCACTATATCCGTAAAAGACCATCGAATGATACTTTACAGAAAAAAATAACCGCCTTTCTGGGTATGAAGTGCTTCAATAATGACCATCCGGACAATATTACAATTGCACGTGGCTTTATGGAATTTTATGAGCGATATACCAAATCAAAACCCCTACTCGACTCTGCCATACAGTATATTAACAGGCAACAAGATATTGAAGCAAAACAGAAACAGAATCGTGATTATATCAGAGCATACTTCTTGCTTGGCGACTTGAATAAGGTGGTGGAATATGGCACATCTTTAAAACCTTCAGAAATGAAAGATGCCTGGACATCTTACCGCATAGGTGAAGCATATTACCAAACCGGCAAGGCAGAAAAAGCAATAGATTGGTATAAAAGAGCAACGGAGATATGGCCATACTCACTTGACTTTGCTAATAAATTCGGTATTTGTCAATTGACCTTGAAAAAGTTACCTGATGCGCTTAAAGTTTTCAGCTATATAATCAGCGAAAACCCTAACCATGTAAGTGCCAATACCAACCTTGGCTATATATACATGCAACAAGGGAATAATAGCTTATCGTATCAGTACCTTATAAAAGCACAGCAATTAGACCCGGATTATGAACAAAACCTAATCAATCTTGCGGTGTGGTATCACAACAACAATAAAAATGCGGAGGCCTCTGCCTGTCTGCGCAACCTGTTAAAGAAACACCCGACAAACGAACAGGCCAAAGCAATGCTTATAGACCTTGCAAGTAGCCTCTAGTAAAGTGCTCATAAGAACCAACTTTACATTATATTGCAGTTAACCGAATAACAAGGGGGTTGTTTGAGTTATCTTCGCTTCTGTTGTGAATAAAAATTATATATTTTAACACTACCTAAATTAGTAATAAAACCCTTAATTTGTTGATAATCTACAACTTACGTCTCACAGGCTATTAGAAATATGGATATTAGTGTATTAAATAATGAAAACAACAGATTAACAGACTTGCTCAGTTATCATATTTTAGATACTCCTGCTGAGGATGAGTATAATAATATTGTTTCTCTTGCTTCAAAATTATGTAGTGCCCCCATAGCTGTAATCTCATTTGTAGACGAAACAAGACAATGGTTCAAAGCCCAAAAAGGCATCAATTTTTCTCAGACAAACAGAGACGAAAACCTCGGGGAACAATCGGTTACAGAAAATGAGACCCACATAGTAACGGATACATTAAAATACAGTCAACCATCTGAAAGCGTTTGGGCTTCCGGCGAATATAATATCAGATCTTATGCCAGCGTGCCCATTGTTTCTGAAAATGGATATGTTATTGGTAGGCTGTTTGTTTCTGATACAACTGTAAGAGAATTTACAACGATACAAATAGAAGGTTTAAAACAATTAAGTACATTAATATCTGCATTATTGGCATTCAGAAAGAAACGAAATGCCAAGCTCAATGCCAATCAGAATATGTTGGCTACCTCATACATCAATAACTTATCTGATGTAGTTTTTATAATAGACCCTGCAAAAAATATTATTGGCTTTAATCGGATTGCGGCACAGTATATACTTTCTGATACCGGCAAAGAGGTAAAAGAAGGAGATAGTGTATATAGCTATATTGATAGCCACCTTACTGAATCATTCAACAACCATTTTGCACAAGTGATGCAGGGGGCTAAAGTAAATGACTACATCCAAGTATTTACCCCAAAAAATGACAGGTGGTGGTCTGTACAATATGCTCCGATTCAAGATAATAAAAAAATCATAGCAGTTTCTCTGACCATCAGTGACATCACAGAATCTAAAAAAACAGAGCGACAGTATGAAGAAATAAGCAATGTATCGAAAGTTGGTGGTTGGGAAATGGACTTAGTTAATGATATACTCAAATGGAGTGATATTACTAAGCAGTCGCATGAAGTAGATTTAGATTTTAAACCCACTTTAGAAATTGCACTAAACTTTTATAAACCGGGGAGAAGCAGAGACAGAATTAAAAAAGCGATTGACGAAGCAATTACAACCGGTAAACCTTTTGACGAAGAAGTTGAATTGATTACACAAAAAGGCAAACACCTGTGGGTAAGAACCAAGGGACAAGCCGAATTTCACAAGGACAAAATTACCCGCTTGTTCGGTACATTTCAGGATGTAACCGAAAAACGGAACATATATGAAGAGCTGCTGATCAGTCAGCAATACTATAAATCATTATTTGAGCAGAACCCTGATGCTGTTTTTGCCCTCGATCTGAATGAAAAATTCATCAGCGTAAATGAAGGCGTTGCCAAACTAGCGGAAAGCACTGTTGAAGAGATGATCAATAAGGGATTTGCTCAGTTCTGCCCTGTGGAAGATGCAGCAATGGTGATGCATAACTTTAATGAAGCGCAACTGGGGAAAGCAACTAGTTACGACTGTGGCTTTGTAACTGCTAACGGGCATAAAAAGCAAATAAATATTACAAATCTGCCGGTCATTATCAACGGTGTTGTAGTGGCTATTTATGGAATAGCAAAAGACATATCAGAAAGCATTGAAGCGAAAAACCAACTACTGAAGTCAGCAGCAAACCTGAGAACTGTATTTGACAATACAGAGATCGGATATATCCTGTTGACCAACGATTTTAAAATAGTATCATTTAATAAACCCGCACAAGATTATACCAGACGTAAACTACAAAAGCCGCTTGTTGAAAGTGAAAACTTAGTTGGCATGTATGAAACGGACCGTATGGCTGCATTAGATGCTATAAAAGTAAGAGTGCTGGTTGGGGAAAAAGTGGAGTATGAGCGAAATATCAAGCTGCATGAAAATGAGGACTATTGGTACAATATCATTTTCCACCCGGTATCAGGAGAAAATAATGAGGTGCTGGGGGTAATCATGGAGATTGAAAATATAACATCGAGAAAAAAGAGTGAAATAGAATTGGAGAAGTCTTTCAATCTGCTCAATGAGCAAAATAAAAGATTACTCAACTTCTCCTATATTATTTCACATAATCTGCGCTCGCATACCAGCAATATAAAATCAATTCTCACATTTCTTGAAGAGGCAGAGAATGATGAAGAAAAAGCGGAGATGCTGCAGCACCTAAAAAATGTGTCCGGTTCACTGGACGAAACCATTCATAACCTTAATGATGTGGTGTCTATTAATAATAGTGTGAATCTGATCTACAAACCACTATTTCTCATAGAATTTATCAGCAAGGCTACCGATGTATTAAAAGAGCAGATTATTCAGAAAAAAGCAATCATACAGAATAAGCTACTGATCGATACGTCTGTAAATTTCAATCCGGCTTTTCTGGAAAGTATCATGCTCAATTTCTTGTCAAATGCTATAAAATATAGCCACCCTGACAGGCAACCAATAATAACACTTGATTCGTATCTTCACAACGGTCAGTTTGTGCTTACTATATCAGATAATGGCATAGGTATAGACATGGAGAAAAACGGAGATAAACTATTTGGGTTTTATAAAACATTCAATGGCAACTCAGATGCACGGGGTTTGGGGCTATTTATATGTAAAAATCAGGTGGAATATATGGGTGGAAAGATAGAAGTGGAAAGCACATTGGGTGTTGGCACAACATTTAAAATCTTTTTCAAATGAAAACAATAGAAAATATATGGATCATCGATGATGATTCATTGTATACCTTACTACTCACAAAAACACTATTAAAACTAAAAGCTTGCAATAATATTTCCAGTTTTCATAACGGGGAAGTAGCGATTGATGCGCTAAAAGAAACCATTGCTTCCGGCAACCCATTACCGGAGCTCATATTTCTGGATATAAATATGTCTATTATGGATGGATGGGAGTTTATAGAAGAATATAAACAATTGAAGTCTGATAAAGATATGAGCACAGTAATTTACATAGCCAGTTCTTCTATATCAGAAGATGATATGAACAAGGCTAAATCGCTCAATGAGATTCATGATTATATAGTAAAACCTATAAATGTGGCCACATTACAAAACATTATTCAGCGGTTTTATGAACAAAAATAAAATACAATATATTGTTTATATAAAATAATATAGCATGCAAAATTTTATAAAAATCAATATCATTTTTCAGGCAGCAGGGTCATTTATCAGAAAATATTCACTGATAAGTCCATTATCTTAACATTTTCTCAGTAATTCATTACCTGCTCCATTTTTATATTCATTACTTTTGCAGTGTTTCTAAAAATACATCATGGGGTTATTTGATAAACTCTTTAAACGCAATAAGGAGCAGGAAGAACAAAAGGTTGCACTTGACGAAGGACTAAAAAAGACCAAAGAAGGATTTTTCTCCAAAATCACTAAAGCAATTGCCGGTAAAGATACCGTTGATGCTGAAGTGCTTGATCAGGTAGAAGATGCACTTATTGGTGCCGATGTTGGTGTGGAAACTACTGTTGCTATTATAAAGCGTATAGAAGATCGTGTAGCCAAAGATAAATATCTGGGAACTAGTGAGCTGAACAGGATATTGCAGGAAGAAATGATGGCAATACTCACCGATGCTTCTTCTAATGAATTCACGACTTTCGATATACCCGGCGGTAAAAAACCTTATGTAATTCTTGTTGTTGGTGTAAACGGTGTTGGTAAAACAACCACTATAGGCAAACTATCATACAATTTTAAAAAGAACGGCAAAAATGTATTGATGGGTGCTGCAGATACTTTTAGAGCAGCCGCTGTTGATCAATTAACAATATGGAGTGACCGTGTGGGTGTGCCTATTGTTAAGAAAGAAATGGGGAGCGACCCAAGTGCCGTAGCTTTTGAAGCGGTGGAAGTAGGTATAGCCCGCGAGAGTGATGTAGTAATAATTGATACAGCCGGTCGCTTGCATAACAAAGCTCATTTGATGGATGAGTTGAGCAAGATTCGCCGTGTGATCTCTAAAAAAATGCCCGATGCCCCTCACGAAGTATTGTTAGTACTTGATGGCAGCACCGGACAAAACGCAATAGAACAAGCCAAACACTTTACTGCTGCAACAAAGGTTACTGCAATAGCCATCACCAAACTGGATGGTACTGCAAAAGGTGGTGTGGTGTTGGCAATTGCTAATCAGTTTAAAATACCGGTGAAATATATAGGTGTAGGGGAAAGAATGGAAGACTTACAAATATTCAGAAAAGAAGAGTTTGTGGACAGTCTTTTCAACCTGAACAAATAGACTACTCAATAAAACATACTTTATACTAGAAATGCCCTCGCTAAAACGGGGGCATTTCTGATATATGGTTTAGTTATAAATTATTTGAAAAGTAGTCAACGAACCAAAGCAACTGAATGACTACCCTATCAATATACGCTTCAATTCCGCTAATCCTTCAGTGGCGGTCATTTCTATAGGGATGACATTTTGATACCTGCTAACGGGTGGTATTTTTTTGTCAATGACATATTTCTTCACTCTTTCTTTTGCATAATCTACTAAACCGGCTGCAGGATAAACGGCCAATGAAGTGCCCACTAATACAAAAATATCTGCTTCATACATGAGGGGTATGGCTTTTTCTATCATTGGTACCGGCTCTTCAAACCATACAATATGGGGTCTGAGTTGTCCGCCATCGAATGATTTATCACCAACTTTTAAATCTCTGTCGTAAGGAAACAATCTGTGCTCTGCGCGAACGCTGCGCATCTTCATAATTTCACCATGTAAGTGCATGACCTTGGTGCTGCCAGCCCGCTCGTGTAAATCATCTACATTTTGGGTGATGATTTGAACATCGTAATACTTTTCGAGTTCGGCAAGTATTTTATGTGCGGTATTAGGCACAGCGGCAAGTACATCTCTTCTGCGCTGATTATAAAAATCGAGCACCAGCTGCGGATTACGGATCCATGCATGAGGGGTAGCTACATCTTCAATTTTATGTCCTTCCCACAAACCATCGCTATCTCTAAAAGTTTTCAACCCACTTTCTGCACTAATTCCGGCACCTGTGAGCACCACCAGCCTCTTTTTTGCCATACCCAAAAGTAGGTATTCACATAATTTGATACAAAGCAATAACGGTACAATAACAATATCACAATTGACTGCCCCCCCATAGCAATAAGGCGTTCCGCTTATAAATTTAATTAAAAATAAAATTAAAACGAACTACATACAACACTTATTGTAATGCAACAATTTAATATTTTAAGTTGTGTACAATTTTATCAGAAAATATCAGGCGGTATCAATATTTTTGTAGCAGGAGTGAGTAAAAGTATACATGGCAGAACAAGATGAATTTTCCGGGCAGGGCTCGGTGATGATTAATGATATGTACCAAAGCTGGTTCCTCGACTATGCCAGCTATGTAATATTAGAGCGTGCGGTACCGGCAATTGAAGATGGTTTAAAACCAGTTCAGCGCCGCATATTGCATGCCATGAAAGAAATGGATGACGGGCGATTTAATAAAGTTGCCAATGTCATAGGTCAAACGATGCAGTATCACCCGCATGGTGATGCGTCTATTACCGATGCTATGGTGGGCCTTGGTCAAAAAGACCTGCTTATAGAAACACAAGGTAACTGGGGCGATGTGCGCACAGGAGACCCTGCAGCAGCTGCCCGTTATATAGAAGCCCGTCTTTCAAAATTTGCACTGGAAGTAGCATTTAATGCCAAAACAACAAATTGGCAACTGAGCTACGATGGTCGTAAAAATGAGCCAATAACACTACCGATGAAGTTCCCGCTACTACTGGCACAGGGTACTGATGGTATTGCGGTGGGTTTGAGTACCAAAATATTACCACATAATTTTTGCGAGATACTGGAGAGTGCCATCAAGCACCTGAAGGGTAAAAAGTTTGAACTGTTCCCCGACTTCCTGCATGGTGGCATGGTGGATGTAACCAACTATAACGATGGTGCGCGTGGTGGTAAAATAAGAGTAAGGGCTAAAATAGAAGAGGTTGATAAAAAGACTCTTGCTATAAAGAGTGTGCCTTATGGTATAACCACATCTCAGTTGGTAGATAGCATTCTGAAAGCCAATGACAGTGGTAAAATAAAAATCAAGAGCGTAACTGATAACACAGCTAAGGATGTAGAACTTACGGTGATACTGCCGCCGGGTGTGGCTACTGACCAAACAATTGATGCGCTCTATGCCTTCACAGATTGTGAAATCAGTATTTCGCCTAATGCCTGTGTGATCATTGGTGACAAGCCCCACTTCATTAATGTGAGCGAAATGCTCAGACATTCTGTAGAGCACACTAAGGGATTGCTGCTGAAAGAATTAGAGATAAAGCTCGGTGAACTTGAAGATGACTGGCATTACTCATCTCTGGAAAAGATATTCATAGAGAATAAAATATACCGGGATATAGAAGAAGAAACAACATGGGAAGGTGTGCTTACAGCTATTGATAAAGGCTTGACACCATTCAAAAAGTTATTGCGCAGAACCATTACTCAGGATGATATTATAAAACTCACTGAAATACGCATCAAGCGTATTTCTAAGTTCGATGCATTTAAGGCAGATGAACATATAAGAGGTGTCGAAAACACAATAGGAGAGGTAAAACATAATATTGAAAACCTTAACGACTACTCTATTCGCTACTACGAGAACCTGCTGAAAAAGTATGGTAAGGGCCGTGAGCGACAAACAGAGATTCGTCCGTTTGAAACCATCAATGCCAATACTGTAGCCATAGCAAATGCTAAACTATATGTAAACTGGAAAGAAGGTTTTATAGGTACTGGATTGAAGAAAGATGAGTTCCTGTTCGACTGTTCTGATCTGGACAACATTATCATATTCCGTAAAAACGGCAAGATGATGGTGACCAAGGTAGCCGACAAAACGTTTGTGGGTAAGGACATAGAGCATGTGGCCATTTTCCAGAAGAACGATGAGCGCACTACCTATAATATGCTGTACCTGGATGGGAAAACAGCTATTACCTACGGTAAGCGTTTTAACGTAACCGGCATAACCCGAGATAAGGAATATGACCTGACCAAGGGTAACCCGAATAGTAAGATGTTGCACTTCTCTGCCAACCCAAATGGTGAAGCTGAGGTGATAACCATAACGCTGAACCCGGGTTGCAAGGCGCGAGTGAAGGTGTTTGACTTCTATTTTGAGGAACTGGAAATAAAGAGCCGCAGCGCGCAGGGCAACCAGATAACGAAGTACCCGGTGAAAAGCACCCGATTTAAAGAAAAGGGCCGCTCTACCCTATCTGCACAAAAGATATGGTATGATGAGACCTTCGGGCGACTGAACAAAGATGAGAAAGGTGTGTTGCTGGGCAGATTTGATGAGAAAGACCGCGTGATAGCCTTCTACAAGGATGGTACTTATGAGCTTACAGATTATGAACTGACTAACAGATACGACACTGATAATCTTCTGCTCATTGAGAAGTTCCACCCAAAGCGCGTAATAACAGCGGTGTATTTTGATGCAAAGAGTAAGCAATTTAACGCAAAGCGATTTGTGATTGAGAGCCAGACACTAAAAAATAAGTACCTGTTTATAAAAGAAGGCGAAGGCAATTACCTGCAAATGGTGACTTCTGTGCCGGAGCCGGTAGTGATAATAAGAACAGGCAAGAAGAAAAACGAATTGCAGGAGGAACAAGTGGCACTGCATGAAACAGTAGATATCACCGGTTGGCGCACAATAGGCACTTGCATAGCCGGAGATGATATGAAAGAATTGTCGCTAGTGCCATCGGTAAGTGAAGACACCGGTGAGCCGGAAGCACCAACATTATTTTAGGTCAATGACCATTGTGAAATGAACGTTCAGCGATGAGCACAATTTCATGATGGTCACTGACTTTAATTTTTATAAAATTCAGTACCTTCACCAATTAATACTTGGTAGCAGATCTATATTGATGAAAAAGATTGAACTTGAAATTGTAGCGTTATCTCATAGCATTACCCAGACTCATTCTTATGCAGTAGTGTTGGGAGAGGTCAGTGGCCTTCGCCGTTTACCTATTGTCATCGGAGGATTTGAAGCACAGGCGATTGCCGTGGCATTGGAGCGTATGCAACCGAGTCGCCCGCTTACGCACGATTTGTTTGCCAATTTCATGAACACTTATGGTGTAGAGTTGACCGAAGTGATTATCTACAAACTCGAAGAAGGCATTTTCTTTGCCAAACTTATTTGTAAGAGCAATAACGAAATTACTGAAATAGATTCCCGCACATCTGATGCACTGGCAATGGCTGTGCGTGCAGGTTGCCGCATATATACTTACGAGAATATTCTGGAAACCGCAGGTTTGTTTCTGGACCAGACCGAAGGTCAGATAGCTGCTGCAGGTAGTGGTGAGTCGAGATCGGGTTCGGTAAATGTGAGCAATAGTGCTGTGGCTGATTCTGAAATGAAGAGTTTGAGTATTGAAGAACTGAATACGCTGTTGCAGCAGGTGCTGGATCAGGAAGATTATGTAAAAGCGATTCGTATTCGCGACGAAATCAATAGTAGGAAATAATTTTATTAGACTTTTTATTTGGGGAGCGGGGACTTGCTTTAATTCTGTTTGCTGTGCCCACCGCTTGTTTTCTTTTCTTTGTGCTGCCGTCCCGAAATAATCGGGATAGACGCCGAAAAGAAACAAAAAAATGGCATTTTTGCGAACAGCCCCGCACGCAAAGAAGCTAAACGGCGTGCTATTATAACTCCATCCCGTTACAGCTCGTTACAGCTATCACCGAAAAAATCACAAAAGACAACCTGTTTTGATTGCTAATCTTTATAAGGTTTGCCTAAATAATAGCTATGCAACGATGGCCGTCATTTGATGGATTGATGCTTGTCAGTTGTGGGGATGAAATTAGAAGTATATACACATATTTTAGTCAGACATAGAGGAAAACAATACAATTTACTGCGGTATTTACGGCATTACGTGTAACTTTGTAGCCTTAAAAAAGCACATCGAAATCTCAACACGATCATGGTAAAACCATTCAATCTATCAGAAGTATTCAAACAATCACATTTAGATAAAAGCCTGCAGGCAATTGCAGAAAAAGTACAGAACGGACAGCGCCTAACCGAAGAGGAAGGCGTTATTCTTTTTGAAAAGGGTGAATTGGGGTTTGTAGGTGCACTGGCTAATTATGTAGCTGATAAACTACACAATGGCAAGGTGTATTTCAACCGCAACTTCCATATTGAGCCAACTAATGTGTGCTTGTTTACCTGCAATTTTTGTTCTTACTCCCGTTTGTACAAAAACAAGGATGAGGGTTGGGAGTTGACTATGGAGCAGATGCTCGATATAGTGCGCAAATATGATGGTCAGCCGGTGACTGAGGTGCATATTGTAGGTGGTGTTCACCCGAAAATGAATCTGGAATTTTTCTGTGAACTGCTGAGTAAGATACGTGCTCACCGTCCTGATTTGCACCTGAAAGGGTTTACGGCTGTGGAGTTGGACTATATGTTTAACAAAGCTAAGCTTACCCGTAAAGAGGGTATGCAGAAAATGAATGAAGCCGGTTTGCAGTCGCTGCCGGGTGGTGGTGCAGAGATTTTCCACCCCGACGTGCGTAATATAATATGCCCTGATAAGGTAGATGGTGAAGGTTGGTTAGATATTCACCGCACTGCTCACCAACTGGGTATGCACTCTAATGCGACTATGCTTTATGGTCATGTAGAAAAATATGAACACCGTGTAGACCACATGAGTAAGTTGCGCCAACTGCAGGATGAAACCGGTGGTTTCAATTGCTTTATACCGTTAAAGTTCCGTAACCAGGGCAATGACATGAGCCATATTGCAGAATCAACTATAGTTGAAGATATGCGCATGTATGCTATTGCACGTATTTTTATGGATAATTTCCGCAACCTGAAAGCATATTGGCCTATGCTGGGCAGGCAGAGTGCGCAGTTGTCGCTTTCTTTTGGGGTGAATGACCTTGATGGTACTATCGATGACTCAACCAAGATCTACTCTATGGCAGGCTCTGAAGAGCAGAACCCTGCCCTATCTACAGACGAGTTGTGCAATATGATATTGAGTGTAGGCAGAATACCTGTGGAGCGTGGCACACTGTATAATGAGATAAAAGTGTACAGCAAGGAAGACTTAGCCGGTTAATAAAGAAAGAATAATTAAAATTATAATACTAGCATACACACCGCCCCAAAACGTTTTTGGGGCGGTGTGTTTTTAAGGGGGATTAGTACAAAAAACTGAGCATATAATAAGAAATTAGTTTTATCTTACCTTATAAACTGACATCTTTACATGGCTGAAAAGAAGACAAAACTTGCAGAAAACAAAATAAAACCTACCACCGAGAGTGTGGAAGATTTTCTAAATAGTGTGGTACCGGAACAAAAACGCAAGGACAGTTTTGTGCTGCTAGAGCTAATGAAGACAGCCAGCAAGGAAGAGCCAACGCTGTGGAGTAATTCTTTTGTAGGGTTTGGGATAAAGAGACATAAAAGTGAACACACCGGCCGTGAGGCAGACTGGATGCGGATAGGTTTTGCGCCACGGAAGTCGAACTTTTCAATATACTTTGGAAATTATATTGATGCGCATACTGCTGCGCTTGAAAAGCTAGGTAAGTATAAGGCAGGTATGGGCTGCCTTTATATTAATAAACTTGCAGATATTGATTTAGGCGTTTTGAAAGAAATGATTGAAGCCGGGTGTGCGTTGAAGTGATTTGGTTTTATATCTACTAACAAACAACAACAGGGTCTACATACACCTAACTTGTCTTATATAATAACTAAAACAGACAATACTTGCACTAGGTGAGTTTTAATTTTTACTGCGGTCAAGAGATTGCAACCGTGGGGGGTGTAGAAGGATTTGGGGTGAAATCAACCAAACATTTAACTGTACAAGTCGCATTATGAATGCTGAGTAAGTAAAAAAAATAATAAAGGGAACGAATAAAGCTACTATAGTCCGCAATGCTCATAAGTAATATCAACATGTCTGGGACACTGCCCAATTATCCTATTTGTTTACGAATTTTATCGCATATGGTTGGTAAATTAAACATATTGTATCTTCACCTACGCGAATTAGACAAAGACTGTCGTTCAAATCATTGCTTTTAAAATACACCATGCTTACATTAAAGTCATCACGATTGGTATTAATAAAATTAGTGAGTCGACCAGAAAAATCATAATCATCAATAAAAGATCTTTTTACAGTCACGTATGGTCCAATCATACCATTTATAGTGCTGTTGAAAAGACAAGTATCCCTAAAACATAAGCTGTCACCTTTGATAATAATAGCCTCTCCTATGCCACACTGATTGAATCCAGTTTTATCTTCGATGTCAGATGTAACAAAGATAGCCGATTCGATTCCTTTCCAAGTAGATTGTTTTATCGTTGATTTACAACAATATATTGCCAAGAAGAGACAAATAAGAAAAAATATATTAAATTTATTCATTTCATACTAATTAGCTGGTTGAGATTGAGGGGTTCTATTTGACTTAACAAATTGGTCATAAGCGTCCATCCACCTTTCTTGGGCAATCTTCGAATAATCAATGAAGGTATATTTGTGAAAGGTATATAACACTTGTTCTGCGGCTCTTCGCCATGCTAAACCAACTATATATTGAGCTTTTTTGCTTCTTATGTTCTCTACGAAAAAATCATTTTTATCTAATGACGAGTTATAAGATCTTGCAGTTTTTGCTCCTTGATTTGTTGTATTAAATGAAATATCACTTAATGCATCATCTGCATATTTGTTTAGTCTAGTAATTGCTCTACGAGAATAATCTTCGTCAAAAATTCCGCCTGTCTCATATTCCGTATTTTTTTTACATTCAAGATATTTTGCTGCATCAACTTTTGATTGGTTGGCGTGTCCATAGCCAATAGTCGTATTCGTTTTGTATTATTCGTTTATAAAAATACCTAAAACGAACAATACTTGCACTAGGTGAGCATAAAAAAGCTAATCAAATAAATAATAGATTTTGGGAGAATAGAAAAGAATTTTGATTTTAATTTCTCCCTATACTTAGATGTACATATTTAATATTAACTTAGTCCACAATAAATTCTAAAAACCACGAATCTTATGAAACGACACTACCTTTTTCTATTTTTTGTTGCACTGGTCATAATTTCAGGTTGTGCTAAAAAAGCTAATAGTACGTTTATTGATGAAACGCCTTTTGAATTGCGAAACGTAAATAGTCAATATTTTGTAATTGCCAACGCTACCTATTCTGTACCTATTAAGCTAGTACTTTATGATAGTGCTAATCCACATGCTTATTTCAAAGTGGAAGCCGCAGACCTACCAACCGGGGTAAGCAGCAATAGCGTGAATGTATATTCTAATGATACATTCACCCTTACTCTTGATGCAAACAATGCTGTTGCCGGCGATCATAGCTTTAGCATTAGGTGTAGTGCACCAAGACGCCGCACACAAAACTACAGTGTAATATTACATGCCGGTGCCGACTGCGCCAGCAGCATGACCGGCACCTGGAATGCCAGAGATTCCGGTGGTATCAGCTTTTTACCACCTACTACCAGTGCCGATGTAACCAGGGGCACAGAACCTGGCACAATAAACATAGATATGTATTACAGGAGTCACTATTGCACACTCAATTGCGGCGATGGCACACTTACCAGTGTAGGCACTTCACAATCATCTTACTATTCACTCTCTGCGGGTAATGGAACGTTCACCAATAACCGGATGGTGGTACATTACTTTTATCTTGGTTCATCTACCTATGAAAACTGGGTAATATTGACTCGGTAATTATTAAGTAATTGTTACTCCATTGTTACTTTGACTTAAACAAAAATACCCACTAGTTAATACTAGCGGGCATTGTAGCCGATTTGGCGTGTAGGCTCGACAGGAGAAATGTCGAACCAGATATGGGATGATTTGATTGAAATTTATAAGATGGCAACAAAATTAAAATTATAATAATTTACCTCGGCCCAGATGGGGGCTGATTTATGTAGAAAGCTAAAAAAAACACTTTGCTATCTTTTTTGTCCTTTTTAACACTTTCGCAATAGTATTACTATTACATAAAAGAGTATTTATCTATCTTTGCCAAAATAATAACTACATGGCAGAGAAGCGAATGGGCACTTTGATAAAACTTCTTGAGGTACTAAAATTTGAAAAGGCAGAGATATCATCGATATATTTTTACGCAATATTAGGGGGGATTGTACAGCTATCGTTGCCCCTCGGCATACAGTCTATTATAAGTTTTGTGCTTGGTGGCACTATCTCTACATCAATGATTCTACTCATTGCTTTAGTAATAGTAGGTGTATTAATAGCTGGTTTACTTCAAGTAAACCAAATGAAATTAATTGAAAAAATTCAACAACAACTTTTTGTAAGATACGCGTTCAAATATGCTGATAACATTCCGAAATTGAATTTGCAGGACGTAGATAATTACTACTTACCAGAACTTGTAAATCGCTTTTTCGACACTATATCTTTACAAAAAGGGATATCAAAAATTTTACTTGACATTCCTGCAGCATCAATCCAAATAATATTCGGTTTGGTGCTCCTTTCTTTCTATCACCCGGTATTTATATTTTTTGGTTTACTTCTTCTGGCTGTACTTTTTCTAATCTTAATGACAACCGGGAATAAAGGGCTGCAGACAAGTCTGGAAGAAAGTAACTATAAATATAAGGTTGCCGGCTATTTACAGGAAATAGCAAGAGTAATTACAACGTTCAAATTTTCCCGAGATAACTCATTGCACATTAACAAGACAGATTATTATGTATCTGAATACCTAAAATCCAGAACATCGCATTTCAAAATACTGCTTTTACAATACTGGACACTAATCGTTTTTAAGCTACTGATTATTTCAGCTATGCTGATAGTGGGTGCTTTCCTATTAGTAGATCAGCAAATTAATGTTGGGCAGTTTATTGCATCTGAGATAGTTATACTTCTTATTATTGGCTCAGTAGAAAAGCTAATAGTTAGTCTGGACAATATTTATGACGTGCTCACTTCAGTTGAGAAAATAAATAAATTATTAGAGAAACCAATAGAAAAAATTGGTGACAAGCAGCTAGTAAATACTAATACCGGATTTGCTTTAGAAGTGAAAGATGTGTGTTTTGGATACAGTGATGAAAAATTGACATTAAAAAATTTATCGTTCAATATTCCAGCCGGCAATACTGTGTGTATAATGGGGCCGCACAGTGCCGGCAAATCAACACTCATCAGATTATTAAGCGGTGCATACCAAAACTTCGAGGGAAGAATAATGATCAATAAAGTGCCAATAGCTGCTTATGATATTCGTTCAATAAGAGCAAACATAGGCGTTCTTTTAGGTATACAAGAAATATTTCAAGGAACCATAAAGGAAAATATCTGTATAGGCAACGACACAATTAGCTATGAGCAAATGGATCTACTTGCTGAAATGACCGGATTGAAGCAATATGTAGACAGCCATAAAGAGGGTTATGATTTTGAAATAAAACCTATTGGCAATCACCTTCCTGATAAAATAGTAAAGAAAATATTGCTTGTAAGAGCACTTATACATAACCCCCAGTTATTGTTGCTTGAAGAGCCATGGTTGGGTCTTGAGGAACAATATGCACAACAAATACAAGCGTACATTACCGAAAAACCAATAGACAGAACAGTAATAGTTGTGACCAATGATTCGGCCTTTGCTGAAAAATGCAACATAGTAATAGAGATGGATAAAGGCGAGATCAAATCTTTAAAAACAAACAACAGATGAAAGAAATAAAGCTAACAATAGAGCGTGAAATAACCAATACAAAAATCAAGTCATTTGATTTGGTATATAGAATAGGAGTAAAAAATCATGTGCGATATTGGTTGATTGGCACCTTAATAGCACTTATTGTTGTGCTTTTCTTACCATGGACTCAAAATGTACGAGCTAAAGGCGCAATAACTACTTTGAGGCAGGAGCAACGTCCACAGGAATTAAATTCCATCATTCCTGGACGTATCATAAAATGGTACGTGAAGGAGGGCGATATTGTGAAAGCCGGAGATACAATAGCCCAACTTGCAGAAATAAAAGACAATTACCTCGATCCTGAATTATTGAACAGAACTAAAGAGCAGATCAGTGCAAAGAAATCGAGCGTTGGTTTCTATGGTAATAAAGTAGCCGCTACCGATGCACAGATAAACGCAATGCAGCAGGTAGTAAAATTAAAAATGAAGCAACTATCTCTAAAAGTGGTTGCTGATAGCTTTGAGGCTTTATCAGCTGCCAATGATATGAAAATTGCTGAAGCTCAATTTCGTAGACAAAAAATAATGAGGGACAGTGGATTGTCGTCGCTAGTGCAATTAGAACAACGGAACCAATACTATCAGAGTGCCGTAGCAAAAAAAACGAGTGCAGAAATGAAATTCTTTAATACTAAAACTGAATTAATACAGGCACAGGCTGAATTTCTGGAAAAGAAGTCAAAAGCGGAGGGTGAAAAAGCTGCAGCACAAAGCGAAATATCTAATAGCACTGCCGATGTTGCTAAACTAAGTAACCAATATGAAAACTACAGGATAAGAAATGGCATGTATTATCTCGTTGCTCCACAAAGCGGTCAAATAGTGCAAGCAAATAAATCAGGCCTAAATGAAATTCTTAAAGAAGGAGAAAAAATTGCAGAAATAGTACCGCTTCAAATTGACCACGCTGTTGAAATATTTGTTCGCCCAGTTGATCTTCCCTTATTATCAATTGGTCAAAAAGTAAGATTCCTTTTCGACGGATATCCGGCTATTGTATTCAGTGGATGGCCAAAAGCATCTTATGGGATTTTCAGTGGAGAAATTGCTGTCATAGAAAGCTCTGTAAGCAGCAATGGAAAATTTAGAATTCTAATTGGAGAAGACAAATCTTACAGACCGTGGCCAAAAACACTGATGCTAGGCACAGGTGCATCTGCAATAGCACTTCTCAAAGATGTACCTGTATGGTATGAGTTATGGCGAAATATAAATGGGTTCCCTCCTGAATACTACCAAAAAAATGAAAAAAATAATGATAAAGGAAAGAAGTAAATATATTCTCGTTTTCATATCTCTCATACTTTCATTTTGTGCTAAGGCTAATGATAGTACACGTCATATACTAACTAAAGACGATTTTGTAAATATCATTAGGCTATACCACCCTATTGCAAAACAAGCAGAGTTGCAAGTAGAACGTGCAAAGGCTAACGTGCTGCAATCTCGTGGCTCGTTTGATCCGGAAATAGGTACTACACTGGATAGAAAAACATTTGATGGAAAACTTTATTACAGTTATTTCAAACCCGAACTAACTATTCCTACCTGGTATGGAATAGATTTAAAAGCGGGTATTGAGGAAATAGTTGGCGGTAGGGTTTCTACCGAATCTACAATAGGACAAACAAGCTTTATAGGCATAAAGGTGCCTGCCAATCAATTATTTTTTGATAAGCGCAGGGCGACACTTAGACAAGCTCAGGCATTACAACAACAAACAACTGAAGAGAAAAAGCTGGCAGTGAATAACTTGCTATTTGATGGGCTTGCCGCTTACTGGAACTGGACTGAAAAATACTGTAGCTACAAAATCATCTCTAATGCAGTTGCTGTGGGAGAAGAAAGAGTACGCTTTGTAAAATTTGAGTATGAGCAAGGTTTGCGTCCTGCAATTGACACAATTGAGGCGATAACGCAACTGCAGACTTTCTACTTTCAGGAAAGTGCAATGTTACTGGCCTTCCGTAACGCCGGCATGGAATTATCAAACTATCTATGGTTAGAAAATAATACGCCTGTTGAGTGGACAGATTACATACTACCGGACACTACCGAATTTGAAAGAGTAATTTCTAAAATGCCAGACTTAAGTACATTGATTTCAACATTGGATGAACATCCAAAACTAAGATCAATCAGCTACAAAATGAGCGTTCTTGAACTTGAAAAAAAATTGAAAGCTCAGTCTTTAATTCCCAAGCTCAGTTTAAGTGGCAACTTATTAAGTAAAGGCTATAAATACCCAAAAGATGCGAGCATGGTATTACTGGAAAACAACCATAAGGTCGGCATTAGTTTTGCTATGCCATTGTTTTTAAGAGATGCAATGGGCGCATATAATGCGGCTAAATTAAAAATACAAGAGACTGACTTGGAACTGAACAATGCGAGATTACAAATTGAGAATAAAACAAAGAGTTATTATAATGAGTTGCTGGCTGTAAGTCAGCAACTCATTATAATAACTAGCTCAAACATTAACTTCATGAAGCTATATCAAGGAGAGCGATTGAAATTTGAAACCGGCGAAAGTTCACTATTCCTGCTAAATGCACGTCAATCTAAAGTACTGGAAACATCACAAAAGCTGGTTGAGTTAAAAGCCAAATGGCAAAAAGCTTATATTAGTCTCCTTTGGTCAACAGCTTCACTTTAATAAACTATATCTTTTTAGTTGCATCAAGCATACTATATATCATGTGGCTAAGATAGCTTACTACAATATTGGAATCCTTCGCATTTCCAAAGTCAGTAAGACGGGGAAGATGATCTTTGAAATATATTTGCCTGTGAGCTGTTTCTATTAGTGTGCTGGCTAAGGAGTGAGGATAAGGGTATCCGGGCTTATACTCCAAAAAAATCTGAGCTATACGATGACATAAATCTTTGTATGGCTTAAACAACATAGACTTATTATCCTCAGTTACGTGCTTTGTCAGATAAGATTTATCCCCTTCAGCAATTATAATTTTTTGTAAAACACTTTTATTGATGTGCTCCAATGCAAACTCATCTTTTTCCTGATAGGTTAGGAGCTTTATTACTGCATCAATTTTTTGCTTACTGTCACTAATGTTATTGGTATTAAACATAAGTTGGTATTCAAGCCATGTCCAGAACCAAGTAGTAATATAAGTAAGTAGCCTGTGCTTATTTTCAAAGTACCTGTATATGCTGGCTTCTGTTGTGCCCACCTTTACAGCAAGCTTTTTAAAGGTAAACTCTTCGAAACCCAATTCATAGATCATTTCAATACCATGCCTGATAATGCCCTTACCCAATTCTGATGTTTCAGGGTCACGCAAATATAGTTTGGCATTCATTTTTATTTGTAGCTGCACTTCCATGTTAGTAATAGTATTTACTGAAGCAAAGTTAACATTTAAGATTGATTCAGTTTTATGAATAATATTTTTTACAGGTTAACGATAGTAATACAATCATTTTCCAATTAATTAAAACGATTGGATGACCATCCTACAAAGGAACTACGGTGGCAAGTGATATCGACAATAGTAATGTAACAACAATTTCTCTATTTAAGCCGCTATGAGCTAGTTCCTGGCCGCCTTGAACCCTATAGAAAACAAAAGATATAAGGATATAAATTTTGAAGTTGATGGAGGAATTTCAAGGTCACTTTTCACCAGAGAAGCTAATACACCCAGAGCAAAAAACAACAGTGTGGGATTGGTTAAATTATTAATCAAAAGAGCGCAATTCACATTTACTATTGTTTATATAAATTAGTAACTCCTATTAAACATTTGAGGCTCTGGTTAAACGATCATTTATTGACTTCCCCATACCTTCATCCGGCAACTTTTTCACAATAATTATATCATAACCTACCGCATCTATTGTATGCATTGCAGCATATAAGTTGTGTGCTACCTGACCGAGGTTTGTTGATTTTCCTAAAACAATCTGTTGTTCATCAGGTAACAAAGGACTGTAGGAATCGTAAGTTATGAGTCCAATATTTTTGCCGTTATATTTTTTCATAGCTTCGTCAATCTCTTCCGTTAATAGCAGCGGTGTACTTGGTGAATAATGCTTTTTCAACATACCAGGTGCAAGGATATCTTTCGTATTGGAATTGATGATGACCTTACCAACAACAGCTTCAATTTCGGAAAGTGTGATAGAACCTAATCGATAAATTACCGGAAGATTATTTTTGAAGCCAATTATCGTTGACTCAATTCCTGCGCTACACTGTCCTCCATCAAGTATAAAAGGAATTTTATTATTCATTTGATTATACACATGTTGCGCTGTAGTGGGGCTGATATACCCGAAAGGGTTTGCGCTTGGCGCGGCCAACGGATAATCTAATTGCGATAACAATTTTTTGGCGGTAGGGTGATTCGGAAATCTAATGGCTACATCAGGTAACCCGGAGGTAACGATATCTGGAACCAACTTCTTTTTGGGCAGTAAAAGCGTTAGCGGACCCGGCATAAATTTTTCAATAAGCAACTCTGCCTTTTCGTTTACTTCGGTTGCTAATTGATATATCCATTCTTCCCTGGCAACATGCACAATTAATGGATTGTTAGTAGGACGCATTTTAGCAACGTAAACTTTATTAATTGCGTTCTCGCTAAATGCATTTGCGGCAAGTCCATAAACAGTTTCAGTAGGGATTGCTACAATTTCCTCTTTATCCAAAAATTGCTTAGCACGTAAAATATCAGTCCCTATTTCAGTTTTAAATGTCATTTCTACAGCTTCGTTTATCAAGGGTTGCAATAATCACAATACATAGGGTCTTCATATTCTTTACCATTCGGGTATTTTACTTCTGCTCTATGCTCACATTTCTGACATTCGTAAACAAACGAATATGTGCTTTTGGTTGGTGATCCACAAATTTTGCAAAGCAACCCTACCCTAACAATTTTTACATCAAAACCGGGAATGGAACAATTTGGGCATGAACTATTAAGCGTCTGTACAAGCTTGGTTGTAGCCTCCTTTATTACCAGTTGGCGTGTTGGGTTATGCATTGCCCTCATATCAGTCTCTATGAAAGCAGCTCCATATTTACCAAAGAAAATTTCGAAATTTTCTTGAAGAACATCCCAAGTAGATATACCCTTCACAATATCTTCAATACTGCTTTTCGATTTGCGAATAATTAGGCTATGCGTTGGAAATTGGGATGCTTTAGCAAATTTTTCAACATCTTGCCAATCTGTAAATAGGTCACCTGCAAAGTTTGTATTGGTGCTGATTACCCTTGCCTTTATCTCCAGATTATTTTTCAAATCAAGTAATACAAGTATTTCATCATCTGCCGGAGCAAAAAACATTGACGGGTGTGGCCCAAATGAGCCTTCACTGGCAATTGCCAAATCGCAACCTGTCAATTCACATGCAGCCATACATTTTATTCTACCGGCCTCCGCGGGGTCTACAACTCGCTCAATTTCACCACTAAATGTCCCGTAAGCATCCGTATTGAAATTTATAGGTACTATAAAATCTACACCCAATTCACTTTTCAGAACAGGACCAATAATCGCTTCTTTACCATGCATTGTTGCAATCACAATTTTTCTTCCGGTAAAGTATTGACTTTTAATATTGCTCATACTAATCCAACAATGGCTCTACAACAATTATTGCATGAAGATTAACTCTTTTGTCACCGATTTTATCCAGTGCCTTACTTAATTCTTCTTCCACTATAATTCTTCTTTCTTCATCGTATTGCAAATAGTCTTCAGTCATGCTGTTTCCTTTGAAACTTTTTAGCTCTACTTGAATTTTATCTTTAATTAAATTCATAATCAAGCCTTTGGCATGTTCCGACTGAAAACATCCTTGTATCATTACAATCTCACTTTGTTCTGGCATAAATCGTGTTTATTAGGTAAGTGATTAGTTTCTATGCTTTCAACCTAATGTCTTCTTGCTGGCTTTTAACCTTCTCCAAATTTTTTAATTTTGCATCCTTGAGTAATGTCATTAGCCTTTCATCATGTGTAGCTAACATTTGCACAGCCAAAAGGCCTGCATTGTGCGCACCATTTACAGCAACAGTTGCTACAGGAATATCATTGGGCATCTGCACAATTGAGAGTAAGGAATCCCAGCCG